>NZ_JARFXU020000029.1:0-44905 GCF_029581595.2 Arthrobacter sp. NQ7 | reverse complement strand
CCACCCCCACCCCGCTTGCCGCCCGTGCCATGCACGAGCACGCCTTCCTGCGCAAGGTCCTGCCCCTGTCCAACGGCATCGACTCCGCCGCGTACGAACCCAAGCCCGGTGAGCACATCGAGCCCCACGCGCACCCCACCGTCCTGTTCGCCGGACGCCTCGCCGAGGAAAAGCACGTCGATGTGCTCATCGAGGCCATCGGCAAGACCCCGCCGGAGCTGAACGTGCACCTGGAGGTGGTTGGCGGCGGCGAGGTGCGCCCCGCCCTGGAGGACCTGGTGCGGCGGCTCGGCCTGGGTAGCCGGGTGAAGTTCCTGGGCCTCGCCAGCGACGAAGACCTGCGCAAGGCGTACATCCGCGCCGACCTGTTCTGCATGCCGGGAACGGCCGAACTTCAGTCCCTGGTGACCCTGGAGGCGATGTCCGCCTCCACTCCGGTGGTCCTGGCGGATGCCATGGCGCTGCCGCACCTGGTGCGCGACGGTGAGAACGGGTACCTCTTCACGCCCAACGACAGCGACGACCTGGCCAAGAAGATCACCCAGGTTCTGGAGCTGCCCAAGGAAGAGCTGCGCGCCATGGGCCGTGCCAGCCGGCAAATGGTGGAGCCCCACAGCATCCAGGGAACGCTCCAGACCTTCGAGGACCTGTACCGGGGCGCCACCTACGACGACAAGGTGGTCTGATCCCGTTCCCGGGTTTGCTAGAGTGTTTCTGCCCTGCCGGAGCGTGTCGATTGACCACAGGCTCCCGGGGCTTGGGGGCTATAGCTCAGCTGGTTAGAGCGCGGGACTCATAATCCTAAGGTCCTCGGTTCAAGTCCGAGTAGCCCTACCGCCATCCGACAACCGCGGCCAACGATCCACGTTGGCCGCGGTTGCCTTGGTTTAACCCCCGCCCTGCGGTATGTTACTGGTCAGTAACATACCGTGCTCCGCTTGGCGGCATGGTCAGCGCTGATCATCGAAGAAGGTACCCATGGCTCCCTCTGCATCCGGACCCCACCAGCTTCCCTACGCCGACGGCGACTTCTTCGCCTTCGAGCAGCTTCTGTCCGGAAAAGAGCAGGACCGCCTGGCCGAGGTCCGCGACTTCCTGGCGCGCGAGGTCAGGCCGCTGGCGGTCGACTGCTGGAACCGCGGCGAATTCCCCATGGACCTGGTGCCGAAGCTCGCCGGCCTGGACCTGGTCAGCCCCGTGCGCCGCCAGGGGTACTCCAACCTCTTCGCCGGCATGCTGCATGCAGAAGTGACGCGGGCAGACGCTTCGATCGCCACGTTCCTGGGTGTGCACGACGGGCTCTTCACAGGGTCCATCGAACTGCTGGCGTCGCAGGAGCAGAAGGACGAGTGGCTCCCCGATATCTATGCGCTGAAAAAGATCGGTGCGTTCGGCCTGACCGAGCCGCTGGGCGGCAGCGATGTTGCCGGCGGAACGCGCACCACCGCCCGCAAAGAAGGCGATACCTGGATCCTCAACGGGGCCAAGCGCTGGATCGGCAACGCGACCTTCGCTGACTGGGTGGTGGTGTACGCCCGGGATGTGGCCGACAACCAGGTCAAGGGCTTCATGGTGGACACCTCGCTGCCCGGGTTCAGCGCCGCAAAGATCGAAAACAAGATCTCGCTGCGGACCGTCCAGAACGCAGACATTGTCCTGGCGGACGTGGCGGTCCCGGACCACTTCAAGCTCGCAAACGCCAACAGCTTCCGCGACGTCAACAAGGTCCTCAAGGTCACCCGGCTCGCCGTCGCCTGGCAGGCCGTTGGACTCCAGCTGGCCGCGTTCGACGTTGCCCGCCGCTACGCCGTGGAGCGCCTGCAGTTCGGCCGCCCGCTCGCTTCCTTCCAGCTCATCCAGGACCAGCTGGTCCGGATCCTCGGCAACACCGTCAGCTCCATGGGCATGATGGTCAGGCTTTCCCAGCTGGAGGACGGGGACGCCGCCAAGGATGAACAGTCGGCACTGGCGAAGGCCTTCGCCACGGCACGCATGCGCGAGAGCGTGGCGCTCGGCCGCGGCATCCTGGGCGGCAACGGCATCGTGACCGACTATGAGATGGCCAAGATCTTCGCCGACGCCGAGGCCATCTACTCCTATGAGGGCACCGCCGAAATCAACACCCTGGTCACCGGCCGGGCCATCACCGGCATCTCGGCCATCGTCTAGCCGCACCCTGACCTCAGCCGCCACCCTAATCTCAGCCGCCACCCTGCGGGTCGATTCATGGTGCCGGCAGGGGAAGCAGGATGGACGGGCGCAGGTCCAGGACGAACTGCAGGGGATTGACGTACTGTTCACCGTCCCTGACGCCCCAGTGGAGGCACTGGGCCGGCGGGCAGTGACCCGGCACGACGGTTCCGATGACCTGCCCCGCCGCAACGGCATCGCCGGCGGCTAGGGTGCTTTCCACCGGTTCGAAACTGCTCCGCAGCCCGCCGCCGTGGTCGATGGTGATCACCGGGCGGTCCACCACCACGCCCGAAAAGCTCACTGTTCCGGCGGCGGGGGACAAAACCTGGGCTCCGGCGCCGGCAAAGCCCAGATCCACCCCGCGGTGCCCGCTGAGCCACGGCTTGGGCGGGGGATCGAAACCGCGCAGCACCGGCGGCCGCGGTGCCAGCGGCCACTGCCAGGAAGGCCGGGCGGCCGGCCGGCCCCCGGACACCGTATGGCCCAGTTCACCGCCGGCAACCCTGGCCGGACCAGGCTGGACCTGCGCAGCCGGCGGTTGCACAGGCTTGACGTGCAAGGGCGGCTGGACGGCGGCCGGGGTGGCTGGGCCGGCGCCCGGGGCGGCGCCGTAGGGCAGCGCCCTGTAGTGGAAGGCGGTGCCCGGCGACGCCACCGTGGCCGGCAACAGCAGGAGTGCGGCAAGCAGGATTGGCGGTTTCATGGCACCACCCTGCCCGGCCCCGGCCCGGGCCGGGAGGGCCGATTCCGGCCATGTGGACAACTGCCACCGCCGGGCCTGCACTGTCCTGAAGGCGGGGACGGCTGTAGTACACTTGATGGAGCAGTTTGCTGCGCCCTCAAACGCTTCCCGCCCAGTAGTCCACCCCCGCGGTGCATGACCCTGTCCGGATTGCGTCGGCACATCTCATTCAGGAGTGTGGGGGAGCGGCGGCTGACTACGCGCATCCAGCCCTTCGGCAGGCAACGCTTCGGCGTCGCCCATGGAGGACCGCGCTTCCTGCGGTCAGGCTTTGGTCCTGATGGGAAGAGCGGTGGATGCCAGGAGCACGGCCCATCCGGGCCACGCTGATCAACCGTCAACTATTGGCAGGGTAAGAAGCCTCCGGGTTCTCTCATGAATGACCTGCCGGAAAATAAGGAGCGTCGGAATGCCCGTCGTAACCATGCGCCAGCTGCTTGACAGCGGCGTCCACTTTGGACACCAGACCCGTCGTTGGAACCCGAAGATGAAGCGCTTCATCTTCACCGAGCGCAACGGCATCTACATCATCGACCTGCAGCAGTCGCTGTCCTACATCGACCGCGCCTACGAGTTCGTCAAGGCCACTGTTGCCCACGGCGGCACCGTGCTCTTCGTCGGCACCAAGAAGCAGGCCCAGGAAGCAATTGCCGAGCAGGCAACCCGCGTGGGCCAGCCCTACGTCAACCAGCGCTGGCTCGGCGGTATGCTGACCAACTTCCAGACGGTCGCCAAGCGCATCCAGCGCATGAAGGAACTCGAAGAGATCGACTTCGACGACGTCGCCGGTTCCGCGTACACCAAGAAGGAGCTGCTGCTCCTCAAGCGTGAACTCACCAAGCTCGAGTCCAACCTCGGCGGTATCCGCAACCTGACCAAGGCTCCGTCCCTGCTCTGGGTTGTCGACACCAAGAAGGAACACCTCGCCGTTGACGAGGCCAAGAAGCTGAACATCCCGGTTGTTGCCATCCTGGACACCAACTGCGATCCCGACGAAGTTGACTTCCCGATCCCGGGCAACGACGACGCCATCCGCTCCGTGAACCTCCTGACCCGCGTTGTCGCCGACGCCGTTGCCGAGGGCCTGATCGCCCGCAACAACCGCGGCACCGGCGCCACCGAAGCTCCGGAAGAGCCGCTCGCCGAGTGGGAGCGCGAGCTCCTCGAAGGCAGCAAGGCAGAAGCCGCTGAAGCTCCGGCAGAGAACGCTGAAGCTCCGGCCGCCGCCGAGGCTCCCGCCGAAGACGCCAAGTAAGTCAAATAACCGGATTCTCCGCGCTGTCCGCAGCCGGAGCTGCTGACAGGATGGCAGCCCACCCCCGTGGGCTGCCGTCCTGTCGGTCCGTACACACCACCACACATTTCTAGACAGAGGGGTTCACATGGCGAACTACACTGCCGCGGACATCAAGGCCCTGCGTGAGCGCACCGGCGCCGGCATGATGGACGTCAAGAAGGCTCTTGACGAAGCCAACGGTGACGCCGAGAAGGCCATCGAGATCATCCGCATCAAGGGCCTCAAGGGCGCCACCAAGCGCGAAGGCCGTTCCACCGCCGAAGGCCTCGTGGCTGCCAAGGTCAGCAACGGCGTTGGCGTCATGATCGAGGTCAACTGCGAGACCGACTTCGTGGCCAAGGCTGACAAGTTCATCCAGCTGGCCGACAAGGTCCTGGCCGTCGCCGTCGAGTCCGGCGCTGCCGACCTCGAGACCCTGCTCGCCACCGATGTCGACGGCAAGCCGCTGTCCGAGGTCGTCGTCGAAGAGGGCGCCATCCTGGGCGAAAAGGTTGTTGTCCGCCGGATCTCCCGCATCGAGGGTGCAACCGTTGACGCTTACCTGCACAAGACCTCCAAGGACCTCCCGGCCCAGGTTGGCGTGCTGTTCGCTGTCGACGGTGAAGGCGAAGCAGCCGCAACCGCCGCCCACGACGTCGCCGTCCACATCGCCGCCATGGCTCCGAACTACCTCACCCGTGAGGACGTTCCGGCCGAGCTCGTCGAGTCCGAGCGCCGCATCGCCGAAGAGACCGCCAAGGCCGAGGGCAAGCCCGAAGCCGCCCTCACCAAGATCGTGGAAGGCCGCGTGACCGGCTTCTACAAGGGTGAGGTCCTGGTCGACCAGGCATTTGCCAAGGACGCCAAGAAGTCAGTGGCACAGGTCCTCGAAGAGGCCGGTGTCAAGGGAACCGCGTTCACGCGTTTCCGCGTCGGCTCCTAGTCGAACTGCAAGGGGTGGCCACTTCGGTGGCCGCCCCTTTTGCATGCTCACAATCCACCCCACGCGCAGTCCACACGGAGCGCGGCCGGTTCCGACCACCGGAGCCGGCAGGATACCCTTTTTTCAGAGTCACCAACGGGAAGGCATCATGGAAGCCGTCAACACTGTCACGCATTCAGAGAAGAGCCGGCGGCGGGTCCTCCTGAAGCTCTCCGGCGAGGTCTTCGGCGGCGGGAAACTGGGTGTCGATCCCGAAACCGTCCGCGACGTTGCCAAGCAGATCGCCGCCGCCGTCCCGCAGGTGGAGGTCGCCATCGTGGTGGGCGGAGGCAACTTCTTCCGCGGCGCCGAACTGTCCCAAAGCGGCATGGACCGCTCCCGCGCCGACTACATGGGAATGCTGGGAACGGTCATGAACTGCCTGGCCCTGCAGGACTTCCTTGAGCAGGCAGGCGTGGAAACCCGTGTCCAGAGCGCCATCACCATGGGCCAGGTGGCCGAGGCCTACATCCCGCGCCGCGCCATCCGCCACATGGAAAAGGGCCGCGTGGTCATCTTCGGTGCCGGCGCCGGCCTGCCGTACTTCTCCACCGACACCGTTGCCGCCCAGCGGGCCCTGGAAGTCCATGCCGACGTGGTCCTGATGGCCAAGAGCGGCGTCGATGCCGTGTACACCGCGGACCCCAAGAAGGACCCCACCGCGGAGCGGCTCGAAACCCTCAGCTACGACGACGCGCTGCGCCGTGACATCCGGGTGATGGACCAGACGGCCATGACCATGTGCAAGGACAACAACCTGTCCATGGTGGTGTTCGGCATGGAGGGTGAAGGCAACGTCACCCGCGCCATCCTCGGCGAGAAGCTGGGCACGCTGGTCACCGCCTAGCTCCGGCTAGGATGATTCCAGGACAGTTCCGTCCCCGCCCTTTCCGGCGGGGACGGAAACAGCAACAAAGAACCACGTGAGTGCACGGGCCCGGCGCGCCGGACCGCACCAGAACCGTCAGGAGAAGCCGTGATCGAAGAAACCTTGCTCGAAGCCGAAGAAAAGATGGACAAGGCCGTCGAGGTAGCCAAGGAAGACTTCGCCTCCGTCCGCACCGGCCGCGCCAACCCGGGCCTGTACAACAAGGTCCTGGTGGACTACTACGGCTCGCCCACGCCCCTGCAGCAGCTGGCATCCTTCGCCATCCCGGACGCCCGGACCATCCTGATCACCCCCTTCGACAAGTCGGCGATGCGCGACATCGAACGTGCCCTGAGTGACTCCGAAGTCGGCGCGAACCCGTCCAACGACGGCAACGTCATCAGGATCACCATTCCTGAACTGACCAAGGAACGCCGCAAGGAATACGTCAAGATCGTCAAGACCAAGGGCGAGGACGCCAAGATCTCCATCCGCAACATCCGCCGGAAGGCCAAGGAAACCCTTGACCGACTGGTCAAGGACGGCGAAGCCGGCGAAGACGAAGGCAACCGCGCCGAGAAGGAACTGGACAGCCTGACCAAGGCCCACGTCGACGGCATTGATGAGCTGCTCAAGCGCAAGGAAGCAGAGCTGCTCGAAGTCTGATGGGCCAGGCAGATCAGGCCCCGGCTTCACGGGCCGGCGCGCGGGGGAAGCAGCCCAGGAGCAATCCGACACCAAAGGCCGGCAGGAACCTGCCCGCCGCCGTCGTGGTGGGCCTGGCCATGCTGCTCGGTGTCCTGGGCGGGCTGCTGTTCCTGCCGTTGGCCTTCGTCGCCATCGTCACCGCCTTTGCGGTGTTCGGCGTCTGGGAGATCTACCGCGCGCTGGAAGCCAACGGCACCAGGATGCCCATCGTGCCGGTGATGACGGGCACACTGGCCATGCCCTTTGCCGCCTACTTCGGCGGCATTGAGAGCCAGCTGTTTGCCCTCCTGCTCAGCGCCGTCGCGGTCCTGCTGTGGCGCTCGATCGAAAGCGCCGCCGGATCGGCCAACAGCATCTTCGCCGGAGTCTTCACCCTGGGCTGGGTGCCGTTCTTCATCAGCTTCGCGGCCCTGCCGCTGCATGCCGCCGGCACCACTCCGCTGGGCCTGTGGCCCGGGGGCGTTGCGCCCATCGGGGCCTGGGAGATCGCGGTCATGCTGCTGCTGGTGGTCTCCAACGATACGTTCGGCTACCTGGTGGGCGCGTCACTCGGAAAGCACCCCATGGCACCGAAGATCAGCCCCAAGAAGTCCTGGGAGGGCTTCGCGGGATCGGTGGCCGGGGCCACCCTGATCGGTGTCCTGGCGGCACTCTTCGTGCTGGACAAGCCCTGGTGGGTCGGCGTGGTGCTGGCCGTCGGGACCGTCGCTGCGGCCACCGCCGGGGACCTTGCCGAGTCCATGGTCAAGCGCGAACTCGGCGTCAAGGACATGAGCAGCATCCTGCCCGGCCACGGGGGAGTAATGGACCGGCTGGATTCGATCGTCTTCGCCTCACCGGTGGCGTTCATCATGTACGGCCTGGTGGCCGGCGCCTAACCGCCTCCACGGCGGCACGCACGGGCGGCTGACACAAACACGACCCGGGCGCCCACCCTGGCTGCGGCACCCTAAACTGGTGCGGAAGCACTAAGGCTGAAGAGCACTGAAGGAATCGAAGTGGCATTGGACATTCATCGGCAGATCCCTGCGTCCTTTGAGCGCGTGCAGCGCGGCGAGTACGGGTACAACGCCAAGCAGGTGGACCAGTTCCTGCAGCGCGCGCGGATCTCCCTGGAAACGCCTGGCTCCGCCACGGACCCCGTGAACAGCGCCGACGTGCGGGCGGTGTCCTTCGATCCCGTCAAGGGCGGCTACTCCGCCGCCGTCGTGGATGCGGCCCTGGACCGGCTCGAAGACGCCTTCGCCCGCCGGGAGCGCGATGAACTGATCGCGGCCCACGGGGAGGAAGCCTGGCTCCGCGAAATCGGAAACCTCTCCGGCATCCTCCGCGGCCGGCTGCACCGGCCCGACGGCGACCGCTTCCGGCGGCCCAGCAGGAAGAAGGCCCGCAGCTACAACACCGACGACGTCGACCGGCTGTGCCGCGAACTCGTCGCCTACCTTGAACAGGACAAACCGCTCAGCGTTGACAGCGTGCGCCGTGCCGTCTTCCGCCCCGCGGTGGGCGCCGACGGCTACGAGGAATCGCAGGTTGATGCCTTCCTGGACCGCGTCGTCGAGCTGATGGCGGCCATCGACTAGCAGGCCGGGTCCCGCTATTCCCCGGCAGGAGGAGTAGGGGAAAGCGGCGTGAAGCCGCGCCACACGCTGCGGTAGCCGCGGAAGCCGCGGACGGCCGAGGCCACCAGGAATGCGGCTCCGCACACCGCGCCCGCCACGAGCGGGCCGCCGTGCCCGCCCCCGCCAGCGTCACCAGCAGCCCGGCCAGAATGGCAATCAAGGCAGCGTTCGCCGTCGTCATGAAGATCATGCTGCTGCCCGCCACATGGCTGAAGCTGCCGCGGTTCCCGAAAAAGTAGTAGGTCCGCTTCGAACCTGCCTCATCGTCATGGTGCGCCGCCATCAGGTACGGCGCCACACCCGGGTCGAGGTCAACGTAGGCCGCCCGCAGCCGGTTCATGGCGGTGACGTACATGAGGTCCTCATGCGCCACGTTCATCACCCGCAGCTGGGTCAGGAGCCCGATCGCCGTGTCGATGAACAGGACCACCACGGCGAGCAGCACGAAGGCCGCGGAAAACCCCGTGGCCTGGCCCACCAGCGCCATGCTGACCACGCTTGCCGACGTGAAGGTCAGGAACATGCTGATCCGCGTCAGCACCTCGCCTTGGGCCGTGCTGCGCGATGCCAGCAGGCCCCAGTGTTCCGTGGCGAGCAGCTGGGCACGCACGGAGGCCGGGACCCCGCCTGGCTGCCGGGACTGCGCGCCCTCCTCGCTGGACATGGCGCTATTGTCCTCCCGACCACCGCTCCGTCGCCAGCGGCCGTTCCGGGGTATGCAGTCTGGTCATGATCCGCGGCATGGTGGCGGGAATGCGGTGGGCGGTGGCCCTGGACACGATCACCATGACGGCGAAGGCGGCAGGTACACTCCAGGCCGCCGGCTGCGCCAGCCACGCCGGCACTGTTCCCGGACCGGCCACGGCGCCGGCGATCATCGCCCCGCCGCAGAGCAGGCCGCCGGTCACCATCCCGGCGATGGCTCCCGTGTCTGTGAGACCGCGCCACCAGATGCCCAGCAGCAGGACCGGGCACACCGTGGAGGCGGTGAACGCGAACACCAGGCCCACGCTGCCGGCCAAGGCAGAGGAACCGGTCATGAAGGCAAAACCAAGGGGGACAAGCGCGGAGACGACGGCCGCCAGCCGGAAGCCGCGGACGCTGCCGCCCAGCACATCCTGGCTGATCACACCGGCCAGGGACACCACCAGGCCGGAGGTGGTGGAGAGGAACGCGGCGAACGCCCCGGCCACCACCAGGGCCGAGAGCAGGTCCCCCGCCACGCCGCCCACGAGCTCGCCGGGCAACCGCAGGACCATGGCGTCCGGCTGTCCCGAGCGGGCCAGGTCCGGCGCGTACGTACGGGCCACCAGCCCGTAGGCGGTGGGGAAGAGGTAGAACACGGACAACAGGCCCAGGACGATCAGCGTGGTGCGGCGGGCGGAGTGCCCGTCCGGATTGGTGTAGAAGCGTACCAGCACGTGCGGCAGGCCGAGGGTGCCGAACAGCAGCGCCACCAGCAGGGAAACGTTCTGGTAGGGCCCCGCCGGTGCCAGTCCCGTGGGGTTGACTGCCGGAGCGGACTGCGGTCCGGTGCCCTGTCCGGCCAGCACGAAGATGATGAACAGGATGGGCACGGCGAGGGCGGTCAGCTTCAGCCAGTACTGGAAGGCCTGGACGAACGTGATGGACCGCATGCCGCCCGCCACCACCGTCAGGCAGACCACCACGACGACGGCCACCGAACCCACCCAGGACGGCAGGCCGGTGGCGATCTGGATGGTCAGGGCAGCACCGTGCAGCTGCGGCACGATGTACAGCCAGCCGACCATCACCACCACGAGGCTGGTCACCCGCCGGACGGCCCGGGATGCCAGCCGGGACTCGGTGAAGTCCGGAATGGTGTAGGCCCCCGAACGGCGCAGCGGGGCGGCGACGAAGAGCAGCAGCATCAGGTAGCCGGCGGTGTACCCCACCGGGAACCAGACTGCGTCCGTCCCCGAGAGCAGGATGAGTCCGGCCACCCCCAGGAAGCTGGCCGCGGACAGGTACTCGCCGCCGATCGCCGAGGCATTCCACCAGGGCCGGACGGTGCGGGAGGCAACGTAGAAGTCGCCCGTGGTGCGCGAGATCCGCAGTCCGTAAAAGCCGATGATGGCGGTGGCGAGGGACACGACCGCCACGGCTGCGATGGCGGCCCCGGCGTTCATGCGGGCCTCATTGCTCGCCGGCGAGGTCGCGGTAGCGCGCCTCGTTGCGGGCGGCGGTCCGCACATACAGCCAGGCGCTCAGGCCGATGACCGGGTAGATTCCCGCGCCCAGCAGGAGCCAGCCGAACGGAATCCCGGCAACGGGGGCATCGGCCAGGCCGGGCACTGCCAGCAGGACCAGGGGGAACGCGGCCAGGATCAGCAGGAAGCCGCCGGCCACGACAAGGGCCAGCCGCAGCTGCGACCTGATCAGGGACCGGACGAACACCTGTCCCACCTCGGAGTCCTGCGCGGCTTCCCGCGATTCGCCGCTGCGCTGCCCGGCGCGCACCGCAGGACGGGCGGCCGCGTGCGGGGCCGTGACCCGGACGCGGGTCATGCGTGCGGCCTGATGCGGGTGGCCTCCAGCTTCTCCCGCACGATCGGCAGGTGCCGGCGGCTGATGGGCAGGCCGGCGCCGGCCACCGTCACGCGGGGCCCGTCCGCGGCCAGCTTCATCGAGGACACATGCTTCAGTGCCACCAGGTAGGACCGGTGGGTGCGGATGAAGCCGGCGTCCGCCCACTGCTGCTCAAGGTCGGCCAGCGGCACCCGGATGAGGTAGCTGGCGTCGGCGGTGTGCAGCCGGGCGTAGTCGCCCTGGGCCTGGACATAGGTGACGTCGTCGCGGCGGATCATCCTGGTGGTCCCGCCCTGGTCGACGGTGATCATCTCCGGTGCCGTCCCGCCGTCGCGCAGTTCACTGATCCGCCCCACGGAACGGGCCAGCCGCTCGGCGCGCACGGGTTTGAGCAGGTAGTCCACGGCCGCGAGTTCGAAGGCCGCCAGGGCATGGTCCTCGTCAGCGGTGACAAAGACGACGGCCGGCGGGCTGCTGCTGCGGGCAATGGCGGCGGCGATGTCCAGCCCGGAGACGGCGGGCATATGGATATCCAGGAATACGGCATCGATGCTGCCCGCGGACAGGGCCGTGAGGGCTTCAGCGCCGGACGTCGCCCGCAGCACCTTGCCGATGCGGTCGTCCCTGCCCAGCAGGAAAGCAAGTTCCTCCACGGCGGGCAGCTCATCATCAACGACGAGGACGTTTATCATGCTCCTAGGGTACTTCCAGCTGCAGGTCCTGCCTCACGCGTCGTGGCCGGGCTGTGACTTCGGCACCCGCATGGTGATTAGGGTGCCCTCACCCGGCGCCGTTTCCACCACCAGCCCATGGTCGTTGCCGTACACCTGGCGGAGCCGGGCATCGACGTTCCGCAGCCCCACGTGGTCCCCGTCCGTGTGGCCGGCCAGCACCGACCGGAGGTGCTCCGGGTCCATCCCCACGCCGTCGTCCTCGATGGTGACCTCGGCGAAGGAACCGGCGTCCTCCGCCGTGATGCTGATGTGCCCGGGGCCTTCCTTGGCCTCCAGCCCATGCCGGACGGCATTTTCGACCAACGGCTGCAGGCTGAGGAACGGGATGACGGTGCTGAGCACCTCGGGGGCGACGCGCAGGCTGACCTGGACTCGCTCGCCGAACCGGGCCCGCTCCAGCAGCAGGTAGCGGTCAATGCAGCGCAGCTCCTCCGCGAGGGTGGTGAAATCGCCGTGCCGCCGGAACGAGTAGCGGGTAAAGTCCGCAAACTCCACCACCAGATCCCTGGCCCGCTGCGGATCGGTGTTGATGAAGGACGCGATGGCGTTGAGCGAGTTGTAGATAAAGTGCGGACTGATCTGGGCCCGCAGCGCCCGGACCTCCGCTTCCATCAGCAGTGTCCGGGAGGCATCCAGCTCGGCGAGTTCCACCTGCACGGCCACCCAGTCGGCAACCTCGCCGGTGGCCCGGACCAGGCCGGCCCCGGCGGACGGGGCGAAGGCGGCCACGGCACCCACCACGCGGGTGCCGGCCCGCACCGGAGCGATCACGGCGGCAAGCCGGCCGCCCGTTCCGTCCGCCCCTGCGGGCAGGACGGCGGTCCGGCCCGAGCCCAGCACGTCCGCGGCGAGGTCCATGAGGCGCGGCCTGATGTCCTCGGCACCCCCGTCCCAGGCCAGGACGCCTGAGGTGTCCATGATGGTCAGGGCCTCGCAGGCCAGCAGGGTGCGCAGCTGGCGGCTGGCTTTCGCTGCCCCGGCAGGGTTCAGGCCGCGCCGCAGGTGCTGCCCGGCCTGGGACGCGGCATGCAGGGTGTGGTAGGTGGCGCGTTCGGCGTCGGTGCCCAGCTCCCGGAAGGATCGCAGCACCTTCAGGCCCACGCCGACGACGACGGCAATCGCCATGGCGATCACTGCCACGGCCGCGGCGGTGAGGAGGGGGGAGTCCGGCATGGTGCCCAGCGTAGCGGGGGGTGCCGTTTGCCGCAGCATCGCAACCGTTGAGCGACCGTGGGCGGCGAAGTTCTGGAAGGGACGGGCCGGTGGGCGGCAGAGTGATTGGTGTCACATCTGCGGTGTCCACCCGGGCCTGCCGCCCGGTGTGTACCGGCAACTCAATGAGGAGGAACGATGGGTAATGATGCCCATACTCCGGACGCAGCGGCGTCCGTGGACTTCGAACAAGTCCAGTCGACCGGGCAGTTCCAGGAATTGCGCAGGCGGCACCGCAGTTTTGTTTTCCCCATGGCAGTGGCCTTCCTGCTGTGGTACTTCGCCTACGTGCTGCTCGCCGACTATGCGGTGGGATTCATGTCCACCAAGGTCTGGGGCAACATCAACATCGGCCTGATCCTGGGCCTGCTCCAGTTCGTTTCGACCTTCGCCATCACCGGCTGGTACGTCCACTACTCCAACCGGAAACTGGACCCCATCGCCTCGGAGATCCGGCAGGAGATCGAGGGGCACGAATTCGATAAGCACGGAAACCGAGTGGGCGGAGCCAACAAATGATCTCAATTCCTGCTGCGGTGGACGTCGCCGCGCTCAAGGACACCACCCTGCTCAACATGGGCATCTTCGGCCTGTTCGTGGCCGTGACCATGGTGATCGTGTTCCGCGCCAGCCGCAACAACAAGACCGCCGCCGACTACTATGCAGCGGGCCGCTCCTTCACCGGCTCGCAGAACGGCACCGCCATCGCCGGCGACTACCTGTCCGCGGCCTCCTTCCTGGGCATTACCGGCGCCATTGCCATCAACGGCTACGACGGGTTCATGTACTCGATCGGCTTTCTGGTGGCCTGGCTGGTGGCACTGCTGCTCGTGGCCGAACTGCTGCGCAACACCGGCAAGTTCACCATGGCGGACGTGCTCTCCTTCCGGCTGAGGCAGCGCCCCGTCCGGATCGCCGCCGCCATTTCCACCCTCGCCGTCTGCTTCTTCTACCTGCTGGCCCAAATGGCCGGCGCAGGCAGCCTGATCTCCCTCCTGCTGGGCATCAGCGACTGGGGCGGCCAGGCGTTGGTGATCATCGTCGTCGGCGCCCTGATGATCATGTATGTCCTCATCGGCGGAATGAAGGGCACCACCTGGGTCCAGATCATCAAGGCCATGCTGCTGATCGCCGGCGCCGCGGTCATGACCCTTTGGGTGCTGGCCATTTACGGCTTCAACCTCTCGGCACTGCTGGGCGGCGCCGTGGAGACCGCCAACAACCCGGCCGTCCTCAACCCCGGCCTGCAGTACGGCAAGACCGAGACCTCCAAGCTGGACTTCATGTCCCTGGGCCTTGCCCTGGTCCTGGGCACCGCAGCCCTGCCGCACGTGCTGATGCGCTTCTACACGGTGCCCACCGCCAAGGAAGCACGCAAGTCGGTGGTCTGGTCCATCTGGCTGATCGGGCTGTTCTACCTCTTCACCCTGGTGCTGGGCTACGGCGCTGCCGCACTGGTGGGAGCGGACACCATCAAATCGGCACCCGGCGGTGTCAACGCTGCCGCCCCGCTGCTGGCGTTCCACCTTGGCGGTCCGCTGCTGCTGGGCTTCATCTCGGCCGTGGCGTTCGCCACCATCCTCGCCGTGGTGGCAGGCCTGACCATCACGGCCGCCGCCTCCTTTGCGCATGACATTTACGCCAACGTCATCGCCAAGGGCAAGGCGGACGCCGCCACCGAGGTCCGGGTGGCGCGCCGCACCGTGGTGGTCATCGGCATCCTGGCCATCCTGGGCGGCATCTTCGCCAACGGCCAGAATGTCGCGTTCCTGGTGGCACTGGCTTTCGCCGTCGCTGCCTCCGCCAACCTGCCCACCATCATCTACTCGCTGTTCTGGCGGAAGTTCACCACCCAGGGCGCGGTATGGAGCATGTACGGCGGCCTGGCCGCAGCCATCCTGCTCATCGTGTTCTCCCCGGTGGTCTCGGGGGCAAAGACCTCGATGATCCCGGGCGCCAACTTCGCCCTCTTCCCGCTCAGCAACCCGGGTATCGTGTCCATCCCGCTGGCCTTCTTCCTGGGCTGGCTGGGCACCACCCTGGACCGGAAGCGGGAGGACGCCGCCAAGCAGGCCGAGATGGAAGTCCGGTCACTGACGGGGATCGGGGCCGAAAAAGCCGTGAACCACTGACACCGGCCTACTGACCCGGCCTATTGACCCCGGCCTACTGACGCCGGCCGTGATGGACCGGCAACAACGTGAAGAGCCTCCTGCCGCTGCACTCGACCAGTCCAAACTGCGGCATGGAGGCTCTTTCGGTGCCGGGACCGGGGTCGCTGCCCGGTCCCCGGCGCGGGTTTACCGCTGGTGGTGGCCGCCCGGTGCCGGGGTGCCGTGGCCACCGTGCGGTACTGCGTACTGGCCGGCCGTTGATGCGGCGAGTCCCGGCGTCGCTATGCCGGCCACCAGCACGGCGCCGGCGAACGCTGCAAGCAGGAGCCGGCCCGGCCGCATTCCGACGGGCTGCGGGGCAGTGTCCCTGTGCTGCCGCCGTTCCCCGGACCGCCGGAGCCAGCCGATGGAGGCGATGGCCATCAGGGTGAGCAGCAGCGCGGAGAGCTGCGTCAGGCTCAGGCCGGAGGCTCCGAAAGCGATGGCGGCGAGATGCACCACAGCCGCGCCGGACAGGGCGTACCGGGTCCAGTGGCCCCCCGCCGGCCGCTCCCTGACCAGGAACACTACGGCGCCGGCGAGCAGGGCCGCGCCCCACAACCCCGCCAGCACTCCGGCCAGGAGCCGCGCGGGTTCCATGGCGCCAGGCGCGGCGAACATGCTGGAGGAGATCGCAAGGTTTACCGATCCGGCACCAAAGCCCGCGAAGCCAGCGAGCAGCCGTACCGGGGCTGCCGCCGGGGACACGTCAAGGGCGCTGGCCGGGGTCCTGTCCGGTGCTGCCGCGGCCCCGGCGGCAGCCGTCGCCGGTGCTGCGGTTGTCCCGGGTACTGCCGTGCCGGGGGTCGCCATGCTTAGGCCCGGGCCGTGGCCGGGGACTTGTCCAGGGACAGGCCCACGCCCAGGAGGAGCACCGCGCTGGCAAGGTGGAGGACGTTGTCGGCACCGTTGAGGGCGATGATGTTCAGCGGCGAATTCAGCAGGAACAGGCCGACGATGCCCACCAGGAGGTAGACGGCGCCCACGCTGGCATTGACCGTGCGGGCGGTGTCCGTACCGCGGAGGCCGGCGAAGAGCAGGGCTGCCCCGATGGCCAGGTGGATGACGTTGTGCAGGGGATTGACTTCGAAGATGATGAGGTTCGCGCCTTCGGTGGCAACGAAGCCGACGCCTGACGTGACGGCGAAGCCCAGGAGTCCCACCAGCAGGTAGACGGCTCCGAAGATGGTGGCGACGAGGCGGTTGGGTGAGTTGCGCATGGACCGGATCCTTCCGAAAGGGCGGGAGGATTGTTCCCGCCGGCTGCGGGGTCCCCGGATGGGACCCTCGGAAGCGATTCGGACCATTGGACGCGGCGGATGGGTAAAAAGGTCAGTACCCTTTGCAATTGTGGCCGGAGCCGTCCGGTGCGCCTTATGAGGCAGGCCGCAGTTTGATGCTCGTCATCATGAGCCGGTCGTTGCCCTCGAACCGGTACGCCAGGTCAACCTTCTTGCCCGTGCAGCTGATCTGGCCCACCACTTCCGCCGACTTCGTCCCGTTCTCCGTGGCAACCTTGAGGTCGTTGTAGGCAGGCTTGCAGGAGCTGTCCATTTCCAGGCTCCGCACCCCGGAAACAAACGCTTCCCGGGAAAGCTGCTTCTGCAGGGCGGGGTCGAGGTATTCGTCGTAGGCGCTGGATGTATCGCCGGCGATCACCTTCTTGGTGAAGTCGTCCGCGAGTCCCCGGGCCTGGTTGGTGGCGCTGCCCACCACGTTCACCAGGATGACGACGCCGATAATCACCAGCAGCAGAACCCCGCCAATGCTGCCAAGAATGATCCAGAGCTTCCGCCGGCTGCGCTGTTGCGGCGGTTCCCCCGGAAGTCCGAACGGGGCCGGCTGCTCCTGCATGGGGGGAATCTGCTGCGGCCCGTAGCCCGCCCGGCCCTGCAGGTAGGGATCCTGGGGACTGCGCTGGTACGGATCCTGGGGACTGCTCAAGGGGGACCTTTCAACGAACTGGCGCTTCGGCGCCGCGGACCAACCCGGGCCTTCCGGACCGGCGCATGACTGCACCAGCCTATAACCCTGCCCGCCGCCGTCGTGCCAGCCGCACCCGGCGTGCTCCCTTCCTACCCGGCTTCGGAGCCCCGCTCCAACAGGGGCTGCACCCGGAAGGGGATCAGTTCGCCCATCGCCAGCGCGGTGTCAGCCCGCTCCACTCCGTCGCAGGCCAGGATCTTGCCGTTGATCCGGAACAGGTCCTCCGCGTCCCGGGCCACCACGCGCAGCAGCAAATCCGCCGAACCCGTGAGCCCGTATCCCTCCAGCACTTCGGGGATTGCCGCGATCTCCTCCGCCAGCCGCCCAAGCTTCTGCTGCTGGACATGGACGGAAATGAACGCCATCAGCGGATATCCCAGCGCAGCCGGGTTAATACGCCGTTCAAAGGACAGGAAGACATGCTTCTTCTCCAGCTGCGCCATGCGTGCCTGGACCGTGTTGCGGGACAGGCCAAGCTTCTGCGCGAGAGCCACCACCGTACGCCGCGGATCCTGCGCCATCGCCGACAGCAGGCGGGTGTCAGTGCCATCCAAAGCTCGCATAATGCGCAACGCTAGCACGGTGCGGGGACACCCGACAGGGCACTCTGCTCAAAAATTCCCGGAGTGGTTGTACCCCCTGGGTGTTGTGAGTAGGGTCACAGTATCTGGGGCAATGACGCCCGGAAGGCCGGTGGCGGCAGGGGCCAAAAGCCCGCAAAACCACGGTCAACGACGTACGAAGGTTGCGGCAATCGTGTCTACAGACGAAACGGGCCATGGCGGTGCAAAAACCCCGCACAGCGGGGGAGATTCCGCTCCGGGACAGGAACTTCTCCAGTTGCTCACCCCTTCGGGTGAACGCATCAGCCATCCGGAGTTCGACCTCTGGGTGAAGGACATTACCGACGAACAGTTGTGTTCCCTCTATGAGGACATGACCGTCATCCGCAGGATCGACGTGGAAGCCACTGCCCTCCAGCGCCAGGGGGAGCTCGCCCTGTGGCCACCGCTCCTGGGCCAGGAGGCAGCCCAGATCGGCTCCGGACGGGCCCTGCGGGCGGACGATTTTGTGTTCTCCAGCTACCGCGAGAACGGCGTGGCCTACTGCCGGGGCGTGGACCTGACCGACCTCCTGCGGGTATGGCGAGGCAACGCCTCCGGCGGCTGGGACCCCTACAGCATCAATATGGCCACGCCGCAGATCATCATCGGCGCCCAGACTCTGCACGCCACCGGCTATGCCATGGGTATCCAGAATGACGGAGCCGACGCCGTGGCTGTCACCTACTTCGGCGACGGCGCCACCAGCGAGGGCGACGTGAACGAGGCCATGGTGTTCGCCGCCAGCTACCAGGCCCCGGTGGTGTTCTTCTGCACCAACAACCACTGGGCGATTTCCGAGCCTGTGCGGCTCCAGTCCCACATCCACCTCGCAGACCGGGCCGCCGGCTTCGGCATCCCCAGCCTGCGGGTGGACGGCAATGACGTCCTGGCAGTCATGGCTGCCACCCGGCTCGCGCTGGACCGGGCCCGTCGGGGCGGCGGACCCACGTTCATCGAGGCCGTCAGCTACCGCATGGGCCCGCACACCACGGCGGATGACCCCACGAGGTACCGCGATCCCAACGAACTCGAGGACTGGGCCGCCAAGGACCCCATCGCCAGGCTGGCCGCCCTCCTGGAGCGCAAGGGCCTCCTGACCGACGGGCTGCAGCAGCAGGTCAAGGACAAGGCCGACACCGTTGCGGCGCAGATGCGCCGCGGATGCACCACCATGCCGGATCCGCAGCCCATGGACATCTTCAAACATGTCTACAGCACCCCCCATTCCTGGCTGGAACGCCAGCAGGACCACTACGCCCGCTACCTGGCCTCCTTCGGCGATCCCGCAGGAGCCGTTTCCGAGGAAGGTGCACGCTGATGACCCAGTTGACCTTTGCCCGCGCCATCAACGCCGGGCTGCGCAAGTCGCTGGAGAACGACTCCAAGGTGGTGCTCCTGGGTGAGGACATCGGTGCCCTGGGTGGTGTCTTCCGGGTGACGGATGGCCTGCAAAAGGACTTTGGAACGCACCGGGTGGTGGACACGCCGCTGGCGGAGTCCGCCATTGTGGGCACGGCCGTTGGCCTGGCCTACCGGGGATACCGGCCCGTGGTGGAAATCCAGTTCGATGGGTTCATCTATCCGGCGTTCGACCAGATCGTCAGCCAGGTGGCAAAGCTGCACTACCGCACCCGCGGCGCCGTGAAGATGCCCATCACCATCAGGGTCCCGTTCGGTGGCGGCATTGGCTCGCCCGAACACCACTCCGAATCCCCGGAAGCGTATTTCACCCACACCTCCGGGCTGCGCGTGGTGACCGTGGCGAACCCCCAGGATGCCTACACCGTGATCCAGCAGGCCATTGCCTGCGACGACCCCGTCCTGTACTTCGAGCCCAAGCGCCGGTACCACGACAAGGGTGACGTGGACGAGTCCGTTGACCTACATGCTGCCCTGCCCATGGACAAGGCCCGGGTGTTGACCACCGGCCGCGACGTCACGCTTGTGGCTTATGGGCCCCTGGTCAAGACCGCGCTGGATGCTGCCTCCGCGGCGGCGGACGAGGGCATTTCCATCGAAGTCATCGACCTGCGCTCGCTGGCCCCCGTGGACTACGAACCCGTGGTGGCCTCCGTCCGGAAGACCGGGCGCCTGGTGGTGACGCACGAGGCCGGACAGTCCGGCGGCCTGGGCGCGGAAGTCGCGGCAAGCATTACCGAGCGGTGCTTCTACCACCTCGAGGCCGCCCCCGTCCGGGTGACCGGCTTCGACATCCCCTACCCCTACTCAAAGCTGGAAATGCACCACCTGCCGGGCCTGGACCGCATCCTTGACGGCGTGGACCGTGCCCTGGGCCGCCCCAATTCCCTGAGCGGGCTGGAAGGATGAGTGCCACCATGATCAAGGAATTCCGCCTCCCGGACCTGGGCGAGGGACTCACCGAGTCAGAAATCCTCAGCTGGAAAGTGGACGTTGGCGACACCGTCAGCCTGAACCAGGTCATCGCCGAAGTTGAAACCGCCAAAGCCGTGGTAGAACTGCCGTCACCGTTCGCCGGGGTCATCAAGGAGCTCCACGAACAGCCCGGATCCGTGGTGGAGGTGGGCAAGCCGATCGTCTCCTTCGAAGTTCCGGACGACGCCGGGCCGCCACCGTCGCAGTCGTCCGCCGGCTTGGCGGCCGGGGAAGGGGAGTCCACTGCGGTAACGCCGAAGAGGGAACCGAACCTGGTGGGGTACGGCGCGGTCGTTGAAGCGGCCGGCCGGCCGGCCCGCCGGCCCAGGAATTTTGCGCCGGCGGCCGCACCTGCCGGAACCAGTTCCCCGGCGGTCGAGCCCGCCGGCACCAAGCCCGCGGTAACCAGCTCCCCGGTGGCTGAGCCTGTCGACACCACGCCCGTGGAACGTCCGCGGTCCACGCCTCCGGTCCGCAAGCTGGCCAAGGACCTCGGCCTGGACCTGACCCAGGTCCGCGGCACCGGTCCGGGCGGCCTCATCACCCGCGATGACGTCCAGGGGTTCGCCGGACACCCGGAAGAACCGGCGCCCGCGGCCGGACCGGCGCCGAAAGACGTTGCAACCCGCCCCGGTGCGCGGGAGACGCGGACCCCCATCAAGGGCGTGCGCAAACACACCGCCGCGGCGATGGTGCACAGCGCGTTCACCGCGCCGCACGCCACCGAGTTCCTCACCGTGGACGTCACACCGAGCCTCGAGCTGCTGGCCAAACTCAAGAACAGCAGGGCGTTCGCGGGCATCAAACTCACCCCGTTGACGCTCGCGGCCAAGGCAGTCCTCATCGCCCTGCGCCGCAACCCGTCGCTGAATTCCCGCTGGGACGAGGAGAACCAGGAAATCATCACCTTCAACTACGTGAACCTGGGGATTGCGGCGGCCACGCCGAGGGGACTCACCGTTCCCAATGTCAAGGACGCTGACGCGCTGGCGCTCCCTGAGCTGGCCCAGGCCCTGACGGCGCTCGCGGAAACCGCGCGGGCCGGAAAGACGGCCCCCGCAGATCTGTCCGGCGGCACCATCTCCATCACCAACATCGGCGTCTTCGGCATCGACGCCGGCACCCCCATCCTCAATCCCGGCGAGGCCGCCATCCTGGGCCTGGGTGCAGTCCGGACCCTGCCGTGGGAATACCGCGGCGAGGTGGCGCTGCGCCAGGTGCTCACGCTGAGCCTGTCCTTCGACCACCGCCTGGTGGACGGGGAGCAGGGTTCGCGGTTCCTGGCCGACGTCGGAGCCATCCTGGCCGAGCCCGGGATGGTGCTCACGATGGTCTAACGCGTCCTGACCTGCACATCACCGGCCCCAACCCGCATAAGCGGCGCTGCCCGGGGCCGGTTGTGCGGGCCGAGGCCGTTCGTGTGGTGCCCCGTGCCGGGCGGGTCAGGCCGAGGGCACCGTCAGCGCGGCCAGTGCCATGCGTTCCAGCAGGGGCCGGGCCACCCCGACGGCCATCCGCCTGCCGTGCGTGCGGACGGAATGCGGAGTGGAATTGATGAGGCCAAAGGTGGCGTGCGCCCGCATGCGCAGTTCCGCAGGATCAATTCCTGGATGCACCTTGGCCAGGACGTCGACCCATACCTCCACATAGCTGCGTTGCAGGGTGCGCACCGCCAACTGGTCGCGTTCCGACAAGTTGCTGAAGTCGCGGTCCTGCACCCGGATCACATCCGGCTTGCCGAGGGCGAAGTCCACCTGGAACTCCACCAGGCGGCGCAGCGCAGCCAAAGGATCGGCGGTGTTTTCCGCCACCTGGCGCCCGCCGTCCAGCAGTTCCTGGCTCACGGTGACCAGCAGGTCGGCGAGGACAGCCTGCTTTCCGGAAAAGTGGCGGTACACGGCCGGCCCGCTGACTCCTGCAGCAGCCCCCAGGTCCTCCAGCGAGACACGGTTGAAACCGTTCAGGGCGAACAGTGAGGCGGCAGCTGCCAGCAACGCCTGCCGCCGGTTTTCCTTGGCCCTGCCGCGCTGGGTGGTCGGGGCGGGCTGCGCGGCGGTCGGCTGCCGGGCGTTGCTGGGTTGTGTTTCCGTGCTGGCCACTTTTCCTCCTAGGACCGACGCAGAGTCTAGCAAGCCGGTGGTGTGTTGGACATCACAGTTAATCGCGGCTAACCTGAATTTCAGTTATTAAACACTAACCGAGTTGGCGTCGAGGCCACCCGGTCGATACAAGAACGGACCGTCAATGGAGACCCTTGCCACCCGGCTTGATGCAGCAAGCGAGTCCTTCCGAACCAACCGGGAAGCGCAGCTCTCACTCGCCGGGGACCTGAGGAAAAGGCTGGCGGACGCTGCACTGGGCGGCCCGCAGAAGTCGCGCGAGCGCCATATGGCCCGCGGCAAACTCCTGCCGCGCGACCGGATCGACCAGCTGCTGGACGACGGAAGCCCCTTCCTGGAGATTGCGCCGCTGGCGGCCAACGGAATGTACGACGACGAAGCGCCCGGCGCCGGGGTCATCGCCGGCATTGGCCTGGTCCACGGCAGGCAGGTCCTGGTGATCTCGAATGACGCAACCGTCAAGGGCGGCACCTATTACCCGATGACGGTGAAGAAGCACCTCCGCGCCCAGGAGATCGCCTTGGAGAACAGGCTGCCGTGCATCTACCTGGTGGACTCCGGCGGCGCCTTCCTGCCCAAGCAGGATGAAGTATTCCCGGACAAGGACCACTTTGGCCGCATCTTCTACAACCAGGCCCGCCTCTCCGCCGCCAAGATCCCGCAGATCGCGGCCGTCATGGGGTCCTGCACGGCCGGCGGAGCCTACGTCCCGGCCATGAGCGACGAGACCGTCATCGTCCGCAACCAGGGCACCATCTTCCTCGGCGGGCCGCCGCTGGTGAAGGCCGCAATCGGCGAGATCGTCACGGCGGAGGAGCTGGGCGGCGGCGACGTGCACTCCCGGGTTTCCGGGGTCACGGACCACCTGGCCGAAAACGACGAACATGCCCTGCAGATCATCCGCGACATCGTGGCCACCCTGCCGCCCCCCGCCGCCCCTGCCTGGCAGGTGGAACCCGCCGTCGAACCGGCCGTGGACCCGGACGGGCTCTATGGCGCCGTGCCCACGGACGTCAACGCCCCCTACGACGTCCACGAGGTCATCAATCGGCTGGTCGACGGCAGCAGGTTCCACGAATTCAAGAAGGACTACGGCACCACCCTGGTCACGGGGTTCGCCCGGATCGAGGGGCACCCGGTGGGAATCGTGGCCAACAACGGGGTGCTGTTCAGCGAATCGTCCCTTAAGGGCGCCCATTTCATCGAGCTGTGCGACCAGCGCGGCATCCCCCTGGTGTTCCTGCAGAACATCTCCGGGTTCATGGTGGGCAGGGACGCCGAGCAGGGTGGCATCGCCAAGAACGGCGCCAAGATGGTCACCGCCGTTGCCACCGCCCGGGTCCCCAAACTGACCGTGGTCATCGGCGGCTCCTTTGGCGCCGGCAACTACTCCATGTGCGGCCGGGCCTACTCCCCGCGGTTCCTGTGGATGTGGCCCGCGGCGCGGATTTCCGTCATGGGTGGAAACCAGGCCGCCAGCGTCCTGGCCACCGTGAAGCGGGACCAGTACGAGGCCGCCGGCGATGAATGGCCGGAACAGGACGAAGAGGAGTTCAAGGCCCCCATCCGGCGGCAGTACGAGGAACAGGGCAGCCCCTACTACTCCACGGCCCGGCTCTGGGATGACGGCGTCATCGATCCCGCCGATACCCGCACCATCCTGGGCCTGGCGCTCGACGTCGTCTCCCGCACCCCTTTGCCGGAGACCTCCTTCGGCCTCTTCCGGATGTGAGCCAGCAATGACCATGCAGACCACCACAAATCCAGCCACCGCCGGCGCTGCTGCCCCTGACGGAGCCGCCAGCGGACCCTTGTTCAGCACGGTGCTGGTGGCCAACCGTGGCGAGATCGCCTGCCGCGTCATCCGCACCCTGCGCCGCCTCGGCATCCGTTCCGTTGCGGTTTACAGCGATGCCGACGCCGGAGCGCGCCACGTGCGGGAAGCCGACCTTTCCGTCCGGATCGGCCCCGCCGCGGCAAGCGAGAGCTATCTGAATACCGACGCCATCATTCAGGCCTGCCGGGAGTCCGGCGCCGAGGCCGTCCACCCCGGCTACGGGTTCCTGAGCGAGAACGTGGACTTCGCCCGCGCCCTGGAGAAGGCCGGCATCACGTTCATCGGCCCCGGCGTGGAAGCGCTCAACGTCATGGGCGACAAGATCCGGGCAAAGAACCATGTGGCCGGGTACGGCGTGCCGGTCGTTCCGGGCATCGCCAAGCCCGGCATGACCGACGCCGAACTCGTAGAGGCGGCTGCCGCCGTCGGCTTTCCCCTCCTGATCAAGCCGTCGGCGGGCGGCGGGGGCAAGGGCATGCAGGCCGTCACCACGGCGGAGGACCTCCCCGCAGCCCTGGTGACAGCACGCAGGGTGGCGGCCGCCGCCTTCGGTGATGACACCCTCTTCCTCGAACGCCTGGTGACCACACCGCGGCACATCGAAGTCCAGGTGCTGGCGGACGGCCACGGCAACGTCATCCACCTCGGCGAGCGCGAATGCTCCCTTCAGCGCCGGCACCAGAAAGTCATTGAGGAAGCCCCCTCACCCCTGCTGGAAAGCCTTCCCAACGGGGCCGACGTGCGTGCCCGGATCGGCGAAGCCGCCTGCAACGCCGCCCGCAGCGTGGCCTACACAGGTGCTGGGACCGTGGAGTTCCTGGTCTCCGACGATGCGCCGGACGAGTTCTTCTTCATGGAGATGAACACCCGGCTGCAGGTGGAACACCCGCTCACCGAGATGGTGACGGACACCGACCTGGTGGAATGGCAGGTGCGCATCGCCGCGGGTGCCGAACTGACGCTCCGGCAGGACGACGTCACGCTTAGCGGGCATGCCGTGGAGGCCCGGGTGTACGCGGAGGTGCCGGAGAAGAACTTCCTCCCGTCCACCGGTACGGTGCTCGCGCTGGACGAACTGCCCGGGCCCAAGGGGCGGCCCACCGCTCCGGCCCCCGCGGAAGCGGACCAGGCCGCCGGCCGGGTCCGGGTGGATTCCTCCCTGGTGGAAGGGCTGGAGCTTTCGGCCAGCTATGACCCCATGATCTCGAAGGTCATTGCCTGGGGTGAAGACCGTGCAGCCGCGCTCGCCACCCTGGACGTGGCCCTGTCCGGCTACACGGCGCTGGGCATCGACACCAATGTCGAATACCTGAGGCTGCTGCTCAGCGATCCCGACGTCCAGGCCGGCCGCCTGGATACCGGGCTGATTGAGCGGAAACTGCCAGGACTGGAGTTCCGGCGCGTGGGCGACGCGGAGCTGGTGGCCGCCGCCCTGTACACGCTCTCCTTGGAGGACCAGGACAACCCTGCCCCGGGGAGCGGTCCCTGGCGGGACCGCAGCGGCTGGCGCCTTGGGAAGCCGGCGCCGCGCCGCGTCAGCCTGGGAACGCCCGACGGCGGCGTGGCCACCGTCCAGGTCACCGGCACCCCCAACGGGGGAGGGACCGCCGTGGTCGCCGTCAACGGCGGCCCCGGGATGCGGGCGTCACTGCTGTGGTCCAGCCGGCGAAGCTTCGACCTTGACCTGGAGGGCCAGCACCACGCCTACCGGCTGGCACCGGCCTACACACCGCCTGGGGCCCCGGCCCGGGACAACCCCGTTCCCGCCGGACCCGAACAGCTCTACCTGGGCAATACCGGCTGGTCCTGCCGGCTGGACGTCCTGACCCGCGAGGCGCGGCTGGAACGGGTGCTGGCTGCCATCCAGCGGAAGGACGGCGCGGCCGACCCCGAAGTGCGCTCGCCGATGCCCGGGACCGTCGTGGCCGTCCCCGTCAGCGACGGGGAGGCGGTCAAGGCCGGGGATGTCCTGGTGTCCGTGGAGGCCATGAAGATGGAACACCATCTGGTGGCCCCGCTGGCAGGGACGGTCCACCTGGGCGCTCGCACCGGCGACCTGGTCAAGGCCGACCAGGTGTTGGCCACCATCCACCCCGACGCTACGCCGGACGCCAGTGACACGTCGCCGGCGACGGACACAGCGCAAGCCATAGAGACAGATTCAGCTGCACAGCAAGGCGAAGGAGCCTGACCATGACCGGTTTTGAACTCAACGAGGAATACCAGGACCTCAGCGACACCGTGCGGGACTTCGCGGACAACGTGGTGGCCCCGGTCTCGGCAAAGCACGACGAAGAGCACAGCTTCCCGTATGAAGTGGTGAAGCAGATGGCGGAGATGGGCCTGTTCGGGCTGCCGTTCCCGGAGGAATATGGCGGCATGGGCGGGGATTACTTTGCCCTGGCCCTCGCCCTGGAGCAGCTCGGCCGCGTGGACCAGTCCGTGGCGATCACCCTCGAGGCGGGCGTGTCCCTGGGTGCCATGCCCGTCTACCGCTTCGGCACCGATGCGCAAAAAGAGGAATGGCTGCCCATGCTGGCCTCCGGCCAGGCGCTCGCCGGGTTCGGGCTGACCGAGCCGGAGGCGGGCTCGGATGCCGGCGGAACCAAGACCCACGCCCGCCGCGAGGACGGCAACTGGGTGATCAACGGCAATAAGGAGTTCATCACCAACTCCGGGACGGACATCACCCGGCTGGTCACCGTCACGGCCGTCACGGGGGAAACGGAACGCGCGGACGGCAGCGTCAAGAAGGAGATCTCCACCATCCTGGTGCCGACGGACACGCCCGGCTTCAAGGCCGAAAAGCCGTACAACAAAGTGGGCTGGAATGCCTCCGACACTCACCCGCTGACCCTCAAGGACGTCCGCGTGCCGGAGGAAAACCTGCTGGGCACGGAGGGGCGCGGCTACGCGAACTTCCTCTCCATCCTGGACGAAGGACGCATCGCCATCGCCGCCCTGGCCACCGGCGCGGCGCAGGGCTGCGTTGACCTGTCGGTCCGGTACGCCCGTGAGCGCCGCGCATTCGGCAGCGAAATCGGCAAGTACCAGGCCATCTCGTTCAAGATCGCCAGGATGGAGGCGCGGGCACACACCGCCCGCCTGGCGTACTACGACGCTGCCGCCAGGATGCTCGCCGGGAAGCCGTTCAAGACCCAGGCAGCCATCGCTAAGATGGTCGCAGGCGAGGCGGCCATGGACAATGCGCGGGATGCCACCCAGGTATTCGGCGGCTATGGCTTCATCAACGAGTTCACCGTGGCACGCCACTACCGCGACTCCAAGATCCTTGAAGTGGGGGAGGGCACCACGGAGGTCCAGTTGATGCTGATCGCCCGCGAACTGGGACTGTAGCCCCCGCACCTGCGGCAGGCAACGAAGCCGGCCTGAAAGGATCGATGATGATTGACAAGGTTGTTGCCAGTGCCGATGAAGCCGTCGCGGACATCCCCGACGGCGCCTCCCTGGCCGTGGGCGGCTTCGGACTCTGCGGGATCCCGGTGGCCCTGATCGATGCCCTGCACCGGGCCGGAACCTCGAACCTGGAAACCGTCAGCAACAACTGCGGCGTAGACGACTGGGGGCTTGGCATCCTGCTCCGCGACGGGCGCATCCGCCGCACCATCAGCTCCTACGTGGGCGAAAACAAGGAGTTCGCCCGCCAGTACCTCGCCGGTGAACTCGAAGTGGTGCTGACCCCACAGGGCACCCTGGCGGAGAAGCTGCGCGCCGGCGGCGCCGGCATCCCGGCCTTCTACACCAAGGCTGGGGTCGGCACCCAGGTGTCCGACGGCGGCCTGCCGCAGAAGTACGACGCGAACGGAGGCATAGCGGTCGCCTCCGCCCCGAAGGAGGTCCGCTCGTTCGGGGGAGTTGACTACGTC
Organism: Arthrobacter sp. NQ7; assembly: GCF_029581595.2. NCBI lineage: Bacteria > Bacillati > Actinomycetota > Actinomycetes > Micrococcales > Micrococcaceae > Arthrobacter > Arthrobacter sp. NQ7. The sequence continues at coordinate 17,036 of NZ_JARFXU020000029.1, read as the reverse complement.
CTGGAAGAGTCCCTCACCCCGGACTTCGGGCTGGTGCATGCCTGGAAGGGCGACCGCCACGGCAACCTGGTCTTCCACGCCACGGCGATGAACTTCAACCCGCTGTGTGCCATGGCCGGAAGGATCACCATCGCCGAGGTCGAGGAACTCGTGGAGCCCGGTGAACTTGATCCCGAACACATCCATACGCCGGGGATCTTCGTCCAGCGCGTGGTCCTGGCAAAGGACGGCGAGAAGCGGATCGAGAAACGCACCGTCGCCCTGACGGCGCAGACTGCCGGGGGCGCAGCGTCCGGCGGCAGAACACCGGGCAGCATCCAGCAGGCAGGAGCATGAGCATGGATCCCAACAGCCCCGAAGCGCCGCGGCCCGAAGCCGTCCGCCCGGAGTACCGCCGGGCGGGTTCCCAGCGCCATGCCGGACCAGGCGACCAGGCGTCCGCCGCCGACAGCAAAGGCTGGACCCGCAACGAACTGGCCGCCCGGGTTGCCCGGGAGCTCCGCAACGGACAGTACGTGAACCTGGGCATCGGAATGCCCACCCTGATTCCCAACTACATCCCGGACGGGGTGGAAGTGGTGCTGCACTCCGAGAACGGGATCCTCGGCGTCGGGCCCTACCCCGCCGAAGACGCGGTGGACCCGGACCTGATCAATGCCGGCAAGGAAACCGTGACGGTCAACAGGGGAGCGGCGTTCTTCGACTCGGCAACCTCCTTCGGCATGATCCGCGGTGGCCACGTGGACCTCGCCGTCCTGGGCGCCATGGAGGTTGCCGCCAACGGGGACCTGGCCAACTGGATGATCCCCGGAAAGATGGTCAAGGGAATGGGCGGAGCCATGGACCTGGTGTTCGGGGCCAAGCGGGTGATCGTCATGATGGAGCACGTGGACCGCAGCGGCAACCCCAAGATCGTCCAGGAGTGCTCGCTGCCGCTGACCGGGAAGGGCTGCGTGGACCGGATCATCACGGACCTGGCCGTGATCGACGTCGTCAAGGACGGTGGTTCCCCGCGCCTGGTGCTGCGCGAACTGGCCCCCAACGTCTCCGCCGAGGACGTCGTGGCCGCTACCGGCGCGGACCTCTTCGAGGAAGACCAGGAACTCACCGTATGAGCGGCACGGATTCCAACGGGACAAATTCCAACGGGGCCGGCGCCGGGACGGGCACCGGCCAGGGCGGCGGCCGGCGGGTGGTCGAACAGCGCGGGCTGTACTTCGATGAACTGGAGGAGGGCGTGGTATATGCCCACCGCCCGGGCCGCACGGTGACGGAAACGGACAACGTCTTGTTCACCACGCTCACCATGAACACCCAGGCACTGCACCTGGACGCCGCCTGGAGCGCGGGCCAGCCCTTCGGCCAGCGGCTGATGAACTCCATGTTCACCCTGGCCACCATGGTGGGGCAGTCGGTGACGCAGCTGACCCAGGGGACCATCATCGCCCAGCTGGGCCTGACGGACGTTTCGTTCCCGCATCCCCTCTACCATGGGGACACGCTCTACACCGAGACGGTCATCACCGGCAAGCGGTTGTCGGCTTCACGCCCAGGACAGGGGATCGCCACCATGCAGCACACCGGACGCAATCAGGACGGAACGGTGGTGGCCCGGGCCACGCGCAGCTGCCTGATGTGGACCCGGGACGCCCATGTGAAGGCGCAGGGCACCGGACAGGAGAGAATGCCGGTATGACTTTTGTGATGGGACCTGCGCTGCTCTTCTGCCCCGCCGACCGGCCGGAGCGCTACCAGAAGGCGGCCGCCCGCGCCGATGCCGTCATCCTGGACCTTGAAGACGCGGTGGCGCCGGCGGACAAGCAGCGTGCCCGCGGCGCCATCCTCGCCCAGCTTGGCACCACCGGCGTGGAGCCGGAGCTTGAACCCAGCTGCACCATCGTCCGGGTCAATCCCGTTGGCACCGACGACTTTGAAAAGGACCTGCACTGCCTCGCCCACACGCCCTACCGGACCGTGATGCTGGCCAAAGCGGAATCGGCTGAACAGCTCAAGGCGCTGGAGGGGTACCAGGTGATCGCCCTGTGTGAAACAGCCCTCGGCGTGCTCAACGCCGCGGCTATCGCCGCTGCCCCCAACGTGGTGGGCCTTATGTGGGGGGCGGAGGACCTGCTTGCCACGCTGGGCGGCACGTCCAGCAGGAATGACGACGGCGGCTACCGGGCAGTGGCGCTGCACGCCCGCTCCTCGGTGCTTTTGGCCGCGCGCGCCCATGGCAAGGAAGCGGTAGACGCCGTTTACACGAACATCCCGGACCTCGATGGACTGGCCGCCGAAGCCGCCGATGCTGTGGCCTCCGGGTTCAGCTCCAAGGCATGCATCCACCCCAGCCAGGCCGCCGTCGTCCGTAAGGCCTACGCACCCTCGGATGAGGAGGTGGCTGCCGCGCAGGCCCTCCTGGATGCCGCGGCGTCGGCCGGATCGGGAGTCTTCCGGTACCAGGGGAAGATGATTGACGGGCCCATCCTCAAGCACGCCCAGGAGATCATGCGCCGCGCAGCGGAAAAGGCCTAGCGCGGGCAGGAACTTTCCACCGGATGCCCGTTACCGCTGCCGGCCGGGCGACCGCCGCAGCGAGGTTGGTGGAATGGGTTCGTAGAGCAGCGTCCGCACCCACCGGTTGCCGGTCTCCCGGAACTCCTTCCGGGTGGCGAAGCGGTAGTGGAAGCTGCGCACCCGCACCCAGCGCGGGGCGGCGCCGTCGAACGGATCACGGCGCAGCAGCCGCAGCACCTGCCGGTCCGCCGCCAGGAGCTTGGCCAGGAACGCGTAGAACCACTCCTCATGCACACTCCGCAGGGGCAGGAACCACATCAGCCAGTCCAGCCGCAGGTGGTACGGGGCCCACTGCCGGGGAATCCGGCGCACGTCACCGGGTTTGCCCTTGAAACCGTACTCACGCCAGTCCGCGCCGTCGCCGGGGTCCTCGTCCAGCGTGCCCTCCACGACGATTTCGATGCGCTGCTTCGTCACCGTGCCGAACGCGCCGTAGGCGTTGACCAGCTGCCACCGGTTAAAGCTGGCGTTCATGAGCTGGCGGCGGGAGAACAAATTCCGCAGCGGCCAGTAGCTCAGGACCAGCAGCACCACAGACGCCGCGAGGGTGACGGCCAGCCACCACAGCGGCGTTTGCCGCTGCCATCCCGTGGCGGCATCCCAATCGGCGGGCATGGCCGGGATGACGGCATGTGCCACGGGATCGCTGACCGCCGCGAACGCCAGCACGATTGCCATCCAGTTCAGCCAAGCGAAATTTCCGCTCGCCACCAGCCAGAGCTGGGTAACCACCACCACCGCCGCCGCGACGCTGGCCACGGGCTGCGGCGCGAAGAGCAGGAACGGCACCACCAGCTGGGCGATGTGGTTGCCCACCACCTCGATCCGGTGCAGTGGCTTGGGCAGGAGGTGCGCCTGCCGGCTGAGCGGTCCGGGCATGGGCTGTGTCTCATGGTGGTAGTACAGCGCCGTCAGGTCGCGCCACTCCCGGCCGCCGCGGATCTTGATCATGCCCGCGCCGAACTCCAGCCGGAACACCAGCCACACGACCAGGATCAGGATGGTCCGGGGCGGCTCCGTCTGGTTCGACCCCAGGAACGCCACCGTGAAGCCTGCCTCAAGGAGCAGCATTTCCCAGCCGAAGCCATAGAACGTTTGGCCCACGTTCACGATCGACATGTAGAGCAGCCAGAGCGCCAGGAACGCGGCCAACGGCACCCAGGGCGGTCCCGCCTGCGGCAAGCCGGCCACGAGCAGCGCCGACACCACCAAGCCGGCGGAGCATACACCGCGCAGCAGCCGGTCGGAGTACCGCCAGCGGAACAGCGTGGGCCGGCGCAGGCGGGTGAAGGCGGCGAGGAATTCCGGCACGGGGAGAAGTCCGCGCTCGCCGAGCAGGGCGGGAAACTGGTTCAGCGTGGACAGGAACGCAACGAAATACAGTGCTGCCACACCCCGTTGCAGCACCTGCCGCGCGAATTCGTACTCCGGTGCATCGAACCACGAGAGCCAGTCCACGCAGTCCACGTTACGCCCGGCGGCACGGGGGTCAAGGCGCAGCAGCAGGTCAGGGGCGCGGCGGCGCGTGGAGGGTGCGGGATACTTAAGCAATGCAGCCACGCAGAGTCGTCCTCCTCGGATCCACCGGTTCCATCGGCACCCAGGCGATTGACGTCGTCGACGGCGCCCCGCACCTGTTCGAGGTGGTGGCACTCAGTGCCGGGGGCGGCAACCTGGAGCTCCTGGCGCAGCAGGCCGTCCACACCGGCGCGGCAGCCGTGGGAATTGCCGGGGGAGACCCAGGGCGGCTGGAAGCGCTGATCCGCGACGCCGCCGCAGCGGCAGGCCGCCCGTCCTACCGGCCTGAGATCATGGCCGGCCCGGACGCCTCCGCCCGGATCGCCGCCGTGGACGCGGACGTGGTGCTGAACGGCATCACCGGATCCATCGGCCTGGCACCTACCCTCGCCGCCCTCAAGTCCGGAGCCACCCTGGCCCTTGCCAACAAGGAGTCGCTCATCGTGGGCGGCAGCCTGGTCAAGGCCGCAGCCACCGAAGGCCAGATCGTTCCGGTGGACTCCGAGCACTCCGCAATTGCCCAGTGCCTGCGCTCCGGTTCCGCCGGAGAGGTGGACAAGCTCATCCTCACCGCGTCCGGCGGCCCCTTCCGCGGCCGGAGCCGGGACGAGCTTCACGGCGTCACCCCCCAGCAGGCCCTTGCCCACCCCACCTGGGACATGGGAGTCATGGTCACCACCAACTCAGCCACCCTGGTGAACAAGGGCCTGGAACTCATCGAGGCCCACCTCCTGTTCGACATCCCGCTGGACCGGATCGACGTGGTGGTGCACCCGCAGTCCATCGTCCATTCCATGGTCCAGTTCATCGACGGCTCCACCATCGCCCAGGCATCACCGCCGGACATGCGGCTCCCCATCGCCCTTGGGCTGGGCTGGCCGGACCGCGTGCCTGGAGCCGCCGGCCCCTGCGACTGGACGCAGGCGGCCACGTGGACGTTCGAGCCGCTGGACACCGAAGCCTTCCCCGCCGTCGGCCTGGCCAAGGAGGCAGCACGGCAGGGCAGCACGTTCCCGGCTGTGTTCAATGCCGCCAACGAGGAAGCCGTCACGGCCTTCCACGCCGGCCGGATCCGGTTCACCGATATCGTTGACACCGTTGAAGCCGTGCTCAGCGAACACCCAGGTTCTTCCGGGCTGACGGTGGAATCGGTGCTGGATGCTGAAAGCTGGGCACGCGCCCGCGCCCACGAACGTTTAGCAGTCAGCAGTCTCTAGGAAGCAGCAGCACCTCCATGACCCCTGTCCTACTTTTCATCCTCGGCGTTGTCTTCGTCGCCCTTGGCATTGCCGCGTCCATCGCGCTCCACGAGGTGGGGCACCTGGTGCCCGCCAAGCTCTTCAGGGTGCGGGTGACCAAGTACATGATCGGTTTCGGGCCCACCCTGTGGTCGCGCCGCAAAGGCGAAACCGAATACGGCGTCAAGGCGATCCCGCTCGGCGGCTACGTCTCCATGATCGGCATGTACCCGCCCAACAAGGAGGACGGTTCCGTCCGGCCCTCCAGTACGGGGATGTTCCAGACCCTTGCCACCGAGGCCCGCTCCATGGCGCATGAGGAAGTGGGCCCAGGAGACGAAAACCGCGTGTTCTACCGCCTCCCGGTCTGGAAAAAAGTCATTATCATGCTCGGCGGTCCGGCCATGAACATGATCCTTGGCGTGCTGCTCACCGCCGTGCTGCTGATGGGCTTCGGTGTCGCCACGGCCACCACCACCATTTCCGATGTCTCCAAGTGCCAAGTGGCCGCGGGACAGACCGTGGATCCCAATTCCGCCGACTGCCAGCTGACGCCCGCCGCGGCGGCCGGCCTGAAGCCCAATGACACCATTACCTCCTTCGACGGCCGGCAGGTCACCAGCTGGGACCAGTTGACGGAATGGATCCGGGCCTCCGCCGGCAAGGACGTAGCCATCACCGTGGAGCGGGACGGCAGCCAGGTGTCCACCACGGTCACCCCTGTCCTGTCGGCCCGGCCGGTCATGGGTGCGGACGGGCGGCAGGCCACGGACGCTGCGGGCAACCTGCAGTACCAGGACGTCGGATTCCTCGGCATCGGTGCGCAAACGGCGCTGGTGCCCCAGCCGGCGTCGTCCGTCCTGCCCATGGCCGGGGAGAACATCCGCCAGGTGGCCGGCGTTGTCTTCAACCTGCCGGCCCGGGTTGTGGGCGTCGCCAAGGCCGCCTTCAGTGAAGAGCCACGCGATCCCAACGGCCCCATCAGCGTGGTGGGCGTTGGCCGGGTGGCCGGCGAGGTGGCGGCCATGGAAGCCGTGCCGCTGCAGTCACGGGTGGCAACGCTGGTTGGCCTGCTCGCCGGCCTGAACTTCGCCCTCGCTGTGTTCAACCTGATCCCGTTGCTGCCGCTGGACGGCGGCCATGTCGCCGGGGCGTTGTACGAGGGCGCACGGCGCTGGGTTGCCAGGCTTCGTGGCCGCCCCGATCCCGGCGCCTTCGACATCGCCAAGCTGCTTCCCGTCACCTATGTGGTTGCGGCCCTCCTGATGGGAATGAGCGCGCTGCTGATCTACGCGGACATCGTCAAGCCAGTCAACCTCTTAGGATAGCCATCCCTGTTACGTCAGACAAAAACGGTTGATTACCGATAATCAGCCAAATTTGATTGATCATGTGTGATCAGCCGTATATGGTTGAGCCATGTTCGTCATGACCATCGACCAACGCGGGAGCACCGGAGACAAGGACCGGGTTCCGGCCCTGCTTGCCGAGGTTGCGCGGCTGGACCTGGCGGATGCGGAGCCGCCCGTCTTCGACCGCTCCGTCGGGGATGAAGTCCAGGGCGTGGTGCGGGACCCGTCCGCGGTGGTGGAGATCGCCCTGCACGCCCTCCGCGGAGGACGCTGGTACGTCGGGATCGGCGTCGGAACCGTTTCGTTGCCCCGCGGCGGCAGCCCCCGGGAAGGATCCGGAACGGCTTTCGTTGCGGCACGGAAAGCCGTGGAACTCGCCAAGGGTGCCGGCTCCCAGGTTCCATTGTCGGTGGTGCCGGGCATCATGGCAGGGGGAAGCGGCGGCGGAAGCCAAGACGGGAAAGGGGTCCAGGAGTGTGCCAATGCCGAAGCCGTGTTGCGGCTGCTCGGCCGGCTCGTCCAGGAACGCACCGAGGCGCAGTGGCGGGTGGTGGATGCACTCCGCCGCCTGGGCCCGGGCAGCGCTGGGCCCGGCCGGCATGGAAGCCAAAAGCGCGTGGCGCAGGAACTTGGAATTTCGGAGCAGTCGGTGAGCCGTACCGTGTTGCGGGCCGGGTGGCAGGAAGAATGGGCAGCCAGGCCGGCTGCTTCCATGCTTCTGGACCTGGCCGACTCGCAACTGGCCCAGGCTTGAAGAAATCCAGGCCTGAAGGAATCCAGGCCTGAAGGAATCCGGGCCTGAAGGAATCGGAGCTCTGGGAGGGGACCGCCCCGGAAGAGGTCCGGCCACGTGAGGAGGCCTGGCCCCGGAACGGGTTTGGCCCTGGCGGAGGCCGGTCCGGAACCCCCGCCGGACCGCGGAACAAAGGAGACAGGTGAGCGCACTTTGGGTGGCTTTGGCCCTTGTGGTGGCTGGCTTTGCCGGCTGGCCCGTCACGGCACTGGTGTTCAAGCTGGCCAGGACCATCGATGACAAGGCGGACGCCGCCAAGGCTGCGGAGGATTCCCGCCGGGCGGAGCAGGACCCTTCCGCCGATGTCACCGTGGATGATCCCTCCCGCGCACCCGCCGGCGGGACAGTCGTTCCCCGCACCCCAGCCGGTGAATCCCAGGCCACTGCAGGCGGCGCCACCGGCCCGGGCGGCGCAGGGGGCCAGGCCGTTGACGGCGAGTTGAGCGCCCCGCCCGGCCACCCGGCGTCGGACGGAACTGCCGCCGCTCCGGCCCAGCCAACCCAGCGGATCCTGCGCGGGGGAGCCATCATCGGCGTGCTCGAACGGCTGGGAGTATGCCTTGCCATCCTCGCGGGCCAGCCGGTGGCCATCGCCTACATCGTCGCCATCAAGGGCCTCGGCAGGTTTGCCGAGCTGAAGGAGACGCCGGTGGCCGCCGAACGGTTCATCATCGGCACCCTCACCTCCATGCTGTGGGCGGCCGGAACCGCCGCAGCAGCCAAGGTCCTCTTCCTGCAGTGAGCTGCGCCGGGTGCCGCTCCATTTCGCGTGCAGGACCCCTTGCCGGACCCGGATCGGTGCGCTGGCAGGCCTGCCATGGCGATAGGGTAGCGGTATGACAGTTTTTGCCGTTGAGTACGTTTATGCCGCAGACTCCACCGAAACCCGCAACGAGGTCCGTCCCGCCCACCGCGAATGGACCGGCGGCCTGGCAGAGGATGACGTCATCGTGGCAAGCGGCCCTTATGGTGACGGAGCAGGTGCCCTGCTGATCTTCAAGGCATCGGACGAAGCCGCCCTCAACTCGATCCTCAAGCAGGACCCTTTTGCCGCGGCCGGCGTGATCGCCGGAACCCGCATCACCGAATGGTCTCCGGTAACCGGCATCCTGGCCGGGATTGCCGCGTAGCCGCCTTTTCACCCTTTCAACTCAAGGAGTCCACGTGACCTCGGTCAGCCTGGGAATGCCGTCCGCACCACCGCCCGTCCTTGCCCCCCGCCGCAAGACGCGCCAGATCAAAGTCGGCTCGGTAGGCGTAGGATCCGACTACCCCATCAGCGTGCAGTCCATGACCACCACGCCCACCACGGACATCAACGCCACGCTGCAGCAGATCGCCGAACTGACGGCGTCCGGCTGCGACATCGTCCGCGTTGCCTGCCCATCCGCCGATGATGCCGAGGCACTGCCCATCATCGCCAGGAAGTCCCAGATCCCCGTCATCGCGGACATCCACTTCCAGCCCAAGTACGTCTTCGCAGCCATCGAAGCAGGTTGCGCGGCCGTGCGGGTAAACCCCGGCAATATCCGCAAGTTCGACGACCAGGTCAAGGAAATCGCGGCGGCCGCCAAGGACCACGGGACCTCGATCCGGATCGGCGTCAACGCCGGCTCCCTGGAACCCGGCATCCTCAAGAAGTACGGCAAGGCCACTCCCGAAGCCCTTGTGGAGTCTGCGGTCTGGGAAGCGTCGCTCTTCGAAGAACACGGCTTCCACGACTTCAAGATTTCGGTCAAGCACAACGACCCCGTCATCATGGTCGCGGCCTACGAAATGCTTGCCGAAAAGGGTGACTGGCCCCTGCACCTCGGTGTTACGGAAGCCGGCCCTGCTTTCCAGGGGACCATCAAGTCGGCCACGGCGTTCGGCGCGCTCCTCTCGCGCGGCATCGGCGACACTATCCGCGTGTCCCTCTCCGCCCCGCCGGTGGAAGAGATCAAGGTGGGCAACCAGATCCTCCAGTCGCTGAACCTGCGGCCCCGCAAGCTGGAAATCGTGTCCTGCCCCTCCTGCGGCCGGGCCCAGGTGGACGTGTACACTCTGGCAGAACAAGTCACTGCCGGTCTTGAGGGAATGGAGATTCCGCTGCGCGTCGCCGTCATGGGCTGCGTTGTTAACGGGCCCGGCGAGGCGCGCGAGGCTGACCTTGGCGTTGCTTCCGGCAACGGCAAGGGACAGATTTTCGTTAAGGGCGAGGTCATCAAGACTGTTCCGGAGAGCGCAATTGTTGAGACACTGATCGAAGAGGCCATGCGTATCGCGGAAGAGATGGGGGAGGCCGATGGCGAAGATGCTGTCAAGGGTAGCCCCGTGGTTAGCGTCTCGTAAGGACGTTGCCGATCCCGCGGGGTTGTCCGTCCGTACCCTCGACGGGCAGGACACCCCCGCGCTGACATCGCTGGCCCTGCAGGACCCGGTGGCCAACGTGTTCATCCTGGCCCACCTCCGGGCCACAGGGACGGCGGCACCCACCAGCGGCGGTGCCGGCGTCATTGGAATATTCGACGACGGCGTGCTGGCGGGCGCGTGCTGGGCCGGAGCCAACCTGGTCCCCGTCCAGCTCGATCCCGTACTGGCGCCCCTGGTGGCGCAGGCCGCCAACAGCTCCGGGCGCAGGTATGCGTCCGCCTTCGGTCCCGCCGAAGCAGTGTTGGCCCTCAACACCGAGCTGGCGGAGCTGGGCCACCACGCCCACGAAGTCCGCGGGGACCAGCCCTTGATGGTCATCGAAGGTGCCCCCCACGTGCAGGCCAATCCCGGACTTGCCCAGGGAAACCTCGCCGACTTCGACCGCATCCTTCCCGCCTGCGCCGCCATGTTCGAGGAAGAAGTCGGCTATTCGCCCTATTTGGGCGGCAGGGAGTTCTACAGCCGCCGCGTGGAGGGCCTCATCAGGCAGGGCCATTCCCTGGTCCACCTCAACGAAGCCCGCGAGGTGGTGTTCAAAGCCGAGCTCGGAGCAGTGACCGAGGACGTCACCCAGGTCCAGGGCGTGTGGATGAATCCGGTCTTCCGGGGCCAGGGGCTGAGCGCCGGGTACATGTCCGCCGTGGTGGAGCAGGCGCAGAAGATCGCCCCCGTCACCAGCCTCTACGTGAACGGCTTCAATACCAGGGCCAGGTCCACGTACGAACGCGTCGGCTTCCGCCAGGTGGGGACATTCGCTACAGTTCTCTTTTAGCCGGCGGCCGCCGGCGCACAGCTGCATATTGGGGGAAAAATTGAAGACGTCCGTGCTGGGAACTTTTGGGGCCTCGGCCCTGTTGGCCATCTCCGTATCCGCCTGCGGGGGACCGGCTGCCCCACAGGCCGCGGACTCTTCCCCGGTACCCCAGGCAACCACGGCGGCCCCCACCCCAACAGCCACGCCCACCCCAACACCCAGCCCCAAGGCATACACGGCGGAAGAACTGGCTGCCATCGTGGGCCAGGTCAGGGATGCGGCCGACCGGAGGCTGTCCGTCCTGCCCAGCGGGGACATCGCCACCACCCTGGAGCAAACCAAGGCCATGCTCGCCTCCATCGACGTCAAGCCGGCCGAGTGCAAGGAGCTCGCTGCCGCCAGTACGGTGCCCTCGGTTGACGGCGCGGCCATGGCAGTCGGTATGAGCACCGATACCGGAACCGGTGCGGCCACTGCTTTGTCACTGGTGGCAGGCCTGGACCAGAGCTTCCTGGCCAAAGTCACAGACTCGCCGCAGCAGTTGGCGAAGTGCCCCTCCATGACCATGACTGCCTCGGGGATGGAGATCGCCGTTACCGTGAAAGCGGTGCCGGGGGTCAGTTCAGTTCCCGGTGCTGTTGCGTACCGCACGGACAGCACATTGCCTGACGGCCGCACACAGTCCACCGTCACGGCCCAGGCGGTCCGGCAGGGCGTTGTCCTTACCTCCGTCGCATCCGGCGGCGCAAGCGAGGCCGACGCCGTGCAACGGGCGGGCGCCCTGATGGACGCCGCTGCCGCCCTGATCAAATAGCAGGACCGTGACCAGGCAGCCGGCCCGGCCTTTACCCTGATCGCCCAGGCCAGCCCCTTGGCGTGCTGTAACCCGCTAGGTCAGGCGAGGGGGCCGGTGAGGTACCGCTGCACGTTCGGGGCCACGAGCCGCACAACGTCCTCGGGCGCAGCGGAGGCCAGCGGCTCCAGCCGGACAACGTAGCGGACCATCATCAGTCCCACCACCTGGGTGGCCACGAGGCTTCCACGCAGCGCGACTTCCTCGGGTGTCCCGGGAACGCCCGCCATGATCCTGCTGATCACCCGTTTTGCCACCATGTCCCGCAGCAGGGCCGTTTTGGCCTTGGACCCGATCGTGCCACGGAGGAAAGCCAGCAGGCCGGCCTGGGCCGGGCTCTCCCAGAGCCGGAGGACCGTCCTGACAACCAGTTCCGCCCGCCGGTCGGGCTCCGTGCCCGCCATGCCCGCCAGGACCGTCTCCGGGTCGGCAGGCAGCTCCACGCTGAGCGCGAAAAGCTCGTCCTTGCCCGTGAAGAAATGGTGGATCATGGCCGGATCCACTCCTGCACTGCGGGCAACCTGCCGCAGGCTGGTGCCCTCGAAGCCATGTTCGGCGAAGAGTCTGCGGGCGGCGTCCAGGATGTGGTCCCGGGACTCCGTGCTGCCGCCGCGGCGTCCCCTGCGGGTGGAAGTTGGTCCGCCATCGGCCGTTGCGGAACGGACCCTGCCGGGCCGGTCCGGGCTGCCGGCGGAATCCTCCAGCCTCACGTCCGCCGCCGCAGCGTGAGGGCAGAGAGCACCAGGACGCCCAGCGCGATGGCCGCCATGGCGAAGGCGTCCTGCCACAGCCTGCTGGTCGCCTCCGCATGGGCCGCTATCTCCTGGAGGGCATCCACCGAGAAGGTCAGGGGCAGCACATTGGACACTGCCTCCAGGACATCGTTCATCCGTTCCCGCGCCACGAACAGGCCGCACAGGAGGATCTGCGGCACCACCACGACCGGCATGAACTGGACCGCCTGGAACTCGGTCCGGGCAAAGGCCGAACAAAACAGGCCGAGCGCCACGCCCAAAACCGCATTGATCACTGCGATCAGCACCACATAGCCCGGTGCTCCGGCGATATCCAGGCCGAAGACCCAGTAGGCCACCGCGGTGGCCACCAGCGACTGCAGTGCGGCCATCAGGGAAAATGCCAGGCCGTATCCGAAGAGCAGGTCGGCCTTGTGCACGGGAGTCGTCAGCAGCCGCTCCAGCGTCCCGGACGTGCGTTCCCTCAGCATGGTGATGGAGGTGACCAGGAACATCACCACGAACGGAAAGATTGCCAGCATCATTAGGCCCACCCGGTCGAAGGTGCGCGGCACGCCGGGCGGGAGGGTTTCGTTCTCGTAGAGGAAGTACACCGCCGTCAGCAGCAGTGCAGGCACCACCAGGATCATGGCGATGCTGCGGTGGTCGTGGCGCAACTGGCTGAGCACCCTGCGCGCCGTCGCCAGCATCATCCGGACGTCCATCAGCGTACGCTCCTGTTCTCTTCCATCCCCGCACCGCCGCCGCTCCGCGAGGCGTCCTGCCCGGGCGGCCTCCCGCCGTCGTACTCTTCCTGCTCCCTGATGATGGCCAGGAAGGCCTGCTCCAGGTTGCTGCTGTGTCCCTTCCTGCTGAGCCCTTCCGGCGTGAGGTGGGCCAGGAGCCGCCCGTTCCGCAACAGCAGCAGTGTGTCGCAGCGGCTGGCCTCCTCCATCACATGGCTGGAGACCAGGAGTGTTGTGCCCGCCGCGGCCATGGCACGGAACCGTTCCCACAGGTCGGCGCGCAGGACGGGATCCAGGCCCACGGTCGGCTCGTCAAGGACCAGCAGCCGGGGATGTGCCACCAGGGCACAAGCCAGGGACACCCGGTTGACCTGCCCGCCGGACAGGTCGGCGGCTTTCCGGCGGGCCAGGGGTTCAAGCCCGACGGCGGCGATTGCCTCCGCCACGTCGGCTTTGCCTTTGCGGTGCATCGCTCCGAAGTAGCGGACGTTTGCCTCCACCGTCAGGTCGGGGTAGACGCTGGGGGACTGGGTCACATAGCCCACCTGCCGGCGCAGGGCGGCGCTTCCGGCGGGCAGCCCCAACACCTGGACGGTCCCGGCGGAAGCCCGCTGCGCCCCCACGATGGTCCGCATCAGGGTGGTTTTGCCGCTTCCGGACGGCCCCAGCAGGCCGGTGATCTGTCCGGCGGGGACCGTGAAGTCCAGTCCCTGAAGCACGGGCTGCCGTGCAAGCCTGACAGCCAGTCCGGTGGCCACGATGGCATCTGTCCCGCCACCGGCATGGGGGCCGGGCTGGGCGGTTGGGGGTGCTGAAGGGTGGGACACGGCTGCCTCCGGATGCTTTGCCAGGCGGCCCGGGAAGGTTGTCCCGGAATTCATCACCTGATGAATTAAAAGCTAGGCGCCGTCATGGAGGGGGTCAACAGGTTTACAACGTCAAAACACTTGTCAAACGTGTGCGCGATCACATAAGTTCGATCTAGCTGCGCTGGAAGTGGCGTGGGCGGTCTCACCAGTCCTCACCAGTACTCAGGCGATAACGGCGTTGGGCCACGCCCGGATGCGATGACCAGCCTCACTGGGGGGCCAGGGGCTTTGTATATTCCGGGCGTGGCCCTACTGTGTCCGGGGTCGGTGACCGGCCGCCCGATGGCCCGGGGCCGGGAGGCGCGCCAGGGCAGGTCCATGCCCAAGGTTGTGTGCCGGTAGATTAGTACCCAGACGAAATTGCCCGGCCTGCTGACCCAGCACTTCCCCAGAAACGGATACACCCGTGGTCCTACGACTGTCCCAGCTTTTCCTGCGCACCCTGCGCGAAGACCCCGTCGACGCCGAGGTTGCGAGCCACAAACTCCTGGTCCGCGCCGGCTATATCCGCCGGGCCGCCCCGGGCATCTACACCTGGCTGCCGTTGGGATTGAGCGTCCTGCGCAAGGTCGAGGAGATCATCCGCGAGGAAATGGCAGCCATCGGCGCGCAGGAAGTCCATTTTCCGGCCCTGCTGCCCCGGGAACCGTACGAGGCCACCAACCGCTGGACCGAGTACGGCGAGGGCCTGTTCCGGCTCCAGGACCGCAAGGGCGCGGACTACCTGCTGGCCCCCACGCATGAGGAAATGTTCACGCTCCTGGTCAAGGACCTGTACTCGTCCTACAAGGACCTGCCGCTGAGCCTGTACCAGATCCAGAACAAGTACCGCGACGAGGCCCGCCCCCGCGCGGGGCTCCTCCGCGGCCGCGAATTCATCATGAAGGACTCCTACTCCTTTGATGTGGACGACGCCGGCCTGGACGCCAGCTACGCCGCGCACCGCGCCGCCTACCTGAAGATCTTCGCGCGCCTGGGGCTGGAGGTGGTGCCGGTGGCAGCCACTGCAGGTGCCATGGGCGGGTCCAGGAGTGAGGAATTCCTGTTCCCCACCGAGATCGGCGAGGACACCTTCGTCCGCTCCGCCGGCGGGTATGCAGCCAACGTCGAGGCCGTCACCTCTGTGGTCCCCGAAGACATCGACTTCAGCAACGCCCCGGCGGCGGAGGTCCTGGACACCCCGGACACCCCCACCATCGAGACTTTGGTTGCCGCTGCCAACCAGATTGCGCCGCGCGCAGAGGCCGACGGCGGACCCTGGGCTGCCGCTGACACGCTCAAGAACGTGGTGCTCGCCGTGACGCTGCCCACGGGTGAGCGGCAGCTGGTGGTCATCGGCGTTCCCGGCGACCGTGCCGTGGACCTCAAGCGCGTCGAAGCAAACATCGGCGCTTTCCTGCCGATTGCGGGCGAAATCGGGCTTGAACAGGCCGGCGAGGAAGACCTCAAGAAGCAGCCGCTGATCGTCAAGGGCTACCTTGGCCCCGGCCTCTCCTTGGACGAACCGCTCCTCGGAGCCGAAAGCGCCACCAAGCTGCTGTATCTGGTGGATCCGCGCGTGGTCAGCGGAACCGCCTGGATCACCGGAGCCAACGAGGCCGGCAAGCATGTCTTCGGGCTGGTGGCGGGCCGCGACTTCACCTGGGACGGCGTGATCGAGTGTACCGAAGTCCGTGCGGGTGATCCCTCCCCGGACGGCTCCGGCCCGCTGGAGACGGCCCGCGGCATCGAGATGGGCCACATCTTCCAGCTCGGCCGCAAGTATGCCGAAGCCCTGGACCTCAAGGTGCTGGACCAGAACGGCAAGCAGGTGGTGGTCACCATGGGCTCCTACGGCGTCGGCGTTACCCGTGCGGTGGCCGCCCTGGCGGAGGCAAACCATGATGACCGTGGTCTTGTTTGGCCCCGTTCCGTGGCGCCCGCCGACGTGCACGTGGTTGCCGTGGGCCGCGGGGACGAGATCTTCCAGGCCGCGGAGAAGCTCTCCACGGAACTGGAAGAAGCCGGCCTGTCCGTGATCTATGACGACCGCCCCAAGGTTTCGCCCGGCGTGAAGTTCGGCGACGCCGAGCTGGTGGGCGTTCCCACCATCCTGGCTGTGGGCCGTGGCCTGGTGGACGGCGTGGTGGAGATCAAGGACCGCCGCAGCGGCGAAGCCGAGAACGTTGCAGTGGACAAGGCCGTCGACTACGTGGTCAACGCCGTCCGCAACCAGTGATTTCCGGCTTCGAATCGATCCAGCCCGCCACCATCATCCTGATTGTGGTGGCTGGATTCGCAGCCGGCTGGGTTGACGCAGTGGTGGGCGGCGGGGGACTCATTCAGCTCCCCGCGCTGCTCCTGGTGCCCGGCATCTCGCCCGTCCAGGCGCTGGCCACAAACAAGATGGGCTCCATCTTTGGCACCGCCACCAGCGCCGCAACGTACTACCGAAGGGTGGGCCCCGATCTCAGGACGGCCGTTCCCATGGCGGTCATCGCCCTGGCCGGCAGTTTTGGCGGGGCAAGCCTGGCGGCCACGCTGCCGGCAGGAGTCTTCAAGCCCATCATCGTGGTGGCGCTGGTCGCCGTCGCGCTTTTCACCGCCCTCAGGCCCAGCGTCGGGGAGCTCACGGAACTGCGGCACGCAGGGCACAGGCATTACGTCGTCGCGTGCCTCATCGGCGCGGTGATCGGCTTCTATGACGGCCTGATCGGCCCCGGAACCGGATCCTTCCTGGTCATCGCGCTGGTGTCGGCCATGGGCTACGCCTTCCTGGAGGCCAGCGCCAAAGCCAAGATCGTGAACATGGCCACCAATGCCGGCGCGCTGCTGTTCTTCCTTCCCCACGGGTCCATCCTGTGGGGAATCGGCCTGCTGCTGGGGGGAGCAAACATGGCCGGCGGCTACCTTGGCGCCCGCACCGCCGTGCAGCAGGGAAGCAAGTTTGTCCGGGTGGTCTTCCTGGTGGTTGTCGCGGCACTGATCGTCAAGCTTGGCTATGACGTGTGGCAGGAAAACTTCGGCTGATCCACCCCGGAAACCGGCCTCGTGGCCGGACCGGCCCCGGCGTAGCATGCAGGTATGGCACACGGCGGCGACGACGGGTATGCCGCGGCACTGGCGGCCGCGGCCGGGCACGCGCAGGATTGGCTGGCCAGCCTGGCCGGCCGGGCGGTAGGACCAAGCGAACATGCCGCCGGGCTTGTCCGGA
>NZ_JARFXU020000028.1:0-45178 GCF_029581595.2 Arthrobacter sp. NQ7 | reverse complement strand
CTTCGACCCTGCCGCGCCCACCCCGGCCCGCGGCGCCGCACCCGGCGAGCTCGTGCCCTCCCGGTTCCGGGCCAAGGTCCGGTCCTGGCGCGAACGCCACCACCCCGAAACCCTCGAGAAACGCCACACCAAAGGAACCGCGGACCGGCGGATGGACTACACCCCCGACCGCGACGGCATGGCCTGGCTCTCCCTCTACCTGCCCGGGGACACCGCATCGGCGATCTGGAACCGCACCACCGCCACCGCCCGCGGCCTCCAAAACCCTGACGAGCCCCGCACCCTCACCCAACTCCGCCCCGACATCGCCGCCAGCCTGCTCCTGGGCGCCGGGAGCTTTGCGGGCGGCGCGGACACCACCCATGCCGACGCAGGCCCGGGAAACCCTGCAGGTGAAGCTACCGGAAGCACGGCTCAGCCCGGGAAGGTCCCCACCCCGCGCGCCGACGTCCTGGTCACCGTGCCGGTGTTCTCCCTGCTCGGCCTCACCGACGAACCCGCCGAACTGGACGGCTACGGCCCCATCCCCGCATCCCTGGCCCGGAAACTCGTCGCCGACGGGGCGGACTCGTTCCACCGGGTCCTGGTCGACCCCAGCGACGGGGCACCTTTGGAGATCGGCCGCACCCGCTACCGGCTCACCCCGGCCATCAAACAATGGCTCAGGATCCGCGACCGCAAATGCAGCTTCCCCGGCTGCAGCAACCACACCCCGGACAACGACACCGACCACCTCACCGCCTGGCACCAGGGCGGCGCAACGGATGTCAGCAACCTGGCGCAGCTCTGCCCCAAGCACCATCGGCTCAAACACCACAGCCACTGGACCCCGGATCCGGCAACCCCGGACGAGCCGCCCGGCTGGACCTCACCCACCGGCCGCCACTACACCCCCGAACACCCCACCCCCAAACCAACCCACTGGCCACCAGGCATCCTGCCGGTGGATGCCGTTGCGGAAGCCAATGCGGTGGCGGCTTCACGGGGTCCCGCTGGCCGTGACACCGGCGTCCCAACAAACGCAGCCGGTTCGGATGGTGCCACGGCCCGCTTGGAGGACGTGGGATCAGAGGAGGATGAACCTTGGGAGCAGCTGCTGGCAGATATGCCCGCGTGGCCCGATCCGCCACTTGAAGAACCAGACGGCGAGAACCTGCTCGATCCGCGCGGGCTGCCGGCGTCAGATCCGTTGTGGGAAGACTTTTACGCGCGGCCGTTCTTTCTGCCAGCCGACCCGTTCAATGACTGGGAACTTCTGGGGTCACAAACCTGAAGCGGCCGAAACCAGGGCGGCTGCCGGCCGAAACGCCACATACCTGCGCTCAAGGATCACGGCCCAGCGGCGAGGCCTACACTCGCCCGCCGTGCGTTGCAGCCTTACGCGGCCGTGCCCTTACCCCAGCCCCACCGCCTTGCCAAAGAGACTAAAGCCGACGAATGCCACAATGTCCAACAGCGCGTGGGCAATGACCAGCGGCATGACGCGTTTGGTCCGGGTGTAGAGCCAGGCGAAGACAATCCCCATCACAGCGTTTCCAATGAAGGGACCGAAGCCCTGGTACAGGTGGTAGCTCCCGCGAAGCACCGAACTCACACCGATAGCAAGCGGCATGCTCCAACCGAACTTGCCGAAGCGGTCCAGCAGATAGCCCACCACAATGACTTCCTCGAGCACAGCGTGGCGCACCGCCGACAGGATAAGGACCGGAACAGTCCACCAATAGGCGTCGAGGGCACTGGGAATGATGGCGGTGGTGATGCCGAGCGCCCGGCCGGCCGCATAAAGCCCCAAGGACGGTATGCCGATCAGCGCGGCGAGCCCGACGCCCTGCAGGAGGTCCCGGCCGGGCCGGGCAAAGTTGAATCCGAGTTTTTGGAAAGCTGATCCGGAGTTGCGGTCCTCACCGGGTCCCGCGTGGCGCTGGTCGGTCAGGAAGTAGAAGACCAGCAGCACCGGCACCAGGGCAAAGATGATGTCCAGTAGCTGGTATGTCAGGTCGAAATACTCGCGGGTGCTCTGGGAACGGTTCAGGGTGGACGTGCCTTGGGCCAGGGGCGCGCGGGTCATCTTGTCGAGAAGCTGCACCACGGAATAGACAGCCGACTGGCCCAGGGACAGGCCCAGGACGATCCATACTTCGAGCCGCAGGCGGCGGCGGGAGGGAACCAGCATGTTCCCATCTTGCCTTCAGTTTCTGGATCCGGGCTGATGGAGCAGAAGGTGTCAGCCAGAGCGGCACGGAAGCTGCACCGCGAAACCTGGATCAGGCGGGGGCGACAATCACTTCCGTGCCGTTGGCCTCGAAGGCAGCCTTGTCGCGCGCGGAGATGCCGGAGTCGGTAATCAGCCGGGTGAAGTTGTAGCCGTCCATCGTGGCGAAGGCCCGCACCCCCACCTTCGAGGAATCGGCCAGGACGTAGGACACCCGGGCCCGGCTGGCCAGCAGGGCATTGACGGAAGCCTCCCCCTCCCCGGTATTGGTGGGCCCGACTTCGGGATCGATGCCGTTCACGCCGATGAACGCAATGTCCAGGACCACCTTCTGCATGATGATGTCCGTATAGGGCCCCACGAGTTCATACGAGCGCGGGTTGAGGATCCCGCCGGTGACCATCACCTTGATGTTGGGCCGGACCGCCAACTGGCCGGCGATATTAATCGCATTGGTGACGACGGTAAGGGTGGGCTGGTTGGACGGGGCGTTCAGGTCTTCGCGTGTGGCCAGGATCTGCGCCAGCGCGGTGCTGGTGGTCCCGCCGCAGAGACCGATGACCGCTCCTGGCCGGATCAGCGCGGAGGCGCACTGTGCAATCTGCTCCTTGGCTTCGGCGTGGTCATCACGGTTGTAGCGGCCGGGCAGGTCGTATGCCAGGGCGCCGGTGGTGGCACCGCCGCGGGTGCGCGTTAGCAGGCGGCGCTTGGCAAGGCTGTCCAGGTCGCGCCGGGCCGTGGCGGGCGAAACGTTGAGGGTGCTGACGATTTCGTCGACTTCCACCTGGCCGGTCTTGGCCAGCAGGTCAAGAATTGCGGTTAACCGGTCAGTACGCGTCATCCAGAGGGCCTTCCACTACACCAGCCACCACTTGCAGTGACGTTTCCTGATTGTATCCCATGCTAAACAATCAGGAACAATCAAAAAGATGGAACCATCTACCGCTGGCGAACGCCGGCCCGCCAGACAGCGTACGTCAGGGGCATGCCCGGGCGGTAAGCGAGGTGCGTCGCGGAGGGCGCATTCAGCAGGTGCAGGTCGGCCCGGTGCCCGACGGCG
This sequence comes from Arthrobacter sp. NQ7, assembly GCF_029581595.2. NCBI lineage: Bacteria > Bacillati > Actinomycetota > Actinomycetes > Micrococcales > Micrococcaceae > Arthrobacter > Arthrobacter sp. NQ7. Next base: position 41,906 of record NZ_JARFXU020000028.1, on the reverse strand, counting down.
ATCGAGCCCACCGCGCGTTCGCCATCGGCGTCCCGGCCGGTCTCACGGTGCAGGGCCAGGGCGCCGCCGTAGGTGGCGGCCCTGACTGCCTCGTGCACGCTGAGGTGCATCTGGAGGACGGCAGTGGTGACGCAGAACGCCATCGAACTGGTGTAGGACGTGCCCGGGTTGCAGTTGGAGGCCAGGGCCACCTGTACTCCCGCGTCCAGCAGCGCGCGGGCGGGGGCCAAGGGCTGGCGGGTGGAGAGGTCGCAGGCGGGAAGGCAGGTGGCCACGGTGCCGCGCGGGCCGGCCCCGGTGGCGGGGTCCCAGCCGGACCAGGAGGCAGCCAGCGCCTTCACGTCCTGGCCGGCCAAGTAATTGACGTGGTCCACGCTTGCGGCCCCCACTTCCACGGCCAGCTGCACGCCGGGGCCCTCCCCCAACTGGTTGCCGTGCACGCGCAGGCCCAGGCCGGCGTCGCGGCACGCCAGCAGCACCCGGCGGGACTGCTCGGCATTGAAGGCGCCCTCCTCGCAGAACACGTCGGCCCACTGGACATAGGGCCGGACGGCGGCCAGCATCGGACCGCAGACCATATCGGTGTAGGCCTCCGGATCCTGGCCGGCGGGAACCAGGTGGGCGCCGAGGTAGGTGACCTGATCGGCCACGGTGGAAGCAATGCGGGCGCTTCGTGCCTCGTTGTCGACGTCGAGGCCGTACCCGGTCTTCGTTTCAAGGTAGGTGGTGCCCTGTGACACCGCTTCAGCAACCCGGCCCATGGCCAGCCGGGTCAGGTCATAGTCGGCCGTCGCACGGGTGGCGTTCATGGTGACGGCGATGCCCCCGGCGGCGTATGCCTCCCCCGCCATCCGTGCTTCGAATTCTGCGGTGCGGTCCCCGGCGAACAACAGGTGCGTGTGCGAATCCACCCACCCGGGAAGCATGGCCCGGCCGCCGGCGTCGATGGCGTCGTCCGCTGCGGGAGCGTCGGCGGCGGCGCCGATCCACGAGATCCGCTCCCCCTCAAGTACTACGGCCGCATCCTTGAGGACCCGGTGTTCGAGGTCCTGGGTCATCAGTTCGGCAATGTTGGTAATGAGGGTGCTCATGGGACCATTCTTCAGCGCCGGATGGACCAGCGGGTCGCCGCCAGGGCGCGCGCTGTCCGGGATTCCGGACCTTCGCTGCCAGCCGCGCCGGTCCCCTGCTGCCCGGCGAGGATCTGCTCCGCTGCCAGTTCAGCCATGGCGGCAGAGGTCTGGAACCCGTAGCCGCCCTGGCCGGCGAGCCAGTAGAAGCCCGCCGCCTCGGCGTCGAAACCCGCCACCGGAACCCCGTCCGCGGCTTCCGTGCGCAGCCCCGTCCAGGCCCGGCGGATCCCCGTGATGCCCAGGCCGGTGAACGAGTTGAGCTTCTCCACCAGTCGTTCCACGTCGCCGGGCCGGGGGCGCGCGTCCTCGGGGCCGCTGGGCACAGTTTCCGACGGGGAGATCAGCACGTCCTGCCCGTCGGGCCGGAAGTAGAACGAGTTGTCCGCTGCGGCCACCATGGGGGTTCCGGCAGGCAAGGGATGGTCGACGGCGGCAATCGCCGCAGTGCGCCGGTACGGCTGCAGCCCCAGTTTTTCGACGCCGCTGATCACCGCCAGCTCGTCGGCCCACGCTCCGGCCGCGTTGACCAGGACAGCCGTTTGGAATCCTTCCGCGCCGGCGCCCACCTGCCATCCGGAGCCGAGCCGCTGCGCGGAGTGGACCCGCGCGCCCGTGATGATGTCGGCGCCGGCGGCAAGAGCCCGTTTCCGGTGCCCTTCCAGCAGCAGGGGCGCGTTACAGCCAAATGAGCCGGTATCCAGCCCCGCCGCTGCAAAGGTCCCCGGGAGCAGTGCCGGGCACAGTTCAAGCGCACGTTCCACGGTGATGGACTGCATGTGGCCGCTGGCTTCCGCGGCAACATCCGCTGCCGAGCCGATGAGCATGAAGCTGCGCGGCGTCAGGACCGGTTCCGGCAGGTCCCGGTCCTGGGCTGCTATCAACTCGAGGGTCCGGACCGTGAGCTCCTGCACCACGGGAGGCCCGTAGCTGGGGATCAGCTGGCGGGCGGAGCGGGAGGACGTGTGGTACGCCAGTTCCTGCTCCGCTTCCACCAGCGCCACGCTGCACCGGCCGGCCAGCGCGGCGGCCAGGGACAGGCCGGCAATGCCGCCGCCCACGATCAGGACATCGTAATGTGCTGCCATCGGTCCATCCTCGCAGAGTTCGTGCCCTCGGGCGCTGCCGTCAGGCTGCTGCCTCGGCGCGGCTGGCGACGAAGGCACCCACGCATGCTTCGACGTCGTCCGCTGAGTGGGCGGCGGACAGCTGCACCCTGATCCGTGCGGCACCCCGCGGGACCACGGGGAAGCTGAAGGCGGTGACAAAAACGCCGTGCTGCAGCATCCGGTCGGCCACCTTCGCGGCCACCACGGCGTCGCCGAACATGACCGGGACGATCGCGTGCTCGCCGGGAAGCAGATCAAATCCCTCTTCGGTCATCCGGCGGCGGAACAGCCCGGCGTTTTCGAACAGGCGGCGGCGAAGGTCGGCCGAGTTCTGCACCAGGTCCAGCGCCTTCAGGGTCGCGGCAACAATGGCGGGAGCCAGGGAATTGGAGAACAGGTAGGGCCGCGCCTTCTGGCGCAGCATGGCCACGATCTCCCCGCGTCCGGAGACGTACCCGCCGGACGCTCCGCCCAAGGCCTTGCCGAAGGTGCCGGTGTAGATGTCCACCCGGTCGGAGACGCCCGCGTGCTCGGGGGTGCCGGCACCGGTGCCGCCCATGAAGCCCACCGCGTGGGAATCGTCCACCATCACCAGGGCACCGTATTTTTCGGCAAGGTCGCAGATGGCCTCAAGCGGGGCCAGGTAGCCGTCCATGGAGAACACGCCGTCGGTAACGATGATGGTCCGGCGGGCGTCCTGCGCCTCCTGCAGCCGTGCTTCAAGGTCGGCCATGTCGCGGTTGGCGTAGCGGTAGCGGCGGGCCTTGCACAGGCGGATGCCGTCAATGATGGAGGCGTGGTTCAGGGCGTCCGAAATGACCGCGTCCTCCGCACCGAACAGGGACTCGAACACTCCGCCGTTGGCGTCGAAGCAGCTGGAGAACAGGATGGTGTCCTCGGTGCCGAGGAATGTCGAGACCCGGGCTTCGAGCTCCAGGTGCAGGTCCTGGGTGCCGCAGATGAAGCGGACGCTGGCCATGCCGAAGCCACGCTCGTCCATGGCGGACTTGGCTGCGTTGATGATGTCCGGGTGGTCCGCCAGGCCCAGGTAGTTGTTGGCGCAGAAGTTCAGCACATCAGCGCCGGGGCCGCCGATCCGGCCGGCGGTGATGTGGCTGGACTGCGGGGAGCTGATGCTGCGTTCGGTCTTGTAGAGCCCGGCGGAGCGGATTTCTTCCAGCTCGTCGTGGAGCTGGTCCTTGATGGAGGTGTACATGGGTTTCCTTACAGTCGGGTCTTAGAGCCGGGTCCAGTCGAGGACAACTTTGCCGCCCACGCCGCTGCGGGCGATCTCGAAGCCCTTTTCCCAGTCCGTGGCGGCCAGCGTGTCCGTGACGACGGCGGAGATTCCGGCGTGGAGGACCGGGTTGGAGGAGAGCATGGCGCTCATGGCGTACCAGGTCTCAAACATTTCCCGGCCGTAGATGCCCTTGAGCGTGAGCATGTGGGTGACCACCTTGCCCCAGTCGATGGTGATCTCCTGGCTGGGCAGGCCCAGCATGGCGATCCTGCCGCCGTGGTTCATGTTGTCGATCATCTCAGGCAGGGCCGACGGGTGGCCGGACATTTCCATTCCGACGTCGAAGCCTTCGCGCATGCCAAGCTCCCGCTGGGCGTCGCGCACCCGGGTGGTGGAGACGTCGATGGCGAGGTCGGCGCCGAGCTGCCGTGCCAGTTCCAGCCGCGGTTTGGAAACATCCGTGATGACGATCTTGCGGGCACCGGCGTGGCGGGCGACAGCGATGGCCATCAGTCCGATGGGGCCTGCGCCGGTGATGAGGACGTCTTCGCCCACCAGCGGGAAGCTCAGCGCGGTGTGCACCGCGTTGCCGAAGGGGTCGAAGATGGCACCGAGTTCCGGCGTGACGGAGGGGTCGTGGTGGACCCACACGTTGGTCTCGGGGATCACCACGTACTCGGCAAACGCACCGTCGCGCTGGACGCCCACGCTGACCGTGTGGATGCACATCTGGCGGCGGCCCGCGCGGCAGTTCCGGCAAATGCCGCACACCACGTGCCCCTCGCCGGAGACGCGGTCCCCCACCTTGACCTCGCGGACGTCCCCGCCCACTTCCACCACTTCGCCGTAGAACTCGTGGCCGGCGATCAGGGGGGCTTCGATGATCCCCTGCGCCCAGGAGTCCCAGGACTGGATGTGCAGGTCCGTGCCGCAGATCCCGGTGGTCATGACCCGGATCTTCACATCAGCAGGACCGGCAGTCGGTTCGGGCCGGTCGACGAGTTCGAAACCGGCGTGCGGGCCGGACTTGTACAGGGCCTTCATTGGCGTCCTTACTTCTTGCGCTCACGTTTCGGGGGGTTGTCCTCCCCATTGAAGCCCCGTCCATGCTTTAGCACAACAGGAATTTTCTCAATCGACGATGTAGCGAACGCTAAGGATTAGACTGGTGCCGTGGAGGTTCATCAACTCGAAATCCTGCGCGAACTCGGCGCGCTGGGCAGTGTCAAGGCCGTGGCTGACACCCTCATGGTGACTCCCTCAGCCGTCTCGCAGCAACTGGCCCACCTGCAGCGCACCGTGGACGTGCCTTTGACCCGCAAGGAGGGCAGGAACCTGGTGCTCACCGAGGCCGGCCAGGTACTCGCCGACGCCGGAGCCGCCGTCGTCAGCGCCATGGCGGAGGCCCGCGGTGCCCTGGTGACGTATCACGGTTCGCCGGCCGGCAGGGTGACGCTCTGCGGTTTCCACAGTGCGGGGCAGGCCCTCTTCGCGCCGCTGGCCCGGATGCTGGACCGGCCGGAGCACCCCCGGATCGAACTGTCCGATGAGGACGTGGCCCAGCAGGACTTTCCTGCCCTCACCGCCCGGTACGACCTGGTCCTGGCGCACCGCATGGACCACAGTCCGCGGTGGCCCGCCGAAAGGGTTGCCGTGATCCCGCTGGCGCACGAACCCCTGGACGTGGCGCTGCCCGCCACCCACCCGCTGGCCCGGCAGGAAACGGTGACGGCGGACGACGTCGGCGCCGAGGCCTGGGTGACCAGCCACCCCGGCTACTCCCCCGCCGATGTCCTGTCCGCGGTCGCGGCCGTGTCCAGCCGGGAGCCGAACATCGTCCACCGCATCAACGACTACTCCACGGTGGCGGCGCTGGTCGCGGCCGGCGGCGTCATTGGGTTGCTGCCGAGGTACACGGCAGGGCCGGTCCTGAACCCGGACATCGTGCTGCGGCCGCTGGAGGGGATCAGCACGAGGCGAAGGATCGACCTGCTGGCCAGGCCGGAAAACCTGAAGCGGCGTTCAGTGGTGATGGTCTGCGAAGCCCTTGAGGACATCATGGCCAGGCTGGTGCAGCAGGGCTGATGCTGCCAGGCCAAAGCGTGCCTGGGGACGGACGTCAGGAATCCTGGTCGTCCTGGTCCTCCGGGCCGTTGCCGCTGCCGTTGCCGTTGCCGTTGCCGTTGCCGTTGCCCATTTTCTTGCCGGGACCGTGACCAAGGCCATGGCCAGGTCCGTGGCCGCGTCCCAGGCCCATTCCGGGTCCGTCACCGGCACCCTCCACGATCCGCTTCGCGGTCACCGTCTCCCCGTCCTTGACGCCGGAGATGCGCACAGTCTGTCCGGTGGCGATGTCCGCGATGGTTCCGTCCGTCGGCCTAAGCCGCTTGCCGTCGTCGCCCGTTGCTCCAGGGCTGGCCTCCGGGCTGGCCCCTTGGCCTGAACCGGCCGCAGCCGGAATCCTGGTGATCCTGGTGTCGCCGTTGACGGCGTAGGTCCGGGAGAAGCCGTCCTCGCTCTTGACCGTAATGGCCGTGCTGCTGACGGATTCAACGGTGCCGCGCTGTTCCAGGATGGTCTGGAAGGTGCCGTCAGGATTCTTGACCACGCCCTCGCCGTGGAGCGGCTGCGCGCGCTGGGCCTTGTCCGCCTTGTTATGTCCCGGAGCCGTGCCTGAATTGCCCGGCGCCGACTGCGACGGCGCCGGCTGCGAAGGGGTGGGCGACGGCGGATCGGCGGCCCATGCGAGGGCAACGCCGGTGCCCGTCAGCGCCAGGGCCACCGCCCCGGCCAGCATCGTCTTGCGCATTCCCAAGGGTTCCCGGACCGCCATCGCTGTTCCTCCTGCATGCTGCGGGGGCGCCAGCGCCCCGTGGGCTCCAGTGTAGGTCTGTCGGCGACCGGCAGCCACGGGTACTTTCCGCCCACGGCATCTGAGTACTTAACGCGAAAAACTGGGTAGCGCCCGGGTGTTGATGTGAGGCTTCACAACGACACGTGGCGCTACCCAGTCGGGTCAGGCAGGGCTTCCTAGGCGGAGACGCCCAGTTTCTCCAGGATCAGTTCGCGGACGCGGGCTGCGTCGGCCTGGCCGCGGGTGGCCTTCATGACCCCGCCCACGATCGCGCCGATGGCCTGGACCTTGCCGCCGCGGATCTTCTCGGCGACGTCGGGCTGGGCGGCAAGTGCGGCGTCGATGGCTTCCAGGAGGGGCCCGTCGTCGGACACGACCGCCAGGCCGCGCTTTTCGACGATCTCTTCCGGGGTGCCCTCGCCGGCGAGCACGCCGTCCAGGACCTGGGAGGCCATCTTGTTGTTGATCTTGCCGGCCTCCACCATGCGGCTCAGCTCCACCACGGTGGCAGGCTGGACGCCCAGCTGGCCGGGGTCAACGTCCGCGGCCTTGGCACGGCCCACGATCTCGCCCATCCACCACTTGCGGGCCACGGATGCGGAGGCGCCGGCGGCAATGGTTTCCTCGATCTCGTCCAGGACGCCGGCGTTCACCACGTCGCGGAACTCCAGGTCGGAGTATCCCCAGTCGGCCTTGAGGCGCTTGCGGCGCTCTGCCGGCGGCTCGGGGAGGGTGGCGCGCAGTTCCTCCACCCATTCGCGGGATGCAACCACGGGTACCAGGTCCGGTTCCGGGAAGTAGCGGTAGTCATCGGCGTCGGACTTGGGCCGGCCCGAGGTGGTGGTGCGGGTGTCCTCGTGCCAGTGCCGGGTCTCCTGGATCACCGGGTTGCCGGAGTCCAGGACGGCGGCGTGGCGCTGGATCTCGTAGCGCACGGCGTGCTCTACGGCGCGCAGCGAGTTCACGTTCTTGGTCTCGGAGCGGATGCCGAAGCGTTCGCGGCCGTGCGGGCGGAGCGAGACGTTGGCGTCGCAGCGGACGTTGCCGCGTTCCATGCGGGCATCGGACACGCCAAGGTTCTTCACGATTTCCCGGATGGCGGCCACGTACGCCTTGGCGAGTTCCGGTGCGCGGGAACCGGCGCCCTCGATGGGCTTGGTGACGATTTCGACCAGCGGGACGCCGGCACGGTTGTAGTCCACCAGGGAGAAGTCTGCGCCGTGGATGCGGCCGGTGGCACCACCCATGTGGGTCAGCTTGCCGGCGTCCTCCTCCATGTGTGCGCGCTCGATCTCCACGCGGAACACGGTGCCGTCTTCAAGTTCGATGTCCAGGTAGCCGTCGTACGCGATGGGCTCGTCGTACTGGGAGGTCTGGAAGTTCTTGGGGGTGTCCGGGTAGAAGTAGTTCTTCCGGGCAAACCGGCAGGACTCGGCGATCTTGCAGTTCAGGGCAAGGCCGATCTTGATGGAGGACTCCACCGCCGTCTTGTTCACCACGGGCAGGACGCCGGGCATGCCGAGGTCCACCTCGTTGACGTTGGTGTTGGGTTCGTCGCCGAAGACGTTGGGGGCGGAGGAGAACATCTTGGTCTTGGTGTTGAGCTCCACGTGGACCTCGAACCCCAGGACGGGATCGTACTTCTCCATGGCCTCGTCGAAGCTCAGGATGTCGTCGGTGCTCATTATTTTGCCTCCTGGGTTTCGAGGGATGCAGCGGCAAGGTCGGGCGCCTGGGCCAGCAGCGGGCCGCCCCACTTGGCTTCGAGCAGCGATTCCAGGACCGCGCCCACCCGGTACAGGCGGGCGTCCTCGCGGGCCGGGGCCAGCAGCTGGATGCCCACGGGCAGTCCGTCCTCGTCCGCCAGGCCGCCGGGCAGCGACAGGCCGGGGACGCCGGCCAGGTTGGCCGGGATGGTGGCGACGTCGTTGAGGTACATGGCCAGGGGGTCGTCCAGTTTTTCGCCGAGCGGGAACGCCGTGGTGGGGGCGGTGGGCGAGATCAGGACGTCGGCCTGCGCGAAGGCGGCCTCGAAGTCCCGCTGGACCAGGGTGCGGACCTTCTGCGCGGAGCCGTAGTAGGCGTCGTAGTAGCCGGCGGACAGGGCGTAGGTGCCCAGGATGATGCGGCGCTTGACTTCGTCGCCGAAGCCGGCGGCACGGGTGGCCCCCATGACGCGTTCGATGGTCATGGGGCCGTCCTCGGGGAGGACGCGCAGGCCGTACCGGACGCCGTCGAACTTGGCCAGGTTGGAGGAGGCCTCGGACGGCATGATCAGGTAGTAGGCACCCAGGGCGTACTGGAAGTTGGGGCAGGAGACCTCCACGATCTCGGCGCCGGCGTCCTTGAGCAGTTCCAGGGCGTCGTTGAAGCGGTTTTCGACGCCGGCCTGGTAGCCCTCGCCGTGCAGTTCCTTGATGATGCCGATCCGCAGGCCCTCGACGTTGCCGGTCTTCGCGGCGGCAACGAGGTCGGCCAGGGGCTCCGGCAGCGACGTGGAGTCGCGGGGATCGTGGCCGCCGATGACCTGGTGCAGGAGTGCCGAGTCAAGGACGGTCCGGGTGACCGGGCCGATCTGGTCAAGGGAAGAGGCCATGGCGATGGCCCCGTAGCGGGAGACGCTGCCGTAGGTGGGCTTCACGCCAACGGTTCCGGTGACGGCGCCGGGCTGGCGGATGGAGCCGCCGGTGTCCGTGCCCAGGGCAAGGGGGGCTTCGAAGGCTGCCACGGCGGCAGCCGAACCGCCGCCGGAGCCGCCGGGGATCCGGTCCAGGTCCCACGGGTTGCGGGTGGGGCCGTAGGCGGAGTGCTCCGTGGAGGAGCCCATGGCGAATTCGTCCAGGTTGGTCTTGCCCAGGATGGGCATCTTCGCGGCGCGCAGGCGTTCCACGACGGTGGCGTCGTAGGGGCTGTGCCACCCTTCGAGGATTTTTGACCCCGCGGTGGTGGGCTGGCCGATGGTCACGATGAGGTCCTTGACCGCGATGGGGACGCCGGCGAGGACGTGCAGTGCCTCGGCATCCGCGCCGCCGGCGGCGCGGATGGCGTCGACTTCGGCAGCGACGGCGAGGGCTTCCCCGGCGTTGACGTGCAGGAAGGCGTTGACCTTGCCGTCGACGGCGGCGATCCGGTCCAGGTGCGCCTGGGTGGCCTGCACGGAGGTGACCTCGCCTGCGGCGAGTTTTTCGGCCAGCTGCGCGGCGGAGAGCCGGATCAGGGCGTCGGCGCTGATGTTCTGTTCAGTCATGGTTATGCCTCATCCAGGATGGCCGGGACCTTGAAACGGTTGTCATCGGAATCCGGGGCGCCGGAGAGTGCCTGTTCCGCTGTGAAGGTGTGCCCCACGACGTCCTCGCGGAACACGTTGGTGAGCGGAATCGGGTGCGAGGTGGCCGGAACGTCATCCCCCGCGGCCTCGCTGACGGACTTGACCGAATCGACGATGACGGCAAGCTCGCCGGCCATCCTGTCCAGCTCTTCGGCACTCATCTCGATGTGAGCGAGCCGCGCGAGATGCGCGACGTCGTCACGGTTGATCGCAGCCATGGATCTCCCCTGCAAAGTTCGAATTGTTTTCCGATCCAGTCTAGTGGGGAAACGCAGATGCCCGTCTGACGGCCCCCAGCGGGCGTCAGACGGGCACCTTCGGTACCCGGTCCTGCCTCGGGGACAGGAGCGCGGGCAGCTACAGACTAGCCGATACCAATGGCTCCGGTCAGCATGCCGACGCCAAGCATTACCAGGGAAATAACGGCGGTGCGCCACAGGACCTTCTTGTGGTGGTCGCCGAGGTCCACCTTGGCCAGTGAGACCAGCAGGAGGATGGCCGGCACCAGCGGGCTCTGCAGGTGGAACGGCTGGCCCGTGATGGAGGCCCGGGCCATATCGGCGGCGCCAACCCCGTAGTGCGCGGCGGTCTCGCTCAGGACCGGCAGCACGCCGAAGTAGAACGCATCGTTGCTCATGAAGAACGTCATGGGGATGCTCAGGATGCCGGTGATGACGGCCATGAACGGGCCCATGGAGGTGGGGATGATCTGGACCAGCCAGGCGGACATTGCTTCCACCATGCCGGTGCCCTTGAGGACGCCGGTGAGGACGGCGGCGGCCATGACCATGCTGACGACGGCCACGATGGAGGGTGCGTGTGCGATCAGCTGGGCGCCCTGGTCCTTGACCTTGGGGAAGTTGACCAGCAGGGCGATTGCGGCGCCCACCATGAAGACGAACGGCAACGGGATGATGTTGGCCACCAGGACCACCATGACGGCGACGGTCAGCGCCAGGTTGAACCAGAACAGCTTGGGGCGCAGGGTGCTGCGGTTGGGGTCAAGGGCGGTGTCGGTGAGTCCGGCGCCGCTGTCCTCAAGGAGGGTGTCGGTGCGCTCCAGCACGGCTACGGAGGATCCTGCCGCGGAGCCGCCGACGGCGGGGGCTGCACCGCCGGGGTTGCCACCCTTGCGTCCGCGGCCGGTGCCGGGCCCGCCGGCGGTGGTGCCGCCGTCGAAGTCTTCTGCAGTGTCCGGCACGCCCCAGATCTCCGGAGCGGTGGCACGGAGGCGGTTGCGCTCCTGCAGGCCCAGCAGCCAGGAGAAGGCGAGCACGACGACCAGGCCGGCCACCAGCGAGGGGATCATCGGGACGAACACGTCGTTGACGTCGATCTTCAGGGCGGTGGCGGCGCGGGCAGTGGGTCCGCCCCACGGCAGGATGTTCATGGTGCCGTTGGCCAGGCCGGCCACGCAGGTGAGGACCACGGGGCTCATCTTCAGGCGCAGGTACACCGGCAGCAGTGCGGCGGTGGTGAGGATGAAGGTGGTGGACCCGTCACCGTCCAGCGACACGGCAGCGGCGAGGATGGCGGTGCCCAGGACAACCTTGGCGGGGTCGTTGCCCAGCTTGCGGAGGATGAACTTCACCAGTGGGTCAAACAGGCCGACGTCGATCATCAGGCCGAAGTAGATGATGGCGAACATCAGCAGGGCCGCAGTGGAGGTCATGGACTTCATCGAGTCCATGACCATGTCGCCAATGCCCAGTCCGGCGCCGGCGAAGAGGCCAAAAGCAGTAGGGACAATGATCAACGCCAGCACTGGCGTCAACTTCTTCGTCATGATCAGCACCATGAAAACTGCGATCATGGCGAATCCAAGTATTACCAGCACAGCCGACTCCTTCTTGTGAACGGCACCACAGCGTTGTGATGCGTGCTACAGACTGTAGGGTGGCGGCCGTCACGGCAGTGCCTTTGGCTCAATTGATTGGCATACTGCTTATTGGGAGCATTTTGCTCATTGTGCTCACGCCGCCACAGGCCGGCACAGCAGCCCCTGATACCCGTCGAGGAGGATGACATGCAGCGTTCCGCGCCCCGGCAGCAGCTGCGGTTCTCCACCCAGACCCTCCTCCTCCAGCTGGCCGTCGTCCTGCTCGTGGTGATGCTCAGCGCCGCCGTGCATGCCTGGCTGACCTACGACCGGGTGGGCAGCAACGCCGAAGACCAGGCGCTGACGCTCGCCCGCACCGTCGCCTCGGACCCCGAAGTACGGGCCGATGTCCTGGCGATCAGCGAACAGCCCGGAACTCCCCCGGCCGCCGAACTGCTGGCAGGTCCGCTGCAGGCCTCCGCGGAGGCGGCCCGGACCAGGACGGGCGCCCTGTTCGTGGTGATCACCGATGAGACCGGCATCCGGCTGGCCCACCCCGACCCGCAGCGGCTTGGCGAGAAGGTCAGCACCGACCCGTCCGAGGCGTTGTCCGGGCAGGAAGTCACCACCCGGAACACGGGAACCCTGGGTCCCTCCGCCGGCGCCAAGGTCCCCGTCTATGCCCCGGGCACTTCCACGGTGGTGGGCGAGGTCAGCGTCGGTTACTCGATGGACACGGTGGCCCAAAGCGTGGCCCGCGACATCGGGCCCGTGGCGCTGACCGCCGCCGGCGCGCTCCTGGCCGGGATCCTGGGTTCCTTCCTGCTCCGCCGACGCCTGCAGCGCCTCACCCTGGGCCTGGAGCCGGAGGAAATCAGCACGCTGGTCCACGACCAGGTGGCGGTGCTGCAGGGCGTGGACGACGGCGTCATCGGCGTCAGCGCCGACGGCCGGGTGAGCGTCTTCAACGCCGCCGCCCAGCGCCTGCTGGGGCTGCCGGACCTGTCCGGCACACGGTGGGAGGATGCCCCTGTTCCGGAACAACTGAAATCCCTGACGCGCCCCGGAGCCGGTACCGCCGGTCCAGCCGTGGCGGCCGGCGGATTGAACCAGGACGCCCTGGAGCTGGTGGCCGGCGGCCGGGTCCTGGTGGTGAACGCCCGCAAGGCCCTGCACCGCCGGGAAGACCTCGGCTGGGTCGTCATGCTGCGGGACCGCACCGAGCTGCAGCAACTCACCCGCCAACTGGACGCCGTGGGCACCATGTCCACGGCGCTGCGGGCCCAGCGGCACGAATTCGCCAACCAGCTGCACACCCTGGCGGGCTTCCTCGGCATCGGCCAGCACCAGGAGGCGCGCGACTACCTGGCCGGGCTGGCCGCCACCGGTCCGCTGAAGTTCCCCGTGGACCAGGCCGAGCTGTTGCAGGACCCGTACCTGCAGGCGTTCGTGGGCGCCAAAGGCGTGGAGGCGGACGAGCGCGGCGTGGCCCTGCGCATCGGGCCGGAGACCCTGGTCCGGGGGCGGGTCACCGAAGCCCAGGACGTGACCACGGTGCTGGGCAACCTGATCGACAATGCGGTCAACGCTGCCGTGGCGGGCTCATCCACGGACCGCTGGGTTGAGCTTGAGGTGCTGGACGAGCCGGCCGACGACGGCGGCACGCTCCACATCGTGGTGGCGGACTCGGGTGACGGGCTGGCAGACGGCGCGGACACCGAGGGCGTCTTCGCCGAGGGTTTCACCACCGCGTCCGGGCCCGTCCGGGCAGGCGGCGGTCAGGGCTTTGGACTGGCCCTGGCGCGCCAGCTGGCCCGCCGCCGCGGCGGTGACGTAAAAGTGCTGGAGCGGGGAACCAGGGGCGGCCCGGGGGCCGTGTTCATGGCCACCCTGCCGCAGACGACGGCGGGAAACCCCGCCGCCAACATCCCGGGGGCAGCCGGAAAGGATGGAGATGGCTGACGATTTTCGGGTCCTGATCGTGGACGACGACTTCCATGTGGCAAAGCTGCACGCCGCCTATGTCGACTCGGTGGCGGGGTTCCTGGCGCTGGCACCCGTTGGTACGGCGTCGTTGGCGCTGCAGGCCATCCACAGCCTGCGCCCCGACCTGGTGCTGCTGGACGTGTACCTGCCGGACGCGTCCGGCCTGGACCTGCTGCAGCAGCTGGATGTGGACACCATCATCCTCAGTGCCGCCTCCGATGCGGCGTCCGTCCGGGTGGCGTTCCGCCGCGGCGCCCTGGGGTACCTGCTCAAGCCGTTCACGGCCGAGTCGCTGTCCCAGCAGCTGCGTTCCTATGCCCGGTACCGGCGGCTCCTGGGCCAGCCCGGGGCGCTGGACCAGGAGGCGGTGGAGCGGGCCAAACGTGCGCTGGTCCCCGGCGACGTCACGCCGTCGTCGAAACCCCGCTCCGCCACCGAGGCCGCAGTCCTGGAATCGCTGGTCCCGGGCGAGCAATATTCGGCGGCGGAGGTGGCTTCCCGGGTGGGCGTGTCCCGGGCCACCGCCCAGCGGTACCTGTCGTCACTGGCCGACGATGGCGCCGTGGACATCCAGCTCCGCTACGGCACCACCGGCAGGCCGGAACACCGTTACGGCCTGCCGGCACGCTAGGGCAGGAAAACTAGGCGCTCTTCTGGGCGACGAGTTCGATCTCGACGAGCATCTTCGGGTCCAGGAACGGCAGCACGTGGACCAGGGAAAGCGTGGGGCGGATGTCACCGAAGACCTCGCCGTGGGCGCGGCCTGCCTCTTCCCACTTGCTGATGTCTGTCAGGTACAGCTTGGACTGCACCACGTCTTCGTAGGCGAAGCCGGCGTCGGCCAGGACCTTGCCGAGTTTCTGCAGGATGTACTGCGTCTGGGTGTAGAAATCGTCCCCGACAATGCCGTCGTCACCGCTGGCCGCGGTCGCGGAAATGTAGAGGGTGTTGTCCACCTGGACGGCGCGGGAGTAGCCGAGGGTCTGTTCCCAGACGGATCCGCTGCCGAAGGTTTTGCGCATGGGTGGCCTTTCAAAGCTGGAATGGGTCGCCACCACTGTAGGGCTGCTACAGGTTGAGCCGGTAAACCAGCAGTTTTGTGTCGGTGCCGGGGACGAACCAGTCCCGTTCGGGCACGCGCTGGAAGCCGGTCCTGCGGTACAGGCCGTGCGCGCTTTCCCAGTCTTTCCCCGTGGTCAGCGCCACCGCGCGGATGCCGGGCAGGGTTCGGGCGTAGCTGATGATGGCGTTGACCATGGCCTTGCCAGCGCCGCTGCGCTGGACGGCCGGGTCCACCACCAGCATGCGGAATTCCAGTTCGTCAGGCAGGGCAATGTCAGCGTAGGGTTCGCCGGCGAGAGCCAGCGTGACCGAGCCGATGATGGTCCCTTCCCGTTCGGCCACCCAGATGGTGGCCTGCTCTGCGCGCGCCGCCACGTCCATGACCTTGACCATGTAGGGGTGGTCGGCGTCGTCGAAGTACCCGGCGGCAAGGTAGGAGTCGCCGGTGATGCGGGCGACGTCGGCAAAGTCGGCTTCGACGGCGGGACGGATGGTTAACTGCGGCTGCACCCATCAATGGTAGTGGCGGACGGGCCCAGGGTTCGGTGGAAACGCGCTTTCCGTGACCGAACTATCACATTGTGCTGGCACAGTTTTCCTCCAGACGGGGAAGACGGCTCCTAGAGCGGAAACTTGCCGGACAGCTCCAGGCTGGCGGCGCAGGTCCAGGCATCGAGCCGCTCGTCGTCGCTGGGGCCTCCGTCGAGCGGGCTGGTCAGGCGGGGCCGGCGGACCCAGCAGCCGGCTTCCTCCGCGATCAGCGCCCCGGCCGAGAAGTCGTGTTCGTTCAGGCCCCGCTCCCCGTAGGCGTCGTGCGTTCCATCGGCCACCATGCAGAGGTCCAGGGCGGCGGAGCCAAGCCGGCGGACGTCGGCAAACCCGTCCATGAGGGCACCGAAGGCGGCCGACTGCTGCGACCGGATGTGGGGTTCGTAGCTGAACCCGGTGGCCAGGATCTGCCCGGCGCGGCCCGGGACGGGCCCTTCGAGCCGGGTGGTTTTCCCGCGTTCCTCCAGCCACGCACCCTGGCCGCGGGCGGCGTAGTACACCCGGCCCAGGGCAGGGGCGTTGACGACGCCGGCCAGCCAGGCGCCGTCGGCATCGGCCACAGCCACGGACGTGGCGTAGTAGACGATGTTGCGGATGAAGTTGGTGGTGCCGTCCAGAGGATCGATGGACCAGCGGAAACCGGTGGGATTGGCCGGGCGGGAAGTTCCCTGTTCCTCGCCGGTGATGCTGTCGCCGGGCCGGGCCGCGGCAATGACACCGCGCACGGCGGTCTCCGCCGCAACGTCGAAGGCGGTCACCCAGTCACCGGCGGCACCCTTGTTGCTCGCGTCCAGCGCGTCGCCGTCCCGGCCGGCCAGGACTTTGGCACCGGCCGCGGCGGCCTGCATCGCCACCTCCAGCAGCTCCGAAGCGGACGTCATGCGTTCTCCTCCACCTTGTTATCTCCGGCAGCGTTCTCCGCTGCAGGCACCGGCATGGCGGCCTCTTCATTGCCGCCGTCAGCTAATGCTGCCGGGCCGCCGTCGAGCAGCCTGCGGAATCCGTCATCGTCCAGGACGGGCACGCCCAGCTGCTCCGCCTTGTCCAGCTTGCTGCCGGCGCTTTCGCCTGCCACCAGGTAGCTGGTGTTCTTCGAGACCGACCCGGAGGCCTTGCCACCACGGAGCAGGATGGCTTCCTTGGCTTCGTCGCGGCTGAAGTTGGGAAGGGAACCGGTGACCACCACGGTGAGCCCTTCGAGGGTCCGGGGCATGGACTCGTCGCGTTCATCCTCCATGCGGACCCCGGCGGCGGCCCAGCGGTCGATGATTTCCAGGTGCCAGTCCTCGGCAAACCACTCCTTGAGCGCCGCCGCGATGGTGGGGCCCACCCCGTCCACGTGGGCCAGCTCCTCTTCCGAGGCTGCCCGGATCCGGTCCATCGTGCCGAAGGCCTGGGCGAGCGCCCGGGAGGCGCGGGGCCCTACGTGGCGGATGGACAGGGCCACCAGCACCCGCCACAGGGGCTGGGTTTTGGCCTTGTCCAGTTCCTTGAAGAGCTTTTGGGTGTTGGCGGTGGGCTTGGACGGCGACTTGGCCGTGCCCTTGCTGAAGAAGTAGGGCACCAGCTCGTACTCGCCGGTGGGCACGCCCTTGGCCTTCTTTTCCCGGCGGATCCGCACCTCGGCCAGGTCCTCCGGGGTGAGGTCGAAGAGCCCGGCTTCGGAGGTCAGCGGCGGCACCTCAGGTTCTGCGGGCTGGGTCAGCGCGATGGCCGCCTCCCAGCCCAGGGCTTCGATATCGAAGGCGCCGCGGCCGGCCACATGGAACACGCGCTCGCGAAGCTGGGACGGGCAGGACCTGGCGTTGGGGCAGCGGACGTCCACGTCGCCCTCCTTCGCCGGTGCCAGCGGAGTGCCGCAGGAGGGGCACTCGGTGGGCATGACGAAGTCCCGCACCGGCGGGTCCTGCTGGTCGCGGAGGGACAGGACCGGGCCCACGATCTCGGGAATGACGTCGCCTGCTTTCCGCAGGATCACGATGTCGCCGATCTTGACGCCCTTGGCCTTGACCACGTCCTGGTTGTGCAGGGTGGCCATCTCCACAGTGGATCCGGCCACCTTGACCGGCTCCATGACGCCGAACGGGGTCACCCGGCCGGTGCGGCCCACGTTGACCTGGATGTCCAGCAGCTTGGTGTGCACTTCCTCCGGAGGATATTTGTAGGCCACGGCCCAGCGGGGAACGCGGGTGGTGTTGCCCAGTGCCCGCTGGGTGGCGAAATCGTCCACCTTGATGACGATGCCGTCGATTTCGTGGAGCAGCTTGTGCCGCTGGTCCCCGTAGCGCTTGATGAAGGCCAGGACGTCGTCCCGGCTGGCCAGCACCTCGAAGTACGGGCTGACCGGCAGGCCCCACTCCTTGAGCAAACCGTACGTTTCGGACTGGCTGCCGGCGGCCAGTCCTTCGCGGGCGCCGATGCCGTGCACGAACATCTTCAGGGGCCGCTTGGCCGTCTCGGCCGGGTCCTTCTGCCGCAGCGAACCGGCGGCGGCGTTGCGCGGGTTGGCCAGCGGAGCCTTGCCGGCCTCGATCAAGGCCTCGTTGAACTCCGCGAAATCCTTGGACGGGATGAAGACCTCGCCGCGCACCTCCATTTCGGCGGGGAAGCCGCTGCCGCGCAGTTCCTGCGGGATTTCCTTGATG
Source organism: Arthrobacter sp. NQ7 (assembly GCF_029581595.2). Classification (NCBI taxonomy): domain Bacteria; kingdom Bacillati; phylum Actinomycetota; class Actinomycetes; order Micrococcales; family Micrococcaceae; genus Arthrobacter; species Arthrobacter sp. NQ7. Next base: position 24,184 of record NZ_JARFXU020000028.1, on the reverse strand, counting down.
GTGAGCAGGTTGTGCGTGATGTCCTCGCCGGTGGTGCCGTCGCCGCGGGTGGCAGCCCGCACCAGCTTGCCGTCACGGTAGAGGAGGTTGACCGCCAGGCCGTCGATCTTGAGTTCCGTCAGCCAGGCCGCCCTGGTGCTGCCGTCACCGATTTTTTCGATGCTTGCCTCCGCCCGGTTGAGCCACGCATCCAGCTCCTCCAGGGAGAAGACGTCCTCCAGGCTGTACATCCGCTGAAGGTGTTGCACGGGCGCGAACGCGGCCGATACCTCGCCGCCCACTTCCTGCGTTGGCGAATCGTTGGCCACCAACTCCGGGTGCAGCGCCTCGATCTCCTCGAGCCGGCGGAAGAGCGTGTCGAACTCGGCGTCCGAGACCAGGGGCGCGTCCTCCTGGTAATACGCGAACCGGTACTTCCGCACCAGGTCGGCGAGGTTTTCGTACTCCTCGCGGATGGCTTCGGTGGGGATGGTTTGGGGCTCGGTGGGTGCCGTGGTCCGGGTTGCGGTCTGTTCTGCGGGTCCTGGTCCTGTGCTCACAGACCTATCTTGCCTTACACCCCGGACACTGGACGGGCGCAGGGGCCGGGGCGGCTGCAAACGGGCCGGGGCATGCCATGGGTCAGCGGCCTGGGGTCAGTGCGACCGGAGCCGGTTCCGGCCCCACAGCGCGAAGGCGCCGGCAGACATTCCCACCAGCAGGACGCCGGCGGGAATGGACAGGTTCAGGCCGCCGCTGCCCGGGGCTCCGGTACGTGCCGCCGCTGCCTGGGTTGGGCCGGTGGATCGTGGAACCGGCTTGTTCCAGGTGGATTCCGACGACGGTGCGGCCGCGGTGGAGGACGGGGAAGCGGACGTGGGGGTGTCGGCCGGCAGTGTTTCGTCAGGCTGGATGGCCTCGGCAGTCCCGGGAAGAGGCGCCGTGGGTGCCGGCGCCGGCACGCGAGGAGGCATGGCGGGCGCGGACGTGTGCGGGGCGGCGGTTTCGCTGGGGGCAGGCTGGGCGGGCGACCCGCCATTGCCCGGCGGATCGGTGGGTGCCTCGGGCTTGCCGGGCCGCCCGTTCGCCGTCTTGTCCGGTGCTGGGTCGTCTGTGGGTGCCGCAGTGGTGGCAGCAGGCGACGGGTCCGGGGAATCGGCCAGGGCCGGCGCGGAGGCGGGGAGGCCTATGGCGAGGGCGAGGACTGCCGCGGAAAAGGCGGCGGGGACAGCACGGAATGGAGGGGAGGATGGGCTCACGGTTACCTTTCGACGCCCACGGATCCCCCGTCCGCGGCCTTCTGGGTTCCGAAGCAGTCTTCTACACTCTGCCGGACGGCCGCAAATCCACCCGCGTGGCGGCCGTCCGGGTGCCGGCCGGTTCAGTCCCGGTTTTCGGGCGGCAGCGCCACCTGGATTTTCCGCGCCTTGCCGCGCCCCACCACGTACCCGCGGCCCGGGATGAAGTCGGGGCTGACCCTGCCCAGGGAGGTGTTGAGCAGGCTGTCGCCCTCGATGTCGCCCGGGTTGAGCAGCAGGCCACGGCGCCCGGACTTGAAGGGCTGGGCAAGCTGCCAGGCGGAGGACCAGGTGGAGGATTCCGACTCCCCCACCACCCATTGGTCTGCCTTCAGCGAAGCCGTGACAAGCTGCGCCATTCCTGATTCGGCGATGGTGTCGGTGAACTCCGTGAGGCCTTCGATGAAGATGGCCACCATGCCGGGGTTGCCGGTGGAATGCTCCACCAGGTCCTCCACGACGCCGGCAAGGTCATCAGGCCCTACGACGGCCCGGTTCCACAGGGGCAAGGACGCGACGGCGGAGCGCCGGGATCCCACGTAGATCAGCTCCGTGGCGGGGTTGGACCGCCGCAGGGCATAGGCCAGGGTGACCAGGGCCACCGTCCGCCCTGCCCCGGGCGGGCCGGCCAGCAGCAGAGGGCCGCGGGCCATGATCTCCGCGGGCTGCAGGGACTCGTCATCCACGCCGATGACCGGCAGGTCCGGGTTGCCGACGGGCAGGACGTCGAGGTCCACCTGCTCCGGCAGCCGCTCGATGCCGGGGGCGGTGTCGAGGCCCTGGCGCAGCATTGCCTCGCTCAGCTTGTGGACTTCACGGGCCTGCAGGGCCAGGTTCGAGTTGCCGCCAAGGACGGCCAGCTGCACTTCAAGGCCGTCGAGGAGTCCGCGGCCCGGAGGGGAATTGGCGGTGAGGACGTCCCTGGGGACGTCCATGGAGATGTAGTCGTCCTCGTTGGAGAGCCGCAGGACCAGGCGGCGCTGAATCGAGGCCAGCAGTGATGCCGGGACGGCGTTGGGTCTGTCCCCCGTTACCACCAGGTGGATGCCCAGGGTCCGGCCGTCGGTGGCAAGCTGCAGGAAGATGTCCCAGAGCCCGGACAGCTTGCTGTGTTCGTAGGCCTCACGGAACGCGGACATGCCGTCCACCAGCACGAAGATCCGTTTCTCGTCCGGTCGGTTGGCCAGCTTCCGGTACTCCACGATGGTGGATGCCCGCACCTCGGCGAACTGCGCCGCCCGGAGCTCGGCGATGTCCCGCAGGAGGCGCAGGAGCCTGCCGACGCGTTCCACGTCGTCGCCGTTGATGATTTCACCCACGTGCGGAAGCTCCTCAAGCATGCGCAGCCCGGCCGATCCGCAGTCGATGCCGTACACGTGGACGGGGCCGCCCCGCGGGGTGACGGCGGCGGCTATCGCGATGCCGCGCAGTGCGGCCGACTTGCCGGAACCGCCTGTTCCGTAGATGGCCATGTTGCCGTCACGGTCGGGTTCGTAGAACACCGTGGGCTGGTCCTGGTGGACGGGGTCGTCGGCAACGCCCAGCAGCAGCTGCTCGTCCGTGCGGGGGTTGGGCAGCTTGGAGAAGTCGTAGGTCTTGGCCAGCTCGTCCAGCCACGGCTTGCGAGGCGGCTGGATCGCCATGGCATCCGCGGCATGCACGATCGTGGAGGTCATCCTGGCGATGTCGTTCGGCCCGGCGGGCTCGGCGGCGGCCGGCTTGTCAGGGGCCGGCGGTTCCCAGCTGGGCCCGGAGCCGAAGGCCATTTCTACGATGTCGATCTGCGGCCGCTGCGGCTTGTCCGTGGTCCAGCCGCCGGCGTAGCCCGTCTGGAATCCCTGGATGCGGCCAGGACCGGTCTTGGCGGCGCCGCGGCCGGGAATCGCGGGGTCGAAGTAGGCGGCGTCCGGGACGCCCAGGATGTCGGTGGCGTCGTCCTCGTCGGCCATGCGCAGTGCCACGCGGAGGTTCGTGTTGGCGCGGAGGTTGTCCTTGATGACGCCGGCCGGGCGCTGGGTGGCGAGGATGAGGTGCAGGCCCAGGGATCGGCCGCGCGCGGCAACGTCCACGACGCCGTCCACGAATTCCGGGACGTCGTTGGCGAGGGCCGCGAACTCGTCCACGATGATGATCAGGTACGGCGGGGCATCGGGGTCAGCCTCCCGCTGCAGGGCCAGCAGGTCCTTGGCCTTCTTCCGGTTCAGCAGCTGCTCGCGGTAGTGCAGTTCGGCCCGAAGCGACGTCAGCGCCCGGCGCACCAGGTGCGGGGACAAGTCGGTCACCAGCCCTACCGTGTGCGGGAGGTTGATGCAGTCGGCGAATGCGGCCCCGCCCTTGTAGTCCACGAACAGGAAGCTGACCCGGTCCGGGCTGTAGGCGGCAGCCATGCCCATCACCCAGGACTGCAGGAACTCGGATTTGCCGGCGCCGGTGGTGCCGCCCACCAGCGCGTGCGGCCCTTCGTTCTTCAGGTCCAGGTACAGCGGTTCGATGCCCTTTGACCCCACCAGGGCGCGGAGGGTGCCGTTGTCCTTGCGGTTGGCCACCGCCGTGGCACGGACGGAGTTGTTTTCGGTCCAGCGCTCGGCGACGGCCTGCGGGTTGTCCAGGAAGTCCTTGCCGATCAGCGTGGCGTAGGAGACCGCGCGCGGCAGGTCGGAGTCGTCGTTGACGGGCTTTCCGACATCGACCACGGGCGCGAGCATCCGGGCGAGCTGGGCCGCGAGTTCGGCGTCCACGCTCTCGCAGCTGACGGGGTAGGTGTGGCGGCCCAGGCGCACCTGGCCGGTGGTGGTGCCGTGCTCTCCGTCCACCACCATGAAATCGCGGCAAGCAGCGGGCAGGGCCTGGATGTCCGTGGCCACCCACAGGACGTGCACGCCGGAGTCGGGGCCGCGTTCGGCCAGCCGGGTGAGGCGGCCGCGGTCCACGGGGGCGTCGTCCTCCACAATGACCAGCACCGACGGAAGGACCGGTTCTTCAAGTTCGTGCTTCACCGGATCGATGCCGGGGCGCAGCTCCGGGGCGGTCCGCTTGGCCGCGGCCTCGCGGGCATCCACCAGGTCCTCAAGCCTGGCCAGCAGAGAGGACCCGCCCGCGGAGCCGGCGGCGAGGTGGTCCCCCGCCAGGGGACTGTGGCCCGAGCCGACGTGGGGCAGCCACTGCAGCCAGTTCCAGCGTTCCCTGGACTGGGCGGAGGTGATGGCGGTGAGGACCACCTCGGCCGGTGAGTGGAGCCCCACCAGTTGGAGAACCATGCCGCGGGCAACATCGTCCACCAGTCCGCGGGCCCCTGCGATGCCCAGCGCCCCGGAGGTCCGCAGCTGGGAGATCACGGGGACGCCTTCGATCTCGCTGAACTGCTTGATGCAGTCCTGGATTTCGTGGCTGTACTGCACCTCGGTGTCGTTGTTTGACGGTTCTTCGAGGGGGATGCGGGACGGCGCGGTCCCCAACCCGAACCGCAGGCCCAGGAAGGAGGGATGCTCGGGCCGGTGCGTCCACAGCAGCGGTCCCAGTTTGTAGATGGCGTCCACGGTGTCGCTGACGGATGGTGCTTCCTGCAGCCTGACCGCGCGTTCCACCTGCTGCAGCTCCGTAAGGTCCTGCCGGAAAGCGGCCATGGAAGCGCGGAACTGCTTGAGCTGTTCCTTTTGCTGCTTGCGGCTGCGCATCTTCTGGTCCACGTAGTGGCCGACGATGAACAGGGGCATCATCAGCATGAAGACCATGGAGAGAACGTTCTGCGTGACCGCGAAAATCACCGCACCCATCATCAGTGGCGCCACCAGCATGATGTAGGGGAAGGGCTGGTCCTCGGGCCGCTTGGGTCCGGCGGGCAGCACGCGCTTGGGTACGTCGAACCGGGGCACCACGCGCGGTGAGCGGTTGAAGTTCAGCAGGGGCGACGTCGGTGCTGCCGCGTGGTTGTGCCCCAGTGGCACCACGGTCACGGTGGTGTCGCCCAGGGTCACGGTGTCGGAGGAGTTCAGGGTGGCGCGGGTGACCGGCAGGCCGTCCATCAGGAGGCCGTTGGCGGAGTTCGTGTCGACGATCTCGATGCTTTCGCCCACCGTGATCCGGGCGTGCCGTTTGGAGGTGAGCGGGTCCGTCAGCCGGATGTCCACGTTGCGGTCCCGGCCGATGTAGCTGGTGCCGGTGGGCAGCGAAAATTCGCGGCCGACGTCGGGCCCGGACAGCACGCGCAAGGTGGCGGCGGCCGGTCCGCGGTTGGCTCCGGGCTCATGGAACTGCTCGCTGACCTGGGCCAGGGATACCACCGAGCCGGGCCGCAGGCCCGATTCGAGGAGGTTGTCCCCGCGGGCCAGGACGTTTCCGCTGATGCCGGCACCCACGAAGGCTTCGTCGATGCGCAGGGAAAGGTTGTCCGGGGCAGGCACGCCCTTGCGGTCGGGGTCCGCCGCCCAGAGCACGGTCGCGATATCGGCCACCGTGGCCAGGCCGTCCACCGTGACGGCCAGGTCCTTGGCGTCGGCGGGTTCCCGGCGGAGTGTCAGGCGGATCCTCATCCTTCGTCCACGCCCCTCATCTTTTCGAGCAGGTACAGGTCATCGGGGGTCACCAGGTGGGTGGTGACAGCGTGCTCCACCAGACGCGCCCGGCGGTTGGTGGCGAGCTTGCCGCCGCCGCCCCGCAGTCCCACCACGCCCACCCGGTCAAGTTTGTCGCAGACGTTGTCCAGTTTCCGGTTGAACCGCGTCAGGGCCCAGCCCAGGGTCTTGGCGGCAGCCGCCGACGACGGGATGGTGCTGAACCCGGTGCCTTCGCGCCGCAGCACGGGTTCGGCGAGCGCCACAATCAAAGCCTTCTGGGCATCCGTGAAGACCACCGGGCCGATGGTGGTGTCCCCGCTGGACGCGCCTTCCCTGGCTTCCTGCCGGAAGGAGGGCGTCCTCAAGTGCACGGCGAACTCATAGGTGGTGGGCCCGGCCGTGAAGATGACGTTGGTGTGGCTGAAAACCAGCGGAATCCGGGCGCCGGGTGACAGCCAGGCCTGCATGCCGCCGGAGGCGTCCGCAACGGTGGCGGAAAGCATGCTGCCCACGTTGCTGAGCCACCAGATGCCGTCGTAGCGGGCCACCTGCAGGAACTGCCGGTGGAGGTACGGGTTGTCATCCACTTCCAGGTCGCCCTCGCGGCCGATGTTGAAGATGTCCTCGTCCGATGGTTCGTACCATTCGCCACAGAAATCTATTGCTAGATCCCCCATGATCTGTGCCTCCTCAAGTCAGAACTGTTCGTGTAAGCGTCAATGCCGTTGGTGCGGAGCGGTCCGCGTTCCGGGTGGCACCCACGTGGCCGCGGCGGAACATCACCTGTCCTGGTGTCGTTGCCGTAGCTGTCATGAGGCGGTGCAGGCTATGGAGCCTTCCTCCATTGGCGAGAACGCGCCGTCCGCCCGGACGATCATGACCTGGATGCAGGTCTGCCCGGTGGGGTTGGCCCGCACCTTTGCCTGCGGTTCGGTGACGGAGTGGAACTCGGCGCTGTTGCCGCCGATGGTGTACACCTTCCACTTGTAGGTGTCCCCCTGCTTGGGTTGCGGGTTGGTCCACGTGAAGCTGGCTTCCCCGTCACCGCCCACGGCGCCCTTAAGGCCTTCGACGTCGGGCACCGTGCCGTTGTCCAGGGCATCCGCGGGGGGCTTGCTCATCTGTTGGGTAGCCACGGTCTTGGGTGTTCCGGTTGCCGTATTGGCCACCACGATGCCGACGGCGGCGGCCAGCGCCAGGAGGGTTCCACCGGTGAGGGCGAGCCACAGGTTGCGCTTGCGGTGATCGGTTTCGGGCGCCGGCTGCGGGTCCTCCGTCGTGACAGCGCGCTGGACTGTCGCATCGCCGGTGTAGGTGGTGTCCTCCCCGGCGTCGCCGGCCCCCGTGACCGGGGACCCGTAGGGCGCCGATCCTGCGCTGCCCCGCAGCACGGTGGACTGTGCCCAGGTGCCCAGCCGGCCGCCGTCGTCCGCGCCTGTCACGGGGGAAGCCGGTTCGGGCGCCGGCGCTCCGGGAGTGCGGGCAGGGATGTGCGGCACTGCCGGGGCGGACTGCCATTGGCCAGGTTCCGGAGGGGCATAGGCGGCAGGGGCAACGTTCGACGGCGGGACGGCACCGCCGGCGCCTCCGGTGCCGTCAGCCCCGGTGCCGGGGCGGGTTCGGGCCGGGAAGGTGGGGGCGCTGCCGGTCCGTTCCGGGTCGATCGCGGCGATGCTCCGGACCCGGGTTTCCTCGGTGCCGTCGTCCGGGTGGCTGTCCTCCTGCTGTGGTTCCTCCAGGACTTCGAAGGGCGTAACGGAGAGGTTGAGCTCGGCCTGGATGCGCTGCAGGGCCAGGGCGAAGGCGTGGGCCGACGAGTACCGGGACCCGGGCGACTTTGCCATGGCCGTTGCCAGGGCCAGCTCCAGGGATTCGGGCACATCCGCACGGCCCAGGCGTGGCAGCGCCATGTTGCTGATGCGGTTGATCAACTCGCGCTGGGAGTTGTCGGCGCCGGGCATGACGAACGGCGACCGGCCGGCGAGCAGGGTGTAGAGGGTGGCGCCCAGCGCCCAGACGTCCACCATGACCCCATCCACGGCGCCGTCCCGGAACTGCTCGGGCGGCGACCACGGGATGGACATGCCGGAGTCGTCCTCCGCATCCCCTGCCAGGGTGCCGGAGATGCCGAAGTCCGTGAGGGCAGGACGGTTGTAGTCGGTGACGAGGATGTTGGCGGGCTTGATGTCCCGGTGGGCGATGCCGGCGCGGTGCGCGGTTTCGACGGCGGAGGCCACCTGGATGCCGACGGCCAGGACTTCATCGACACTGAAGCGCTGCCGCCGGTACCGCACATCCAGGCTGGGACGGGAGCAGTACTCCATGGCCAGGTAGGAGTGCCCGTCGTCGGTCACCTCCGCCTCGAAGATGGTGACGATGTACGGGTGCGAGGACAGCTGGGCCATCAGGTTGGCCTCGGACTCGAAACGGCGCCGGGCGCCTTCGGTCTTCAGGTCCGAGAGCAGGACCTTGACGGCGACCTTCCGGCGCGGCCTGTCCTGTTCGTACAGGTAGACGTCGGAAAAGCCGCCGGAGCCCAGCAGGCTGATGTAGGTGAACCCCGGGATGCGGGGCGGCGGCGCAACCGGCCGTTTGGAACTCAAGGAATCTCCTCAAAACGCATCGAGATGTTGTCGCCCAGCTCCGCGATATCGCCGTCGAGCAGGATGGCCATCTCGTTCTGGGCCAACCGCCGCGGCGGCTGGCCTTCGCGGACCAGGACGGTTCCGTTGGTGGCTTTGAGGTCGCACAGCATTACATGCCAGCCCTCAAGCCGTACCTCGACGTGCGACCTGGAGATGTCGCCGCCGGGGCTTGCCACCTGGACCAGCCGCGGCATGACGCCGCCCTGGACCCTGGAGACGGACGGCTGCCGGCCGATGACCATCGATTCGTCAAGGTCCAGCAGTTCACCGGTGGACAGGCGCATCCGCCCCAGCCGGGGACGGGCCACCTGCACCGCGTCCGGCAGCAGGGCGCTGCCACAGACGCTGCACTGGGCACGGGTGGGTGGATTGGGGTGGCCCTGCGCGCAGACACGGGCCAGCACCAGCGGGCCGCCGGCGGCGTCCTGCCGGTCTCCGCCTGAAGCGGGCCCGCCTGCAGCCGGCCCGGTCGGTGCAGAGCCGGATGCTGTTCCCGGCAGGCTGCTCTTCATTACCGTCTGGCCATCATGGTCGGGGTCGAAGGCCTGGCCCGGTCCGTTGCCGCCGCCTGCCGGTGTGAAGGGCGCCGGTGTGAAGGGCGCCGGTGTGGAAGGAGCTGCGGGGGTGGATGGTGCGGGGGTTGCGGATGGAGCCGGGGGTGCGGATGGAGCCGGGGGCGTCCCCACCGACGGTGCGGGCGCAGCCGCGACTGATCCGGGGTCCGCTGTGCCCGTGCCGGCACCGGTGCCGGTGCCGGTGCCGGTGCGCCAGGGCACCGAATCGATCAGGCCCGGGGAGGCTGGACGGGGCTGGGCAGGATCAGGCTGCGAGGAACCGGGGTGCGGGGAGTCCGGCCGCGAAGGATCAGGGTGGGCAGGGGATCCTGCGTCGGCTCCCGGACTGGATGCGGCGGAACCGCCGGGACCTGATGGGGATGCTCCTTCGGGGCCTGCCTGGGCCGCAGCGTCTCCGGCTCCCAGCGCGGGCAGTGGTTCGGCCGCCTGCAGGGCGGCCTGCTGTTGCGGGAGCACGTGGCCGGAATCCGCGTCCGGCTCCTCCCGGACGGCGGCATCCTCGATATTCCGCATCACCGTGCGGTCCCACAGATGGTCATAGGACGACGTCATTTCCACCGCGGACGCGGCCTCGGCCTGGTTCCGGGGAGCGCTGACTGAACCATTGCTGCCTGTCCCGGCGCCGCCTGAATCATTGCCTCCCGGCTCTATGCTGCCTGCCTCAGCGGCATCATCATCCGCGGAGGCTGCGTCCCGCCCAGCCCCGTCAAGCCCGGCGCCGTCGAGTCCAGCCGCGTCAAGCCCGGCCGCGTCAGCGCCGGGAAAACCAGCGCCGGCCGCACCTCCCGCCGGATGCGGGCCTTCGGAGTCCAGGCTGGCCGCGTCAACGGCACGTTCCCCGTCCATATCGATAATGGCGCCCGGGGCAATCGTGGCGTCCGGGTCAAAGCTTTCCCCGGCTGGTAGGCCCGGGCCCTTGTCGCCAGCCTGCCCTGCCTGCCCGGCCTGTAGCTGTACCCCGGGCTCAGGATTGGCTTCTCCCCCGATGGCCCCCACCTCGGTCCCGGCGGAAGCGGTTATGGACTCTTCCGGCTCCCCACGGAAGTCCCGTGCCCGGCCCCCTGCACGCCACGGCGCCCCCGCATCCGGCTGGCCTTCCTCGGCTGTTGAACGGGAGGCGGCACCGCCGCTGGCACTATCGTCGGGACCGTCCACCTCACCGGCGCTGTCCACCTCACCGGCGCTGTCCACGGCGAAGGTGCCCCCGGCGGACGGGGAGGTGCCCGGCGCCGTCGTACTGTCGGCGCCGGCGGGGCCGTGCACCGCGGCGGGGCCGGACGGAACGCCGAGCGTCAGGGACTGCAGCAGCACCACACCTTCGCCGAGCGGCAACTCCGGGTGGTACTTCCCCGCCTGCCCGGTGCCGGTGCTGCCGGACGCGGCTGCGAGCCTGCACCTGCCCGGCACGACGAACTTGCGCTCGTTCCAGGTGGTGACATCCCGGCCGTCAAGGTCCACCGCTCCGCCGGGCTGTTCCACGGTGAGGTCGATGTCGCCGCGCAGGAATACGCGCAGCGGGCCGTTGAAGTCCAGGATCCCGAATGACGGCAGCTGGGTGAGCGATCCGCCTGAGCCGCTGGTGACGGCCGCAAGGACCTCGTGCGGCTCGGGCCGTCCGGCCAGGAGCTCCCACACGGCGCCGGCCAGTTCAGCCGGCAGCCCGGGGCCCAGGAGCACCGCAGTGCGGGACCGCACAACGCCCAGCCAGGTGCCCGGAATGTAGCTAGCGCCGGTCATCGTCCGGCTCCCCCGCGCTCTCCGGAGCCTCCGCGGCCGGTTCGGGCAGCGGCTGCGTCACGGGCGCGGCTGCCGCGGGCCGCGGCAGCGTCACTTCGTCGCCGTCCGCGGAGGTGTGCCGGGGCGCCGTGGTGCCGGCGCCGTCGTCGTTCGATACGTTCGACGCATCCACCACGATGGCTGTGACGTTGTCCCGGCCGCCGCTGCGCAGGGCGGCCTGGATGAGCGCGTCCACTGCCTCCTGCGGATCAGCCGTGGTGCTGAGGATCTGGAGGATCTCGTCATCCGGCAGTTCCCCGGTCAGGCCATCCGAGCACACCAGGACGCGGTCGCCTTCCTCGACGGGGAGCAGCCAGTAGTCCGCCTCGGTTTCATCCCCCGTACCCAGGGCACGGGTGACCACATGCCGGCGCGGGTGGACGGTGGCTTCCTGCGCGGTGATCTCGCCCGCGTCGACCAGTTCCTGGACCTCGGAGTGGTCCACGCTGATCTGTTCGAAGCGCCCCTGGCTCAGCCGGTAGGTGCGCGAATCACCGATGTTCAGGACCAGCCAGTACGGCATGCCCATCTGTTCCACCACCACGGCGCCGGTCAGCGTGGTGCCTGCCCGGCCTCCCGTGGCGTCGCGGATGGAGCTGTCGGCCCGGACCAGGTATTGCTGGAGGACCGCTGCCGTGATGCTCCGCTCCCCCGACGCGACCTGCGGCATTCCGGCCAGGGCACGCACGCACAGGCCGCTGGCTATTTCGCCGGCTTCATGGCCGCCCATCCCGTCCGCGACGGCAAAGACGGGATCGGAGGCGATGTATGAATCCTCGTTCAGCTCCCGGCGGAGCCCGCGGTCCGTCCCGTAGCCGACGGACAGGCGGAGGCCCGGTCCCGGCTGGATGGTGGGGGAAACACTGGCGGGGTGCTGGTTCATGCCTGTCCTAGGTAAAAGGTGCGGTCTCCAAAATGCACGCTGGATCCCGGGGTAACAAACGTGGGGACGCCCGGCACCAGGGGGGTGCGCAGGCCGTCCGGGGTGGTGACGGCGCTTCCGTTGGTCGATTGCCGGTCCGTCACCCAGATGCCCGCGCCATCCGTGAGCAGGTGCAGGTGCGTCTTCGAAATCGAGCGCCCGGGGTCGTCCACGGCCAGCAGCTGTGCGTGCTGTTCCCCGGCCTGCCCCACGGGATTGCGTCCCACCAGCACGCTGCGGTCCAGCTGGAAGTCGCGGCCGTCATCCAACCGGATGCGGAGGACGGCCACCGGGGCAGGGCCGGTTGTTCCGGGGCGCACCTGGGTGCGTTCGACGTCGTCGTCAACGTGCTGCGGAGCCACCCGGTGGCCGGCCGCGGGCGGTGCGAAGGACGCCGGGGACGTGTACGGCATGGTCTGGGAGGGCAGCGCCTGTGCGGGCATGGGGGCCGACGGCGGAACCTGGGTTGGCGACTGGGCAGGTGCCTGGGCGGGGGGCATCTGGGCAGGCTGCGCCACCGGACCCGCGGCGAGAGGTGGTGTGGCCGCCGGTGCCTGGGCAAGGGGCTGTTTGGCGCCCGCCACCGGCGACTGCACCTGCTGTACGGGCGGAAGGTCCAGCGGTGCGAAGCTGTAGGGCCCTTGGATCCCGCCGGTGGTAATAGGATCGCGGCCCGCCTTGACGTCGAACACCAGGGTCCTGGCAGCGGTGTCGTTCCAGGCCCGCAGTCCGCCGTCCTTGTCCCACCGGCTGGAGACTACTACCAGCACGGCCCACGCCGCGCCGAGCAGGAGCAGCGGGCCAAGGATGAACAGGGCCGCGTCGAACCACTTGAAGACCACCACCAGGACTGCTGCCAGCAGGGCCAGGAGGATGCCTGCGCCGGTAATGAGTCCGCGCAGGAAGACGGCGCCGGCGCCGGGGGCATAGCCGTCCTGGTCGGCGCTGCGGATGCCCATGGCCAGGTTGCCGGGGGTCTTGCCGCTGCGGCCCTCCAGCCCCAGGACGACGAACAGGTAGGCGAGGGTCACCCCCAGGCCGATGCCGCCAAACAGGACCAGGGAAGAGGTGTCGTAGATGATGAAGCCGCCGCTCCGGGTCCGGGTGATGCCGGCGAATCCAATGGCGAAGGTCACCACCAGCACAGCGACGCCGGGAAGCCAGTCGATGACGGCAGCACCGAGCCGCTTGCCCGCCGCAGCCGGAACAAGCTGAAGGTTCACTGCCATTCCCGTTCCTCCCCCTGGAGCGGCCCCCACGCTGGTCGAACCGCCGGAACTGCCCGGCGCCGTGCCTGCCCGCAAGGTACCCATGTGCCTTGTGCCCGCGTCCGCGGGGTTCATGAATGCGGTGGCCGCCGGCTGACCGGCCGGGGGCCTTTCCACTACCGGGATAGTACCGGGAATCCCCGGCGCATGCGCGGGACGCGCTGCCCGCGCATCCGTGCCGCTCCGGTCGTGCAAGGGCTCAGCGACGCTGCTGCGGCGCGCCGCCCGGTTGGGCAGCGGCGCCCCGCAGGCAGGACAAAAGGTGGCCCCTGGACGGATCTGCTGCCGGCAGCGGGGGCAATATTCGGCGTCGGGCATCACTGCTTTGCCGGTCCTTGCTCATCCGGCCCCTGCTGGTCCTGCGGTGGCGTCCCGGGGTGCGGGGCCGAGACTGTGCCGGGAGTTCCCGCGTGGCCCCCGGGGCCCGGCCCGTCCGCGGTACGGCGCCGGCGGGCGGCAAGGATTCCGGGGACAGTCGGCAGCGCGAGCCGGCTGCCCAGCCTCAGTCCCTTGCCGGAGTTCATGGCGGTCCTGGCATCCGCGAGCAACGAGCGCGGCGAGAACCGTGCCTGCTGCCGGCGCCAGAAGCCCATGCCGGAGGTCATTTCCTTGAGGGAACCGTCAACGATGGTCCAGTATTCACGGACCTCATCCTCACTGGGCTCCCCCGCACCGAAGATCGAGGCATCAGCGCGGCGCGCCAGCATGGTGGTGGTGCCCTGGGTTGCCGGGAAGGCCTCGGCCAGGACCGCTGCGCTTTCGCGCCGCGTCGACCGGGTGTCGATGGCGGCCCCCAGGTCGGTGGCAAGGCTCACCACCTCATTCCAGCCTCCGCCCACCCGCTGGGCGGGGTGGCCATCGCGGAAACGCGACTTCCGGCGTCGTGTCTTCAAGAGGGCGATCAGCAGCAGGGGCAGGGCCAGGATCACCAGGGGGATCGCGACCACGCCCAGCGCACCCAGGAGGGCACCCCAGAACAACCACGGGTTGTCCTTCTTCTGGTCCGCGTCCAGCGCGTCCGGCGAGGAGTCCGGCGGCAGGTCAGCCGGCTCCTGCGGCGGGGGCGGCGGCTGCAGCACCTGCGGCTTGGGTTTGGACTTGCTTTCCGGGTCCGGCGGGATGGGGATGTTGTCCTTGGGCGGGGTGGGATCGAAGCTGACCCAGCCCACCCGTTCAAAGGCCACCTCGACCCACGCGTGGACGTCCTTGCCGGTGATTTTCACTTCGCCGGCCCCGTTCTCCGGGCTGGTGGGCTCCGGGTAGAACCCCATCACCACACGGGACGGGATGCCCAGATGCCGGAGCATCAGGGACATGGCCACCGCGTACTGTTCGTCGTCACCAAGCATCTGCTTGGCTGTCAATAGATTCCTGATGCGGGCCGCGCCATGGCCGGAAACGCTGGGCAGCTGCCCCTCGCTGACCAGGCCGTTGCTGAAGGCGCCCGTCTTCTGGAAGTGCGCCTCGATCTGGCGCACCCGGTCGATCGCGGTGGGCGCATCGGCAGACAGGTCGTTGGCCTGGGAGCCCACCACCGGCGGCACCTCCAGCGGGGCCGGAAGGGAGACTTTGGCGAAGTCGTACTGCGTCAGCTGCCCGTGCTCAAGCTTGACCGGATCCGAGACCTGCACCGTGTAGGAGTCCCCGCGGGCCAGGCCGCTGGTGGTGACGGCGGTGTCGGTTCCGGGGTTGAAGTAGAGTCCGGCGGCCGCGGCCGAGCCTGACTGGTCAAAGCTGATGCCGGTGGTCTTCCGGCCGCCCGGAACGAAGTAGCCCTGGTAGTCCTCGATGTTGATGCTGATCGAGTAGTCGTTGGTGGGCACCACCCCGGACGTGTCCGCGAGCGTGTTGATGGACTTGGCGTCCCCCACCTTGCTGAAGTTTCCGGAACCGTTGGGATCCATGTTGTAGTTGGTGCCATTGAAGGCGTCCAGGGCGCCGAGGCGGACCCGGCCGTCCCGCGGAAGCCCCTTGACCACGAAGAGGGTGTCGTCCTTCTTGTCCTTGACGTAGGTGCGGAAGCTGGCCAACGGCGTGATGTAGTCCTTGGGGTCGAACGGCGGCACCACCACGTTGCGGAGGACTTTGCGGTCCTCGCCCGCGCTGACCAGCGGGGCGGCCACTGCGGTGATGCCCACGCTGATGGCAACAACCGCCGCTGCCATGCCCAGCCGGCGGATCCTGGCGCGGCGTGCCGTGGCACTGTCCGCCAGCGGGCTGTTGACCGCCACCCGACGCGTATTGCTCCGGCGCAGGGCGTCGCGGCGGAACGTTGCCCAGGCGATGCCCAGCACCGTCAGGCCGATGCCGCGTTCCAGGGTCAGGAATGCCGCGTTGGTGCTGAAGGCGATGCCGGTGACGAACAGGACCAGCACCGGAAGGAGCGGCAGGTAGGGGCTCCGGAGCCGCCAGGTCAGGAGGGCGGCCACGAGTGCGGTGACCAGGGAACTCAGGAACGGGACGATGAGCACGCCGCCGGCCGTTCCCACCGGGACCCCGACCGTCAGCATGTCCTTCCAGGCGAAGACGATGCCCAGCAGCAGGGTCCGCAGTGACTCCAGGGTGGGGACGAACCCGGCGATGGCCGCGTCCGGCACCGCCAGCAGGGTCCCGAACACCAGGTAGGCGGCCAGGGCCAGGGCGGTGGTAATCAGCAGTCCCAGGCGCAGGTGCGCGTTGGCCGCTCCAATGGCGAGGCCCAGGATGATGCCGCCGAATCCGGACAGCAGGTAGTAGGGGTCGCCGCCGAAGCTGAGTCCGAAGCCGAGCAGGCCCAGGCCCAGCAGGACCACCAGGGCGCCGGCGTCGAGGAGGAAGTGCCAGAGCGGCTGGCCGTTGGAGAACCCCGAATCGGTGGCGGCTGCCTTGCGGCGGGTACGGGTTTGCGGGGAGCGCGTTGGTGCGGGGCGGCCCGGTGCGGTGCTCATGCGGCGGCCTTTCTCAGCACGATGGCAAGGTCGGCGAGGTCGCCGAGCGTCAGAACGGTCAGGTCCGCGATGTTCGAACGTGTGGGTGCTGCGCCGGCTTCCACCCTGACGGCAAGGCTGCGGACACCGGGCGGTACGGAGGCGGCGGCCGAGCGGAGCTGGGTGGCGGTCACGTTGCTGCCCACCACGAAGAAGACCACCGAGGCGTTGGGAACGGTGTCGGCCAGGGTCCTGGCAAGGTCGACGGCGGTGCGGCGCATCGGAGTGCCCACGATCCGGGTCATGTCATCGAGCATGTTGCGGCCGGTTTCGCAGCGCAGTGGTCCCTTTTGGGTCAGGACGTCCAGTTCGCGCTGTTCCCGGATGGCCTGCCGGCCGATGGAGGCAGCCACGGAGATGGCCATCTCGAACTCGGTTTCCGAGGAGTATTCGTCCGTGTTGATGGACAGCGAGATGGCCAGGTGGGCGCGGCGGGTTTCCTCGAACTGGCGCACCATCAGCTTGTTGGTGCGGGCCGTGGTCTTCCAGTGGATGTGCCGGCGGTCATCGCCCGGCACATAGTCGCGCAGGGCGTGGAAGGAGACGTCGGCGCTGGACAGGTCAGTGGTGGGCATGCCTTCGAGGTCCCGGATGAATCCGGCGGCGGAGCCTGCCAGGGCCACGGTGCGCGGGTGGACGAAGAGGTCTTCCGGTTCGGTCCACAGGACCTGGCGGCGCAGCAGGTGGAGGGGGTCCGCGCGGACGGAGCGGACCGGTCCCACCACAATGACGGCGCGCCGGGCGGTGGGGATGGTGAACAGGTCCTCATGGACCTGGCCGGGCTTCATCCTGGGCAAGTGGAAGACGGCCGTGGTGCCGCCCACGGGCAGTTCCAGCGCCGCCGGCAGGAGCGGGCGTGCCGACGTGTTGGAGACGGCGATGCTGCCGACGGCGCTGTCCCCCACCGCTACCCGGGTGCGGGCGAGGTCCAGCACCACGCCGTAGGCGGACCGGCCCAGGATGAAAGCTACCGCGATCACGAACATGGTGAACGCCGCGATCGCCGCAGCGGTGGCTTCCTGCCAGCCGAAGGCCTGGCCGGTGATCCACAGCAGGATGGCGGCGGCAAGGACCGACCAGCCCAGGATGCTGACCACGGAAATGACCGGCCACGCATACTTCAACCAGTAGCCGCGGACGGCCCGCCAGCCGGGTGCCAGGGCTTGGAGGGCTGTGCTGCTGGCCTCGGACCATACCGCAGCTGGGTGCAGGCGGGAGGGTCGGCCGTTGCCGCGGAACAGGTTCTGGAACAGGTGCTGGAACCGCTCCACAAACCGGGTCAACGGTGTGCCGCTGGACGTGCCGTCCGACATAGGGATGTGCCTTCGTTGTCGCGCTGGAAAAGGATGGTGTGGCTGTGGGCTGGCCGGGTCAGGCGTTGGTGCGCTGCTGCGGGGCGGCGACGTCGGCCAGGATCCGGGTGAGCACGGCCTCGGCGGTGGCGCCGGAGAACTCCGCCTCTGGGTCCATGACGAACCGGTGGGTCCACACCACGGGGGCCAGTTCCTTGATGTCGTCGGGCAGGACGAAGTTCCGTCCCTGGGAGGCTGCCCAGACCTTTGCTGCCCGGACCATGGCCAAGGCGCCGCGCACGGACACGCCGAGCCGGGTTTCGGGGGCGCTGCGGGTCTCCTCGCAGAGCCGGGAGATGTATTCCAGCACGGCCGTGTCCACGTGGGCGGTAGCGGCGAGGTCGGCCATGTCCGCCACCGCCTGGGTGGTGATGACGGCGGACAGTTCCTTGGAGCGGTCCTTCAGGTTGTTCCCGCCGAGGAGCCGCACCGTGGAAGCGTGGTCCGGGTAGCCGATGGACGTCTTGATCAGGAAGCGGTCCAGCTGGGCCTCGGGCAGGCGGTAGGTGCCTGCCTGCTCGATGGGGTTCTGGGTGGCCATCACCATGAACGGCCGCCCGGCCGAGTACGTCACGCCGTCCACGGTGACCCGGGACTCCTCCATGACTTCCAGCAGCGCGGACTGGGTCTTGGGCGAGGCACGGTTGATTTCGTCGGCCAGGACGATGTTGTTGAAGATCGGGCCCTTGTGGAACTCGAACTTCTGCGTCTTCTGGTCGTAGATCGTCACGCCGGTGACGTCGGAGGGCAGCAGGTCGGGGGTGAACTGGATGCGGTTGTTGGACCCCTGTACGGTGGCGGCCAGCGCCCGTGCAAGAGAGGTCTTGCCCGTACCCGGGGCGTCCTCAAACAGGACGTGGCCCTCGGCCAGCATGGCGGTGAAGGTAAGCCGGATGACGTGTTCCTTGCCCAGCACCGCCTGCCCCACGTTGGCAACCAGCTTTTCGAATGTGCCTGCAAACCACTCGGCCTGCTCGATGGTCATGGTCATGAAGCGCTTCCTTCTCCTGGATCGTAATTCTGTGCGGGGGCCCGGAAGATCCGGGCCCCTTCCTGGTGCTCGATGGTGCTAGCGGTTCGGCATGCCGTTGGGCGGGTTGCAACCAATATTCGAGGTGTCGCAACGGAGCCAGTTACCGGAAGCCATCCCCGAGTTCAGGTGGTACCAAATGCCGCTGGGGTTGTTGGCCGTCTTGTACCAGACCTGGTACCGGTCCGCCGTGGACGGCGCCCCGGCATCCAGCCACTTGCCTCCCCCGGTGCATTGGGACGGGTTCCCGTCGATGAAGCTGTCGGTCCCCTTCCGGGGCTCGGTGCAGCTTCGGGTCGGGCTGGCCGTGACATTCCATTCCGTTGGTGGAGGCGGGGTGTTGTCAGGGCCAGAGGTGGATGTGGCGGGTCCACCGATGGCGCCGTCCACCACGGTCACGGCCCGTACCCTGAGCCGGTGGCTCTGATTCCATCCGCCGGCGTCACGGTCGTAGCGATTGGCCTTATTCACGTTGATCCAGCCGCCACCGTCGTAGCTGACTTCATAGTGGTCGAGCGCCCTGCCGTTCGTCGCCGGATCATTCCACGTCCAATGGACCTGTCCATCGCCCTTCGCCGAGGTACCGCCGTTCACGTTCGGCGCGTTGGCTGGTCCATAGGGGTTGCCCGTGCCGATGGCCTTCGCGTCGCCGGAAATGTTGTTCTTGGTTGACGTGGCGATGATGGTCACGGTGACGTCGGTGCCGTTGGGCAGGCCGTTGATGTTGCCGCCCGGCGCATTGATGGCTCCTGACTGGCCTGTGGAGGTCCGGTATGAGTACGCGATCTCACTTGCAGTGGAACCGTTGCGCTGTGTCTCAGTCAGGGGCGTGAAGGTGACCTTGAGCTGACCGCTGTTTCCGGTGTCCGCAACCGTGCCGCTGCTGACCTGGCCGGGCTTGCCTGCAGCCCGGATGGGAGCCGACTGCGCACTCGTGGCACTCGTGCCCGCCTTGTTGGTTGCTGCCACCGTAAAGGTGTAGTTGGACTCGGAGTTGTCAACGGTCACGTTCTGGGAGGTGCCGCTCACCTGCTGGCTTGCGACGGCGGCACCGCCCCGGAGGGTGGTCAGCGTGTAGGCGGACACCGCATCGCCGTTGTTGTTGGGTGCGTTCCACACCACCCTCAGTTGGCTTTGGGAGCCGACGGGAGTTGCCTGCGACACGCTGGGCGCAGTTGGCGTGGCGGGCACGCCGGCCGGAACCTCGGCTGCAGAGTAGGGGCTCCACTCGGACGGGTCCTTGGCGTCGTTGCGGGCCAGGACCCGGACTTTGTAGGAGACGCCGTTCTGCAGGCCCTTCCAGACGTAATTGACGGATGTCAGTCCCTGGACCTGGGCATTCTGGCCGGCAGGAGCCGGGGATATCTCCAGGTCGTAGGACTTCACCGGCGAGCCCTTGCTGGCCGGGGCCGTCCAGGTGACAGTCAGTTGCTTGTCACCGAACTTCAGCGACGGCGCCAGCGGGGTGTCGGGCTTCACGTCAGGACGGACGTCGGCCGAGGCCGGGGACCGGTCGGATTCACCGAACTCGTTGGTGGCCGTCACCTGGAAGTGGTAGGTGGTGTTGTTGGTCAGTCCATTCAGGGTGCAGGTGTTGGCCGGGCAGTCCTGCCGGAAGCCGCCTTCCCCATACACCGTGTACTTCGTGATGGGCGAGCCGCGGTCCGCCGGCGCGGACCAGTTCAGCAATGCGGTCTGGTCCCCCACGCTCTGGGCCTGGGGCGTGGTGGGAGCTGCAGGCTTGTCCTTGACAGTCAGCCGGACCCGGGCCGTGGCATGCCGGGAGCTGTCCTGCGTTTTGTCCTCCACCGTGTAGGCAACCACAAGGGTCCCGGTGAAGCCCGGGGCAGGGGTAACGGTGATGGAGTCACCATTGACGCCCACGTTGCCGCTGCCGGTCTCGGTGTTGGCGGCGATGATCTTGAGCGGTGTTTCGGGGAACGGGTTGGCGTCGTTTGCCAGGACGTTGATCGTCACCGGCTTGCCGGCGGCCGCGTTGTCCTGCACGTCGTCGTTGGCCACCGGCTTGGGCCGGTTGGAGGCGGACACGGCAAGCTGGTACGTGGCCGTGGCTTCAAGCCCGCGGGGGTCGGTCGCCTTGACCTGGACGGCAGCCCTGGTACCGGTGGCCGTGGAATCCGCCGCCGAAACCTTCAGCGTCTGGCCTTCGATACGTGCGTTGAAGCCGCCCGTTGAGTCGCCCACCAGCTCGTACTTCATCTTCTCGACGTCGTCCTGGTCGGGATCGGACGTCAGCTTTCCAAGGTCAGTGCTGGCCGAGTCCCCCTTGGGCACATCCACGTTGGCGCCGAGCAGTTCCGGCGGGTTGTTCTTATCGGGGTCCGGGAGCACCTTTGTACGGATGCTGAGGGTGGACTTCAGGCCGGCAGGATCGTCCGGGCCCGAGCCGTCGGTTACTTCGAACGTGAGCGATCCGGGGCCAACGTAGTCAGCTCCTGCAGAGTATTTCAGGCCGGCACCGTCCCGGATGATGGGGTCGCCGCCGTCCGCGCCGATGAGTTTGATGCGGTCGGCCTGGGTCAGGCGGGGCGACCGTCCTTCCCGGACCTTGACCCATTCCTTGAGGTCCACGTCGACGGACTGTCCGGCGACCACCTCGATGACCTCATCCTTGGCCAGGGTGGGAACCTGCTGGCCCAGCCCAGGCACCCAAATGATTGCCGTGGACTGCTGCCCGTCCACGTCTTCCACGGTGTACGGGATGAGCTGGGGCTGCTCGGTGAGGTCCACCAGAACGTTGCCATTGCCGCCGGGGCGGGCAGTCGCGGCCTCGGTGCTGATCTTCAGGTTCTCGCCCACACCGTCCGGGTCCTCGTCATTCTTGAGGACGGGAACGTCCACGGCGGTCTTGCCCATGGCCTGCGCGGACGTCACCCTGTCGTCCCTGGCGATCGGGGCCTTCAACGGCACGTCGTTGTCAACCACCAGCCGGATGGTTGCCTGAGCCGCAGCGTCCCTGTCATCAGCCACGGTGTACCGAACATTGACGGTCCCGGCTTCCTTCGGTGCAAGCAGGATGACGCGTCCGCTGTTCTTGCTCACTGTCGCCTGCAGCGCGGGATCCGCCTCGATGCCGTCGGTGAGGATGCGGATGCGGTCACCGTCGGGATCGGTATCGTTGGCTGTCGCGTCCACGGCGATCTGCCTGCCCGGGCGGACCCGGACTTCATCATCCACCGGCGTGGGCTTCTGGTTGATCTCCCCGCGAGGGGCTATGCCCACCGTCACGGTCCCGGTGTTCACGGCACCCTGACGGTCCACGACTTTGTAGCGGAAGGTGTCGGTTCCGGCGCCGTCCCCGGCAGCGGTGAAGTCGATGAAGTTGCTGCCTACCGTGGCGGTCCCCATGGCAGGTGTGCTGTCAATGCCGGTCAGCTGCACGGAGTCGCCGTCCGGATCGATGCCGTCGAGGGGCACCGGAATGCGGACCGTCCCGGCGGCAACCACGCGGGCAGTGAGGTTCCGCGGCTGGGGGCGGGAGTTCTCTGCGTCCTCCAGCGGGAGGATATGGATGGTGACCGCGGCCGCGCTCTTCTGGCCCTGCGGGTCCACCGCGTTATAGATGGCGCGGACGGTCTTGGGCTGGCTGCCGGCAATGAAGCGGAGAGTGTTCTCGGAGACGAAGCTCTTGCCATCGGCGGGATCGACGGCCTGCGGCAGGACGGGGTCCACCATCAGTTCCTGGCCCTGCGGGTGGGTGTCGTTGTCAAGGACCGGGATGGTGACGACGTCGTTGACGCGGACGTTCACCTCGTCCGGTTTGGGTTGCGGCGCCTCCAACACAGCGGGGGCCGGAACGGGCACCACGGACACGCTGCCCGTGGCGGACTTCTTGCCGTTGGACATGGTGTATTCGAAGAGGATGGGGTCCTTGGTGCCGAGGATGTCCGTGATCCTCAGGACGCTGTGGTTGATCACGCTGACGGAGACGGTGGCGTTGTCCGGAAGTTTGACGGACTGCAGCACCAGGACGCCACCGGATGGGTCGGAGTCATTCGCCAGCGGGTCCAGGAGCACACTGCCGCCGGTAGGCATGAGCGCAACGTCGTGGACCGCCACGGGGTCGCCGCCGTCGTTGCCGGACTCGACGTCCACGCGGATGAGGCCCTGGCTGCTTTGCGGGCCGTTGCTGGCGATGTAGGTCAGGTAGACCGGGCCGGGGGTGCTGCTGCGGAACGTGAAGGTACCGCCGTCGGTCACGGGGCCGAGTTCGGCGGGGCCGTTCGCTTCCACCTGCGCCAGCCGGAGGGCACCTCCGTTAGGGTCAACGTCGTTCTTCAGCGGTGAGATCACCAGGTCCTGGCCCACGACGGCGGTGACATGGTCGGCATTGACCACCGGCGCGAGGGCGCCGGGCGGCTGGACGTTGACCACCACCTTGCCGGTGACAGTGGCGCGGCCGTCCCAGATGGTGACCTGGACGTTCTTCTTCCCCGCGGTAGCCCCTGAGTCCTGGAAGGTGAGCAGGCCGTCGCGCCGGACCTTCACCTGGTCCTGGTCGTTGTCGGCCTTGGCGTCCAGCAGGACCAGGTCATCGCCGTCGGGATCGATCCAGTCGGTCAGGATGTTCTGGCTGACGGTCTTGCCCTGTTCCACCAGCATGGTGGTGTCTTCGCCGCGCTTGAACTTCGGCGGCTTGTTTTCGTCGGGCCCCACCACGCTGAGCGCCACCTGTCCGGTCGCGGACAGGCCCCTCCCATCGGAGGCGCTGTAGTTGAATGTCTCCGTGCCTGGCTTGGCGTCGGCTGGAACGGTGATCTGGAAAGCCGTGCCGCCGTAGATGTTTTCCAGGGTCCCCGATTTGGGTCCGTTGTCCCCCACCGCTGCGGTGAGGACGTCGCCGTCGGGGTCGGAATCGTTGTCCAGGACGCTGAGGATGGTGGTCCGGCCCGGGCGGACACCGATGGCGTCCGGCTTGGTTTCAGGCGGCCGGTTGGGCTTGGTGCGGTCCGGCAGGACGTTGATGGTGTTGTTGTCGGCGGACTCCTGGTCCTGGTCATCGGACTGGTTCTTGGGCGGGACGACGTCGTCCCAGTTGTTGACCAGCTGCATGTTCTGGTTCACCAGCCACACGTTGCCGGAGTTCACATCGTTCAGGACCACCAGGTCCCGGTTCACCCGGAACACATACGACGGCGACGCACTCGCCTTGGGCACGTCCACCTTCTTGTCATCACCATCGTTGACGCAATCCCGCACGTACTTGTTCGCACCCGACCACGCCGCATGCACGCACCCGCCCAACTGCACCGGCGCAGCCGGGACGCCCTCGCCGTCGAACGCCACCGTCTTGGCCGTCACCCCGTCAAGAGGCTGCTTCAACAACGCCTTCCGCGTCGCCACCGCCACAAAATCGCTCTCCGGCCCGGCCTGCTGCAACTTCGCATCCCGGGCATTCTCCAACGCCAACCGCTTACCACCAGGCAGGAACAGGTTCCCCGCCGCAGCATCCAACACCACCGGCTGGTCCCCCACCACGGTCATCTGCAGATCCCCGGCCCCCTTGAGCCCATCCCAGGTACTGGACTCCGACGACGTCACCGCACCATTGGCATCAACACCCGTCACCGTCACAACCCCGGTCTTCGGATCCGCCGAATAAATCCGGTCATCAGAACCAACCGCCGACACAATCCCCTCAGAACCCACCATCACCGGCTCCGACGCCTCCTGGTCAAAACCATTCACCGTCGACGGCGACACCGCCCACACCTTGCCCGAAGCAGCATCCGTCACCGAAATGGTCCGCGCCCCGAAACTCACATCAGCCGAGCCCGGCAACTGCTTATCCCCACCCAA
>NZ_JARFXU020000027.1:0-54334 GCF_029581595.2 Arthrobacter sp. NQ7 | reverse complement strand
GCAGCCGTTGTCGCCCCTGCCCGGGGACGAGGCGTTGCTGGGCGGTGACTTCCTGGAGCACTTCTCGCGCGGCTACGAGGTTTTCGCCTGGACGCCGGCGCAGGACGCATCCCGGCGCCCCTATTCCAGCCACGATGCCGAGGCCGTCTTCGACGGCGTCCACAACGGCGCTCCGGACCCCTGGAACTACGCCGGAAGCTGGTACGAGCGCCGCAAAAGAGCACTCACCCTGGCTGTGCTGCCGGCTGAATCCTATGCGCACGGCCTCGAAGTGGGCTGCTCCATCGGGATGCTGACCGAAGGTTTGGCTGACCACTGCGGCAGCCTGCTGGCAGTGGATGCCAGTGGGGTTGCGGTGCGGCGTGCCCGGCAACTGCTGGCCGGCCGTCCGGGTGTCCGGGTGGAGCAAATGGTCCTTCCCGCTTCCTGGCCTGAGGGCTCCTTTGACCTGGTGGTGGTTTCCGAAGTTGGTTACTACCTGTCCCGGGAGGAGCTGGGCCAGCTGTGGGACCGGATCGAAGCGTCCGTGGACCCCGGGGGCACCCTGCTGCTGTGCCACTGGCGGCACCCCATCGCGGGCTGGGAACTCGACGGCGATACCGTCCACGCGCTGGCCCGGCAGCGGCTCGGCTGGCGGACCACAGGCCTTTACCAGGAACGTGACTTCGTACTGGAAGTGCTTGCTGGCCCGGACCGCGGGGACAGGGCCTGACACTGATGGCTCCCGGGGGAATCGGCGCAGGGCCGAACGCTATTAACCAGGTGGCCGTGGTCATTCCCGTGCACAACGAGGAAGTGCATCTGGAACGGGCGCTCGCAGCTGTCTGCGCCGCGGCGGCCCGCGTCGATGCTGAACTTCCGGGTGTGGCCGTGCAGGTGGTCCTTGTCCTGGACAGCTGTACGGACCGGTCCCTCCAGCTGGCCGAAACATGTGCTGAGCAGGACGACCGCTGGCTGATCCTGCCCGTCAGTCACCGGAGCGTGGGCAACAGCAGGCGGGCCGGGGTCCAGGCAGCCTTGGCCTGCGCCGGCAGGCCTGCGGATGCGGGCCCAACGGCGGCAGCTGAGGCGCTGCGGGATGTCTGGCTGGCCAACACGGACGCCGATTCAAGCGTCCCGGAACACTGGCTGGTGCGGCAGCTGGAGCTGGCTGCCGCCGGAGCCGACGTGGTCCTCGGCACCGTGCAGCCGGACCCCGCCAGCACCCACCACGAGCTGCTGGCCCGCTGGCACGCCAGGCATGTGTTTGTGGAGCAGCACGCCCATGTTTATGGGGCCAACCTCGGAGTCCGCGCCTCGTCCTACCTTGCAGTGGGCGGTTTTCCCGCCGTTGACTTTGACGAGGACCGCGCGCTGGTGGATCGGCTGCGCAGCAGCGGAGCTGCCGTTGTCAGCACTGACAGCACGCGGGTACTCACCTCGGGGCGGACCGCAGGCAGGGCGCCCCGCGGTTTCGCCGCCTACCTGCTGGCACTGGCGCAGCCATAGCAGTCCCCGGACAATCCGGCCGTACGGGGACGGCGGAAGGGCTGCTGCCTGGACGGCAACAGCCCTTCGCTTCAGGGACTTGGTCCCCGGTCTTATGGTTCCTGCTTTTGGTTCTTGGCGGCCTGATTCGCCGGGCGCTGTTCAGGTGCCCTGGTTCTTCAGGCCGGTTTACCGGACGCTACACCAGGTCCGGAGCGCTGGCCACGATGTAGTCGGCAGCGGCTGGCCCGGTCATGGACAGGTTGTTGCTGTCCGGGTTGATTCCGGCGTCCTGCATAGCCTCCCAGAGGGCGGCCGGTGGCTGGAGTTCAGCCTTGTGCAGGAGGCACCAACTCGTATAAAGGCCATACAGCTCGTCTCGTCCGAGGCCCAGGCCGGGCTCCCTGTCCGGGACAACTGCTTCGGCAAGAAACTGTTCAAAATGGGTAGCAGGCATGTCCGCTCATAAAGGGTTGACCATGATGCCGCCGTCTGCTTCAGCGGACCAACCGGTATCCGAGGATCCCGGCGAGGTACACACGAAAGTATTGCAGTTCACTGCTTTTTGTCCAGTCGCGGGGCTTACCGGGGACGAGCCGGACAACGAGGATGAGGGGGCCGACGGCGACTGGGGGGACTGGCCTCGGTCTCAGAAGAGGCCATCTCACCGCCGACCCCGCATAGCCCCGGACCTCCAACAGCCCGGGAAACCTCAACAGGACCTTCACAATGAATTTTCCTCCATTGTGAAGGTCCTGCCTAGTCCCTTGCTGTGGCGGCCCTTGCTGTGGTGGCCCCTTCAGCTCGGTGTCCCCTGCTCCGGGGAGCGGATGGCCTCCTAAGCGCCGGCGCCCGGCCGCCGCCCGTCGTCGGACCCGTCCTGCGCGGCCCGGTGCTGGACCTTTTCGCGGACCCGGTCGCGGTGCCGCTCACCCGGGTAACGGTCCTGGCCGTCCCCACCAGGCTCCCCGTCGCGGTCCTCACCGGAACCGGACTGGCCATTCTCCGAGCTGTACTTCTCCCTGAGTTCACGGCCGTGCTTGATGTCTTCCTCGATCTGCTGCTGCAGCTTCTCGCTCTTCTTGGTGTCGCGCGGCGGCAGCTGGATGGTTTCCTCCGCCTTGATCCCGGCCTGCAGTTCACGTCCACGCTCCACCTCGGCGTCGAACTCCGCGCCGAAAAGCAACGACATGTTCAGGATCCAGAGCCACAGCAGCATGATGATGACACTGCCCAGGGCGCCGTAGGTCTTGTTGTAGTTCCCGAAGTTCCCCACGTAGAAGCCGAAACCGAGCGAAGCGATCAGGAAGACGAACAGGGCGATGGCCGAGCCCATGCTCATCCACCGGAATTTGGGCTGCTTGACGTTGGGGGTGGCGTAGTAAAGGACCGCGATGATGGCAATGATCAGGAGCACCATGACCGGCCATTTGGCGATGTTCCAGACCAGGAGGACGGGGCCGCTGAGGCCAATCAAACCGCCGACCGCCTCGGAAACCGGCCCGCTGAGGACCAGCATGCCGGCCAGCAGTGCCACGATGACAACGGCCAGCAGCGTGACGGCCAGCATGGTGCTGCGCAGCTTCACGAAGGCCCGGCCTTCATCCACTTCGTAGACCCGGTTCATGGCCCTGCCGAAAGCCCCCACATAGCCGGAGGCAGACCACAGCGCGGTCAGCAGGCCGATCACCAGGGTGAACCCGGCGGCGGGGGCGCTGGTCAGTTCGGAGACAGGGCCGCTGATGGTGTTCACCGTCTCGGCAGGAGCGAATCCGCGCACAATCTCCAACAAGGCATTGGTGGTCTTCTGCGGGTCGCCAAAAAGGCCAAGGAGGGAGACAAGGGCCAGCAGGGCCGGAAACAGGGAGAGGACCGCATAGTAGGTCAGGGCCGCGGCCAGGTCCGGGCACTGGTCCTTGCTGAACTCCCGGAGCGTCTTCCTCGTGATGTACTTCCAGGACGGCTTGTCCAGGTCCCGGGGACTGCCAGGCTTCCTTGCGTCATCTGGAGCCGGAGCCTGGTCCGCCTTCGCGGTGCTGGTTTCGGAGTCGTCGTGAGTGGCCATGGGGTGTCCTCTCAATCAGGGGCGAAGCGGGACAGGCCGGCTCCGCGGGTGGCGGTGCCGGCCTGCCTGGTTGGAGTTATCGGCTTGTGGTGCCGTGGGGGTTGGGTCTAGGTGTTTTGGATGGTGTCTTTGGCGTCGGTGGCGCGGTCTTTGACGTCGTTGGCTGCGTATTGGCCTTCGGTTTTGACGTTTTGGGCGGCGTCGGTGGCGGTGGCCTTGACGTTTTCCATGGCTTCCTGGGCTGGTTCCTTGAGGTCCTGGGCGACGGTTTTGGCGGCGTCGGTGACCTGGGTGGCCAGGGGTTGGGCTGCGGTTTTGAGTTGGTCCGCGGCTTCGCGTTCTTTTTGGCTGGCGGGGATCAGGGAGGAGATCAGCATGCCGGCGCCGAACGCGATGAGTCCGGCGGCGAGGGGGTTGCCGGCGGTTTTGGCTTTGACCTGGTCCGGGGCGTTGGAGACGGCGGTGCCGGCGTCGGAGAGTTTGGCGGCGACGTTGTCTTTGGCCTCGTGCAGGGTGTCGGCGGCGGAGTGCGTGCCCGTGCCGGTTCCGGTGTAGGTGGTGTCGGTGTAGGTGGTGTTGTGGGTGCGGTTTTCGGGGTGGTCTGCTGCTCCCATGATTTTCTCCTTGACCCCGGTCACGGCGTCCCGGACCTTGTCGGTTTGGCGGTGGACGATGTTGGACGGGGTGACTTTGTCGGCCACGGCGTCGACGTTGGTGCCCAGGCGTGCCCGGGTGGCTTCTATGTCTGCGCGGATGACGTCGGGGTTTTCGCTCATCGGTTTACCTCGCCTGGTTTGAGGGTGGGGGGTATTTCTGAGAGGGTTTCGCCGGTTTGGGGCAGGCCCTTGATCTGCTTGAGTTCCTTGCGGC
The DNA here is from genome assembly GCF_029581595.2 of Arthrobacter sp. NQ7. Lineage (NCBI taxonomy): Bacteria > Bacillati > Actinomycetota > Actinomycetes > Micrococcales > Micrococcaceae > Arthrobacter > Arthrobacter sp. NQ7. The sequence continues at coordinate 49,932 of NZ_JARFXU020000027.1, read as the reverse complement.
CGATCGAGGCCAGGACCGCGGCGATGATGGCCCAGATAACGGCGACGATCAGGGCGGACCAGCCCAGGGGCATGATGGCGCCCAAGGCCCACATCAGGGCCAGGGAGAGGAAGAGCAGGACGAAGTGTCCGCCGATGCCGGCGCCGGCGAGCATGCCGGCGCCTTTCCCGGCGCGGGTGGCGGATTGCTTGGCTTCGGCTTTGGCCAGTTCCACTTCCTGGCGCATCAGGGTGGACAGGTCCCGGGTGACGTCCCCGAGCAGTTCACCCAGGGACGCGTTGTCCGCTTTCACGTGCGCCGCGCTGGGCGGCGGCTCCGGAATCTGGCTGCTCATCACAGGCCACCCGTCTGGCCGCCCCGGGTGCGTTCCTGCGTCAGGGGGTCGTTTGCCATGGGGTCATCGGCGCGGGCACGGTCGCGCAGCGGGTCATCCGATTCCTGGTTCCCGGACCAGGGCTCTTCCACCAGTTGCGGGCTGTCAAGGCCGCTGGCCGGACCGGCCGCTTCCGGATAGCTGCTGCCCGGTGCACCGCCGTCATAACCGGCGGTGGTGGTGGCCGGCCCCGGCAGCTGGACGGGCGGGGGCGGAACCGTGCCACCGGCCACAGGGTAGGACTGGTTGTACTGGTCGCCGTACGCAGTGCCGGAATACTGGCCGGACAGGCCGGCAGCGCCGGTTCCTGTGGTGCGGCTTGAGGATTCCGGGGCTCCTGCGGTGAGGCCGCGGGTCAGGCGTCCGGCCAGGACGCCGGCGCCTGCCGCGAGGAGCAGGAAGGTTCCGGGGTTGTTGCGGGCGTACCGCTGGACTTCGGTCAGGAGGTCGCCGGGCTGCCGGTTCTCCAGCCAGGACGCCACCGAGGACGCGCGGTCGGCTGCCTGGCGGACCAGGTCGCTGGCCATGCCCTGCTGGTCCGGGGCGCTGGCCATGCTGTGCAGCTGGCTGGAAATATTGCGGATGCCTTCGGCGGCCTTCTGCTGCTGCGTGCCTGCCTGGCTGGTCAGGCCGGTCCTGGCCTGGTGCAGCAGGTCCTGCGCATTGGCCTTGGCCTCGTGCGCCACGTTCGCGGCCTCGCTCTTGGCAGTCTCCGCAACACTCTGCGCGGATCCTGCGGCCGTACGGGCCACATCGGCTGCCTCTTCCTTGGCGGCATCCTTGCGGGACGTGCCCGACGTGTCTGCAGTCTGGACACCGGTCGTTTGGGTGTAGCCGGACTGGCTCTCGCCGGTGAGGGGAGTAGCGGCTGATGGGAAGGTGGCGGGTTCCCGCTCACCTGGAATTCCTGTATTGGCCGGAGGTGCCGTGTAAGCGGGGTCCTCGGGCCATTGGTTCTCTGTCATCTTCGCTCTCTTTCCAAGAAGGCCGGTTGTTGATCAAGAACCAGCAATACTGGCCGTAAAATAGTAAGCATGATTACCAATAAAAGGTAAGTACCCTTGCTAAACGAGTTATAACGGTTCCAAAAAATGTCAGCCGGAATGGCGAGGGCCTGCCCGGTCACAACGAAGTGGAAAGTGGTGGGAAACGTGGACACAGCTCCATGGGTATGGGTATTGGTTGCCGTCGTCGTGGTGGTGCTGATTGTGGTGCTGCTGTTGGCCGGCGGACGGCGCCGGAAGGCGATGCAGGAAAAGCGGGACCAGGAGCACCGGGAAAAGGCTGCCGAAATCCGGCGTGAGGCCCAGAACATGGAAATTGACGCCCGCGAACGGGAGGCGAAAGCCATCCGGGCCCGGGCTGATGCCGAGCAGGCCCAGGTGGATGCCGCGAGGCTGCGGCAGGAAGCCGAGAAGCGAAGCCAGGAAGCCCAGTCACTGCGCGGAGACGTTGCCAGCCGTACCCGGAAGGCTGACGAGCTCGATCCCGATGTCGGAACCGACGACAGCCGGCGGGACCGCCGCGTGGAGCCTGACGGCGGGATGGCTGGCCGGGACGAGCGGGACCGCCCTGTGGTTGGACGGGACGAGCGGGACCGCCGCGTGGAGCATGACGGCGGGATGGCTGGCCGGACGGAACGCGACGCCGGAGTGGGCGGCGGCCTTGCCCGGGATCGGGCGGTTAGCCGGGACGGGCACGGTCCGGACGTTGCGGGTCGTGACCGCGACGCCTACAGCAGCGATGCAGTTGGATCGAATGATGCAACTCTGCGGAACGAGGAAGTTCGGCGCGGCGATGCAGCAAGGCAGGGCGATAGGGACGTCGAGGGTGTCGGGGCCGGTCAGGGCAACGGCCTGCATCAGGGCATTCCCGCCGCGGACGAACGCCCGGGTGCTCCGGAGGCTGAACCCGGCCGGCGGCGCGAAGCACGCGCGGCGGACGCTTCCGCCGCACAGGATGCGCGGGAGGACGGAAGCCCCCGCACGGGTATCTAGGAACACGGGCATCCAGGAACAGGCATCCAGAACCCCGCGGCCAAAGGCAAACCCTGCGGAAACCGTTTCGGCGGAAGCCGGTCCGGAGTCCGCGGGGTGGCGGCACGCCTGCCTGTCCAGGCTGCTTCGTCAGTCGCTGCCAGCCGGCCCGCTGCGTGGCTTGAGGACGGGGGAAGGGTTTAAGCCTTCCCCCGTTCCCACGCCCGCGAGGACCTCCTGGACGGCGGCAATCGAGGACACCCGCGGCTCCCAGCCGAGGATCCGCCGGGCGCGGCCCGTGTCCATGATGGGTGCCCCGGCCGCCATCTCCACCCAGCCTGAATCCGTGGGCTGGAGCCTCGCCCGCCAGGTGAGGTCAACGGCGGCGTGCAGCAGCCGCATGGGGATGGGGAGGATCCGCTTGGCCCCCAGGATCCGGGCAAGTTCCTGCGGATCCAGGACCGGTTCGGCCGCGATGTTGAACGCGCCGCTGGCCCGTTGATCCACCACCCGCCAATAGGCCTCCGCCACATCGTCTGCGTGGACCGCCTGGAATACCAGGTTGTCCGGAACCGGCAGCAGCGGAAGCCAGGGCTTTGGCGGCACGAACCGCGCCAGGACGCGGCCCAGGAAGTACCTGCCGATTTCACTGCCCGCATTTCCCTGGAAGATCAGCCCGGGCCGCAGCCTGGCAACGGCTATGCCCGGTTCGGCTGCGGCGAAGTCATCCAGCAGCCGCTCCTGCTCCGCCTTGTGGCGGCTGTAATGCGAGCCTGCCATCCCCGTGGCGGGCCACGACTCGTCACGCCGCTGGTCCTTGCCTGCCTTGGCGTAGGCGCCCACGCTGGACGCGCACACCACCTGCTTGACGCCCGCTGCGGCTGCGGCCTCCAGGACGTTGCGGGTGCCGGTGACATTCGTACGGTGCAGGAGGTCCAGGTTGCGGTTCGGCTGGATTTGCCATGCCAGGTGGACTACGGCATCGACGCCGGAAAGCGACTTCGCCAGCAGTGGCCTGTCCTGCTCCAGGCCCACGTCCAGGGTGTGCCAATCGACGCCGCTGTAGGGCTGCCGGGTGGTGTCGGGCAGCCTGCGGCTGATTCCCACAAGCTGCAGGGTGCCGGGTTTCCGGGCTTCCTGGCGCTGCAGGTTGCGCAGCAGTGCAGTTCCGGCATTTCCACTGGCCCCGGTGATGGCGATGCGCATGGCAAGGACTCCTTGGCAGATTGGATTGGGTGTCCCCTACATTCCGAGCGTACAGCGGAGGAGTGTTGTTTTATAAGCAACCTTATGATTTCCTACTTCTAAGTCTTGCCGCAGGCTTTCGGAACCAGACCGAGGGAAACCAAAATCCATGCCCGAATCCTTTGCCGCCCTTGCCATGCACGCCGCCCCTGCCCACCCTACGGAGCCGGGAACGGCGCAACAACAAAACCCGCCAGCCCCCTCGGGACGGCTGCGCGAGACCTTCGAAAACGACCTGGTCCTGAGGTATCTTGACCTCGCGGAAGCCCTTGCCGCACGGTTTGAGGCCCGCGGCCGGGAACGGGCGGACCTCAACCAGGTGGCCTATCTGGGCCTGGTGAAGGCCGCACGGGGCTTCGACCAGGCCAAAGGCGAAAGTTTTCCCGCCTATGCGGCGCCCACCATCACCGGCGAGCTCAAGAGATACCTCCGCGACCGGACGTGGGTTGTCCGTCCACCGCGGCATATCCAGGACTTGAGGACACGGCTGTTCCGGGCGGAGCCGGAACTGACCCAGTCACTGGGCCGTAATCCCAGCGTTGCCGAACTCGCCGGTGAGCTGGGAACTGACCCGGCAGAGGTACAGGAGGCCATTTCGGCGTCCAGCAGCATGCACCCGGATTCCCTTGACGCCGCGAACCCCAACTCGGACGCACCCTCGATCGGTGACGTGCTTGCCTGCCCGGACACACCGCTGGAGCGGCTTGAAGAGCTCGCCTGCCTGCGGGAAGCGATGCAGGACCTCAGCGAGTCGGACCGGGAGCTTCTGTACCGCCGCTACTTCTGCGAGGAAACGCAGGTCCAGCTGGGGAAGCGGCTGGGCATGTCCCAGATGCAGGTATCCCGGCGCCTGGCCAAGGTGCTGGTGGAGCTGCAGCGGCGGCTGGAGCCGGGAAACCAGCCCTGCAGCACCGAAACCGGCAACGGAACACGGTCCCGCATGACGCCGGGCGATGCAGTTTCCAGCCATGGCGCACCCTTCCGGCAGGTCCGCGGCACCGCTGCCGGCACTGCCGGCAGCGGTGCCGGACGCCGCATCAGCGGCACACGGACCAGGTAGCACGCCGCTCTTTCGCCAACCAGAACGCGGCTTCCGGCGCCAGGCCGGGATTCGACGACGGCGGACGGCGGCCGCAGGCGTACCAGCGCCGGCGACGCCTGGGCCGGCCGCCGAAGGGGGAGCCCGGGAGGAGTACTGGGCCGGAAGAACTCCTATCTTGCCTGTTCAGCGGGCCGTAGGAAGCTGCCCCGGCAGCCGAAAAAGAAGATGGCCGTGTTTAGGAGCAGCAGCAGGAGGGAACAGGTTCGTTATGGGAAGCTCTGAAACCTCCAAGCTCCGGGCTGTCCTGTTCGACCGGGACGGGACCCTCGTGGTCGATGTGCCCTACAACGGCGACCCGGGCAAAGTACGGCCCATGGCCGGCGCTAAGGAAGTGCTCGACAGCCTGCGCGCGGACGGCATAGCCACCGGAGTCATCAGCAACCAGTCCGGCATAGCCCGGGGCCTGATCACTGAAGCGGACGTGGCAGCCGTGAACGCCCGGGTGGAGGAACTGCTGGGACCATTTGACGTGTGGGAAGTGTGTCCCCACGCGGAGCAGGACGGCTGTTCCTGCCGCAAACCGGCCCCTGAAATGGTCCACAGCGCCTGCCGGAAGCTGGGCATCCACGAATCGGAGGCTGCCCTGGTCGGGGACATCGGTGCCGACGTGGGGGCGGCGGAAGCTGCCGGTGCCACGGGTGTGCTGGTGCCGACACCGGTGACACGGGCCGAGGAGGTGGCCGCGGCGCGGCTGGTCGCCCCGGATCTGGCGTCCGCCGTGGGCCTGCTGAAGGGGACACCCTGATGGGCCGCGTCCTGGTGGCCCGGCTGGACAGCATGGGCGATGTCCTGCTGGCAGGCCCTGCCGTGCGCGCAGTGGCGAATGGCCGGCACCAGTACGGCGGCAGCTCCAACCACGTGGTAATGCTCTGCGGGCGCCAGGGCGAAGCCGCGGCCGCCATGCTCCCGGGTGTTGCCGAGGTATACAGCTGGGACAGCCCCTGGATCATGAATCCTGCGCCCAAGATGACGGGGCCGCACGCTGACAGGCTGATCGACTACGTCCGCAATTCGCGCATTACCGAGGCTGTCATCCTCACGTCCTTCCACCAGTCACCGCTGCCGCTGGCCCTCCTGCTGCGGCTGGCCGGCGTGGAACGGATCACGGGTGCCTCAACGGATTACGCCGGCTCGCTGCTGGATGTGCGCCTCAAACCGGGCGAGGACTTTCCCGAAGACCAGCCGGAGGCGGAACGGGCCCTGGGCATCGCCGAGGCCGCAGGTTTCAGCCTGCCGGCCGGTGACGACGGAAAGCTGCGCGTCGGCTCCGTTCCCGACGTGACGGACCTGGTGGGTGGGGAACCGTACATTGTGGTCCATCCTGGAGCCGCTGTCCCTGCCAGGGCCTGGCCCCCACTGCACCACGCCGCCGCCGTCGAACTCCTCCAAGGTGCCGGACACCGGGTGGTGGTGACCGGCGGGCCGGGCGAAAAGTCGCTGACCGCCACGGTGGCCGGTCCCTCGGCCCTGGACCTCGGCGGACGCACCGACCTCCCCACCATGGCCGGCGTCATGGCAGGCGCCGATGCCGTGGTCAGCGGCAACACCGGGCCCGCCCACCTCGCCGCCGCGGTGGGCACACCCGTGGCGTGCCTGTTTTCCCCCGTTGTTCCCGCCATCCGCTGGGCACCCTACGGGGTGTCCCTGGAACTGCTCGGCGACCAGAACGCGCCCTGCCGCATGTCCCGCGCCCGGGTATGCCCGGTCCCCGGCCACCCCTGCCTGGATTCGGTTTCGCCGGAGGAAGTGGTGGCGGCGGTGGAACGCCTTATCAGCGGAGTGAGCTCCTTCAGCACCCACGTCAGCACCCGTAGAAAGGCCCGCAACAGATGAGAATCCTGCTCTGGCATGTCCACGGTTCCTGGACGGACGCCTTTGTGCGCGGCCGCCACGAGTACCTGCTTCCCGTCCTGCCCGAAGGCGGGGCATGGGGGCTGGGCCGCGCCGGCAGGGACTGGCCGGAATCAGTGCGGGAGGTGGACCTGGCGACGCTCGACGCCGACGCCGTGGACGCCGTCGTCCTCCAACGGCCGGAAGAAATCGACGAAGTGGTCCGCACCCTCGGCCGGATGCCCGGCGTCGACCTGCCGGCAGTCTTCGTCGAGCACAACACGCCCAAGGGCAACTTCCCGAACACCAGCCACCCGCTCGCGGAGCAAGCCAGCATCCCCGTTGTCCATGTCACCCACTTCAACCGGCTGGCCTGGGACAACGGGTCCGCGTCCACCACCGTGATCGAGCATGGAATCCCGGACCCGGGGCAGCTTTACACCGGTGAACTTCCCGAACTGGGCGTGGTGGTAAATGAGCCGGTCCGCAGGGGCCGCGTCACGGGAACGGACCTGTTGCCGGCCTTCGCCTCGGTGGCGCCCCTGCACGTGTTCGGCATGAAGACGGACGGGTTGGCGGCAGCCACCGGCATCGACGCCGCACGGCTGACGTCCCGGGGCGACCTGAAAACCCGGGACCTGCACCGGGAGCTGGCACGCTGCCGGGTCTATGTACACCCCATGCGCTGGACCTCGCTGGGGCTGTCCCTCCTTGAAGCCATGCACCTGGGCATGCCGGTGGTGGTGCTTGCCACCACGGAGGCCCCCAGGGCGGTGCCCCAGGAGGCCGGCATCGTCTCCGCCGATGTCGACGAGCTGCTCCGCTGCGCGGAGCGGCTGATCGCCAATCCGGATGAAGCCCGACGGCGCGGGCTCGCCGCCCGCGAGGCGGCGCTGGAGCGTTATGGCCTGGGCAAGTTCCAGGACCGCTGGGATGAGTTGCTGGCAGACCTGCGCACCAGGCCCCGGCACTCCGTCAACGAACGGCCGGACGAGCGGATCCTCGTTCCGGCGCGGGAGAGGAAGACTCCATGAAAATCGCCATGATTTCTGAGCACGCCAGTCCGCTGGCAGCCTTGGGCGGGGTGGACGCCGGCGGGCAGAACGTGCATGTCGCGGCGCTCTCCGAGGCCCTCGCCAAGCGCGGCCACCACGTCACCGTCTACACCCGCAGGGACGCAAAGGAGCTTCCCGAACGGGTCAGGGTGGGACGCCGCTTCGAGGTGGTCCATGTGGACGCCGGCCCCGCCCGGCATGTGCCAAAGGACGAACTGCTGCCCTATATGGGGGAACTCGCCGACGGCGTGGCCAGGGACTGGGGACAGCAGCCCCCGGACGTGGTGCACGGCCACTTCTGGATGTCCGGCCTCGCTGCCCTGGACGCCGCCCGGCGCACCGACACCGGCTACCGGGTGCCCATGCTCCAGACCTTCCACGCGCTGGGGACCGTCAAGCGCAGGCACCAGGGCGCGGAGGACACCAGCCCGGAAGCGCGCCGCTGGCTGGAACCGGGCGTAGGGCGGGCAGCCGACCGGATCATCGCCACCTGCTCCGACGAGGTCTTCGAACTGAAGGCCATGGGCATCGCCACCGGCAAGATCTCCATCGCGCCCTGCGGCGTGGACCTGGGCTTCTTCTCGCCCGACGGGCCGGTGGCGCCACGGAAGCGCCGCTACCGCATCCTCTCCGTGGGCCGCCTGGTCCCGCGCAAGGGCGTGGACCTGGTGATCCGCGCTCTTCCATACCTCAAGGCGGCAGGGATCGACGACGTCGAACTCCTGATCGTGGGCGGCGGCGCCGACTCGGCCGAAATGCATGCCGACCCGGAAATCCGCCGCCTCCTGGGCCTTGCCGCGGAACTTGGCGTGGACAGCCACGTCACGCTGCAGGGGCAGGTGTCCCGGGCCGAAATGCCCGGCATCTTCCGCAGCGCCGACGTAGTGGTGTGCGCCCCATGGTACGAGCCCTTCGGCATCGTGCCGCTGGAGGCCATGGCCTGCGGAGTGCCGGTGGTCGCAGCCGCCGTTGGCGGGCTGCGGGACACGGTGGTGGACCACGCCACCGGCCTGCACGTGCCGCCCCGGGACCCGGAGGCCATCGCGTCCGCGCTGTCTCTGCTGCTCGAAAACCCCACCCTGAGGAAGAAACTTGGCCAGGCCGGCGAGCGCCGTGCCCGCACCCGCTACTCCTGGGACCGGGTGGCCGCGGAAACCGAGAAGGCCTACCAGCTCGCCATCGCTGGCGTCCCGGCGGGTGTTGTACCCATGGAAGGAGCAGCACTGTGACTGCCGAATGGTCCCTGCGCGAAGCAGACCTGCGCACCCTGACCACGCCGCCGGCGCTGCCGGCCGTGCTCCCGGGCGCCACCTTCGTTGATCCGGCCAGTGCCGATGCCGTCCGGACCCACCTGGACAACGTGCTGCCGGCCCTGGACAGCCTGCGCAGCCAGTCCGGCCGGCTCGCCGCCTGGGGCGTGGAGCTGGCCCAGCGCCTGCTGCGCGGCCAGCGGCTCCTTGCTGCCGGCAACGGCGGGTCGGCAGCCGAGGCCCAGCACCTGACGGCTGAGCTGGTGGGCCGGTTCGATTCCGAGCGGGTCCCGTTCTCCGCCATCTCGCTGCACGCAGAATCGTCCGCCGTGACAGCCATTGCCAACGACTACGGCTACGACGACGTCTTCGCCCGGCAGGTGCGGGCCCACGGCCGCTCCGGTGACGTGCTCATGCTGCTGTCCACCAGCGGCAAAAGCCCCAACCTGCTGCGCGCCGCGGAAGCGGCCGCCCGGCTCAACGTCACCACCTGGGCGCTCACCGGCACGGGTCCCAACCCGCTCTCCGACGCCTGCGACGAGGCCGTCATGATCGACGCCCTGAACGCCAACGCCCAGGAAGGGCACCTGATCGCCCTGCACGCGGTGTGCCGCGCCTTCGACCTTGAGGTCGCCCGGCACACCCCGTCCCTTGTCCCGGGGCTCGCGAACGGCGGCCGGCCATGAGGATCGTTGTGGTGGGCGACGTGATGCTCGACGTCGACCTCTTCGGTGAAGCCACCCGGCTCAGCCCGGACGCCCCCGTCCCCGTGGTCGACGTGTCCGGCGTGCGCCGCCGCGCCGGCGGAGCGGGCCTGGTGGCGCGGATGCTGGCGCAGGACGGCTGGCCGGTCACGCTGGTAACAGTCATCGGGGATGACGACGCCGGCAGCCAGTTGCGCAGGCAGCTCGCCGGAGTGCGTCTTGTGGCGGGCAGCAGCGGCTACCCCTCGCCGGTGAAGACCCGGGTCCGCGCAGGCTCCCACCCCGTGGTCCGTTTCGACCAGGGCTGCGAAAAGACGCCGGTCCCCGAGGTGAGTCCGGCAATGCTCCGCGCCGTTGAGCAGGCCGGGGTGGTCATCGTTGCCGACTACGGCCGGGGCCTGGCAGCCAACCCGCACCTGCGGGACCTGCTGGCGCGGCTGGCCCGCCAGGTGCCCGTCATCTGGGACCCGCACCCGTCCGGCCCGGAACCCGTGCCCGGGGTTGCGGTGGTGACACCGAATATTTCCGAGGCCACGAAGGCTGTCCAGGGCGCCGGAAATCCACCCTCCGCAGACCCCGCTGCCATTGCCGGAATCCTGCTGGAGCGGTGGCGCAGCCAGGCCGTCATGGTCACCAGGGGCGAAGAGGGAGCTGTCCTGCTGCAGCAGGGCGGCGCATCCGCCACGTCCGTCCCGGCCCCGCGGGTGGAGGCGGGGGACCCCTGTGGAGCCGGCGACCGCCTGGCAGCCAGCCTGGCGGTGCACTTGCTCGCAGGACGCGACCTGCCGGACGCTGCCGCCCTCGCGGTGCACGACGCCGCCGATTTCCTCGCCGCCGGGGGAGTCTCGGCCCTGCCCGATGCCGGCAGTGCTGACGCCGCCGAAAGCCGCAAGCCTGGACCGGCCTTGCGGCCCCGCACCACTACAGAACCGCTGCTGCTGGCCCGCGCGATCCGCGAAAGCGGCGGAAAAGTGGTGGCCACCGGCGGCTGCTTCGACCTGATCCATGCCGGTCACATCCGGTCCCTCGCCGCCGCCCGGGAACTGGGCGACTGCCTCATCGTCTGCCTCAACTCCGACGACTCCGTGCGGCGCCTGAAAGGACCGGAACGGCCCATCATCGGCCAGCACGACAGGGCCGAACTGCTCCTGGCGATGGAATGCGTGGACGCGGTCATGGTCTTTGACGAGGACACGCCCGAAGCCGCCCTGGACCGCCTGCGGCCCGACATCTGGGTCAAGGGCGGGGACTACAAGGGCGCCCGCCTGCCCGAAGCAGACCTCGTGGAAAGCTGGGGCGGCCGCTGCCTCACCGTCCCGTTCCACCCCGCCCGTTCCACCACCGGCCTCGCGGATGCGCTCGCCAAGGTGAGCTGACCCCGCCTGTGCCCCTGACTTGCTCTCCCCACTGAAAGGAACACCAATGACCGCAGAATCAACTGCACCTGCCTCCACCACGCCCGGCCGCGTCCTGGTGACGGGAGGCGCCTCCGGACTGGGCGCCGCCGTCGTCGAGGCTGTCCTCCGCTCCGGCGGCACCCCGGTGGTGCTGGACCGCGACATCAGCAGCGTCTCCGGCGTGAAAGCCTTTGAGGTGGACGTCGCGGACCGCGCAGCCGTGGAGCATGCGGTCCGCGAGGCTGCTGACACCCTGGGCGGCCTGGATGCCGTGGTCACCGCGGCCGGCATCGACCGCTGCGGCAAACTGGCCGACGTCGAAGCCACAGAGTGGGAAAAGGTCATCGGGGTCAACCTGATGGGCACCGTGTCCGTGGTGCGCGCAGCCCTGCCCTACCTCAAGGAAACCCACGGCCGCGTGGTGACCGTCGCGTCCACCCTGGGCAAGCGCGCCGTTGCCGACGCCACCGCCTACTGCGCCTCCAAGTTCGGCGTGGTGGGATTCAGCCACGCGCTGGCCGCGGAAACGGGCGGCGAAATCGGCGTGACCACCATGATCCCCGGCGGCATGAAGACCCGCTTCTTCGACGACCGTACCGAGCAGTACAAGCCGCAGGACGATTCCAGGCTCAACGACCCCGCCAACACGGCGCAGGCCATCCTGTTCGCCCTGAACCAGCCCACCGGCTGCGAGGTCCGCGAAATGCTGATCTGCCACGAGGAAGAGGGCTCCTGGCCCTAAACCGGAAGCGCCGGCCACTCCTGGTGGCCGCAGCAGGACCACCAGCACTGACACGCCAGCCCTGAAAGGCGGGAGGAACACCATGCCCACCACAGTCACCGAAACGGCCGCAGGCACCGGGACAACCGACGGTTCCGGCATCACCATCCAGGACCCGCGGACCGGTGAAGTGCTCTGGACCGTGCCCGAAGCGGAACCGGACGCCGTGCAGGATGCCGTCCGCGTAGCCCGCAGGGCGGCACCCGCCTGGGCGGCAACGGCTCCCGCGGAGCGCGGCGCCGCACTCCGGGCTGCCGCCAAGGCCCTCGACGCGGCCGCCCGGGAACTCGCCGGGCTGAACGCCAGCGAAACCGGCCGCCCGGAGGACGAGGCACTGGCAGGAATCGGCGCCGCCGTTTCCACCCTCGAGCAGTACGCAGAGCTGGGGCCCGTCCACCGCGGCCACAGCCTCCGCGGCAACCGGCTCGCCACCGACTACACGCTGGCTGAGCCGCGCGGCGTGGCGGTCTTGCTGACCCCGTGGAACGACCCCGTTGCCGTGGCCTGCGGCTTGATCGGCGCTGCCCTGGTCACCGGCAACACCGTTATCCATAAACCGAGCGAGCGCTGCCCCCGGCTGGGGGAGGCGCTGGGCGAGGTCCTGGCACCTGCCTTTCCACCCGGTGTCTTCCTGACCATCTCCGGCGGCGCCGCGGTGGGGGCCGCTTTGTCTCAGGCGGAGGTCGACGTGATCGCCCACGTGGGGTCCAGCGCCTCCGGGGCCCGGATTGCCGGCGCCGGGGCCCTGACTGGCGCCCATGTGATCAGGGAAAACGGCGGCAATGACCCCCTCCTGGTGGACCGCGACGTGGATCCGGGATGGGCTGCCGAACAAGCCGCCGTCGGTGCCTTCAGCAACAGCGGCCAGATCTGCACGGCCGTGGAGCGCATCTACGTCCATCGCGACATCGCCGCCGAATTCTGCAACGCCCTCGAAGCCGAGGCCGCCCTTCGGAACAGCAAGGGCACGGTTGCGCCGCTGGTGGACCTGCGGATGCGCGACGCCGTGCACGCGCAGGTGGCGGAAGCCCTGAAGCAGGGGGCGCGGGCGGTGGAAGGCGGCGCCCTGCCGGACGGGCCGGGGTCGTTCTACCCCGCCACCGTCCTGCTCGACTGCACCGACGGGATGCAGGTCATGACCGAGGAAACGTTCGGGCCCGTGGCCCCGGTGCAGGTAGTGGACTCGTTCGACGACGGCCTGCGCCTTGCCTGCAGCGGCCGGTACGGGCTTGCCGCTACCGTCCTGAGCAGCAACATCGCCCACATCCAGCAGGCCGTGGCGGCGCTGCCGGTGGGAACCGTCAAGGTCAACGCGGTCTTCGGCGGCGCCCCCGGAGGCGCAGCCCAGCCGCGCGGCGAAAGCGGTGCAGGTTTCGGTTATGGTCCCGAGCTGCTGGACGAGTTCACGCAGGTCAAGGTGGTGCACATCAGCGCACCGCCGGCGCGCGCGGGCTCCGCCGCCGGACCAGTGGACGGCAGCGGTGGGCAGGACCTGCCATGAGCGCCTCCCGGGAACCGATCGACCTCTCCACCCAGCGGGCATTGTCCGACTGGCTGCCGGGCCGGCTGGCAGCGGAACAGCTGTCCATCCTGGTGATCGGGGACGTGATGCTGGATGGCTGGTGGAGCGGCAGCATTGAACGGCTCTGCCGGGAAGCCCCGGCCCCGGTGGTGGATATCCAGTCCCGCGAATCGGTCCCCGGCGGCGCGGCCAACACCGCGATGAACCTCGCCGCCCTGGGCGCGAAAGTGTCGGTGGCCGGAATCATCGGCTCCGACGACGCCGGCGGGGACCTGCGCACCCAGCTTGCCGCCGCGGCCATCGACGTCCGGGACCTGCAGACCCACCCGGACATGGTCACCACCACCAAGATCCGGATCAGCAGCGGCGGCCAGGTGATGCTGCGCCTCGATGACGCCGCCAAGACCGTCCCGGCCGACGCCCTCGATGCGCTCGCCGCCTCGGTGCGTGCCGCCGTCGCCGGCCGGGACGCCGTCCTGGTCTGTGACTACGGCACCGGCGTGCTCGCGGAGCCCGTCCGGACGGCGCTCGCCGACGCCCTTGGCAGCCGCCGTGACGCCGGGGAGCGCCCGCTGGTGGTGGTTGACGCGCACGATCCGCGGCCCTGGGCCGCCCTGCAGCCTGACCTGGTGACCCCGAACGCCCAGGAAACCGCGCGGCTGCTGGACCACAAACTGCCCGACGGCCAGGACCGGGTGGACGCCGTGGGTGCGGAGTCGGCGGCGTTGCTGGCGGCCACCGGCGCGCGCGCCGTAGTGGTTACCTTGGACCGTGACGGCACCGTGCTGTTGACGCCCGACGGCGTGCGGCACCGGACGTGGGCACGGCCGGCTGCCGAGAAACAGGCGTCCGGGGCAGGTGACACGTTCGTCGCGGCCCTGACGCTGGCCCGCGCCGCCGGGCTGCCGCTGACCGCCAGCCTGGACCTGGCCCAATCGGCAGCGGATGTGGTGGTGCACCAGCCGGGCACGTCCGTCTGCAGTACAGCCCAGCTCAGCCGGTACCTGGAGGCCTTCGCGGACACTGCCCTCACTGAAGAGGAACTGGAGCGGCAGATGGAAATGCACCGCGCCCAGGGGCAGCGGATCGTGCTGACCAACGGATGCTTCGACGTCCTGCACAGCGGCCACACCCGGTACCTCAACCAGGCCAAGCAACTTGGGGACATCCTGGTGGTGGCGCTGAACAGCGATGACTCGGTGCGCCGGCTCAAGGGCGCCGGCAGGCCCATCAATTCCATGGCAGACCGGGCGGCGGTGGTGGCCGCCCTGAGCTGCGTGGATTACGTCACCGTGTTTGACACCCCGACGGCCACGCCACTGATCCGGCGGCTCCGCCCTGAGGTATACGCCAAAGGCGGGGACTACACCCCGGAGATGCTGGAGGAGACCCCCGCCGTGGAGGAGTACGGCGGCCGCGTGGCCATCCTTGACTACGTGGCTGAACGGTCCACCACTGCCGTGGTCAAGCGCATCCGGGACGGCGAAGGGGCAGTGCCAACCAACTGAAGGTGCAGTCCCAACCAACTAAGGTTGAAGCATGACTGAGGCGTGGCACGGGTAATGGCAAAACGCGGACGGTCGGGGGCCAGGAACAGTATGCGGGCGGTTGCAGGCGTGGTGGAGGTCCCCAAGGGGGCAGCTGTCGACGGCCCGGTGGAGGGCGTCTACTACATCGACACCGGCGACTGCGAGCTGATCGCGGACCAGGACAACTCCACCGGCTGGCTCCTGAAAATCAACGGCGTGATGAGCTCGCACATCGACCTTGCCGATCCACTGTTCCTGGACTTCGAGTACATGCGTTGGATGGCGGCACTCATCGAGTCCCGCTGGCCGCCGCGGGACCAGTCCTCCGCCAAGCTGCGCGGGCCGCAGGAACACAAGCTGCGCGGACTGCATTTGGGTGGCGGGGCCTGCTCAATGGCCCGGTACCTCGCCGCCGCCTACCCGGATGCCCGGCAGGTGGTGGTGGAACTGGACGGGAAGCTCGCCGAATACGTCCGCGGCTGGTTCGACCTGCCCAAGGCGCCGCTGCTGCGCATCCGGGTGGGGGAGGCCCGGGCCGTAACGGAGACCCTTACCGCCCAGACCCGGGACTTCATCATCCGCGACGTCTTCGCCGGCGCCCTGACCCCGCGGCCGCTCACCACGGCGGAATTCAACCAGCACGTCAAACGGGTCCTGGCCCCGGGAGGCCTCTATGTGGCGAACTCCGGTGATGCCCCGGACCTGAAGAATGCCCGGGAAGACGCGGCCACCATCGCGGCAAGCTTCAAGCACACGGTCATCATCGCCGATCCCGCCATGCTCAAGGGCCGCCGGTACGGGAACATGGTGATGGCCGGCAGCGACGTGCCCTTTGCCGACGACCCCCAGCTGCGCCGCAGGCTCCTCGGCGGCGCCGTCCCGGCACACCTCTGGGATGATGCGCAGGTCCGGGCGTTCGCGGCCGGCACCCCGGTCCGCCACGATTCACCCCCATCGATTGCTGAGTAATCGTCGTTTTCAGCGGTCAAAACGGCATTTACTCAGCAATCGATGGGCTAACCCTTGCCCAGGAGTGCGCCGCGGTGTTCGGCCATCCGGTCCCGCAGGGCCTGCACGACGGCGGCAACGGCCGGGCGCCGCAGCGAGTCCGGGCGCAGGACCATCCAGTAGGGAAGCAGTTCACCAATTTTGTCGGGCAGCAGCCGGACCAGGTCGTCGTGGAGGTCCGCCATGAAGCACGGCAGGAACCCGACGCCGGCGCCTGCCCGGGTGGCCTCCACATGGACGAACACATTGGTGGAGGTCAGCCCGTCCCGCATGGCCGGAACCAGCCGGCGCGGTGCGTCCAGGTCATCGACCTGAAGCATCGAATCCACGAAGTAGACCAGCGGGTGGGCGTTCAGTTCGGCCACGGTGGCCGGTGTCCCGTGCTCCGCGAGGTAGGCGCGGGAGGCGTACATTCCCAGCCGGTATTCGCCGAGCCGGATGGCCTCCGCCCGGTGCACCTGCGGCTCGCCCACCACCACCTCGATGTCCAGCCCGGACCGCTGCTGCAGCGCCCGCCGGGTCATGGTCACCACTTCGACACTGAGGCCGGGATGGTCCCGCCGCAGCCGCGCCACCGCCGGGGCGGCAATGTAGGCGCTGAACCCGTCCGTCGCGGTCATCCGGACCACGCCCGCGACGGGGTCCGGTGCCTGGCCGGCCGGGCCCAGGGTGCCCATGACGGCCTCGACCTGTTCGGCCGCCCGCACGGCCCGTGCACCCAGCTCGGTCAGTTCCCAGCCGCCCGCTGCCCGGGACAGGACCCTGCCGCCCAGCGCCTTTTCCAGCGCGGCGATCCGGCGCGAGACCGTGGTGTGGTTCATGCCCAGCGCCTGGGCCGCCGTCGTGAACTTCGCCGAGCGTGACACCGCCAGGAGGACCAGGAGGTCATCGGGGTTCGCATCCATGTCTGCAATTGTGCACGCACTTGGTGCCCCTTTGGGCATTGAAGTGCAGGATTTGTGCAGCAATACTCATCTGAGTCACTTGTGCTGGGGATCACAGCACGTGTCAATGTGGACACTAGGAGAAACCATGAGCGTAGAGCAGCGCCCGGCCAACAACGCCGGGCATGCACCCGAAGGATCAGGACTGAAGAGGATTGTCGCCGCCTCCATGGTGGGAACGGTGGTGGAGTGGTACGAGTTCTTCCTCTACGCCACCGCCGCCACCCTGGTCTTCGGCAAATACTTTTTCCCTTCCACCGGCAACGAGCTGGACGGGATCATCCAGGCCTTCCTCACCTACGCCGTGGGCTTCATCGCCCGCCCGCTGGGCGGCATCGTGTTCGGCCAGATCGGCGACAAACTGGGCCGCAAACCCACCCTGCAGCTCACCATCGTGATCATCGGCATCTCCACCTTCCTGATGGGCTGCCTGCCCGGCTTCGCCGACATCGGCTACCTGGCCCCTGCCCTGCTGGTTGCCCTGCGCTTCATCCAAGGCTTCGCGCTGGGCGGCGAATGGGGCGGCGCCGTGCTCCTCGTGGCCGAACACAGCCCCAACAAGACCCGCGCCTTCTGGTCCAGCTGGCCCCAGGCCGCCGTTCCGGTGGGCAACCTCCTGGCCACCCTGGTGCTGTACATCATGTCCACGACCCTGAGCAGCGAGGCGTTCCTCGGCTGGGGCTGGCGCGTGGCGTTCTGGCTTTCCGCCGTGATCGTCTTCGTGGGCTACTACATCCGCACCAACGTCAGCGAGTCGCCCATCTTCCTCGAAGCCAAGGAACTGGTGGAGAAGGAACAGGCCGTCAGCTACGGCGTCTTCGAGGTCCTGCGCAAGTACCCCAAGGGCATCTTCCAGGCCATGGGCCTGCGGTTCGCGGAAAACATCATGTACTACCTGGTGGTCAGCTTCGCGATTGTCTACCTCAAGAGCGTGCATAAGTACGACACCTCGTCACTCCTGCTGGCGCTGCTGATCGCCCACGTTATCCACTTCGCCGTCATTCCGCAGTACGGCCGCCTCGCGGACCGGATCGGCCGCAAACCCGTCTACCTTGCGGGCGCCATCCTCGGTGCCACCTGGCCGTTCTTCGCCTTCCCGATGTTCGATACCCGCAACGCCGTGGTCATCGTCCTGGCCGTGACCATCGGGCTGTGCCTGCACGGCCTCATGTACGCCGGGCAACCCGCCATCATGGCCGAGATGTTCCCCACCCGCATGCGGTACTCCGGAGCGTCCCTCGGCTCGCAGGTGACCTCCATCTTCGCCGGTTCACTGGCACCGCTGCTGGCCACCCAATGGCTGAAGGACACGGGGTCGTGGGTGCCCACCGCCATCTACCTGGTGGTCGCGTGTGCCATCACCGCCGTCGCCGTCCTGAGCCTGCGCGAAACCAAGGGCGTAGCCCTGGAAGACGTGGACCGGGAGGATGCGGCCCGCGAAGGGCTGCTGGCCGGGCAGCGCTGACCAGGCAGTGATGGAACCCCTGGACCCCACAAGCGCAGAAGGAGAACCGCAATGGACAACACGTTGAATGGACGCAAGGCACTGGTCACCGGCGGCGCCAGCGGGATTGGAGCCGCCTGCGTGCGCGCACTTGCCGCCCAGGGCGCGAAGGTGGTGGTGGCCGACGTCGACGCCTCTGCCGCGGAGAAGCTCGCCGGGGAGGTGCACGGCACAGCCTGGGGCGTGGACCTGCTGGACACTGAGGCGCTGGCCGGCCTGGGCCTGGACTGCGACATCCTGGTCAACAACGCCGGGATCCAGCGCATCAGCCCGATCCAGGATTTCGACCCCGCGGACTTCCGCAGGCTCATCACCCTGATGCTGGAGGCGCCGTTCCTGCTCATCCGTGCCGCACTGCCGCACATGTACGCCAACAAGTTCGGCCGCATCATCAACGTCTCCTCCGTGCACGGCCTCCGCGCCTCGCCGTTCAAGAGCGCGTATGTTTCCGCGAAGCACGGTTTGGAAGGGCTGAGCAAGGTGACCGCGCTCGAAGGCGGGGAACATGGTGTCACGTCCAACTGCATCAACCCCGGCTACGTGCGGACGCCCCTGGTGGAAAGCCAGTTGGCCGACCAGGCAAAGGTGCACGGAATTCCAGAATCCGAGGTCCTGGCCAAAGTGATGCTGACCGAAGCGGCCATCAAGCGCCTGGTGGAACCGGAGGAAGTGGCGTCCCTGGTCGCCTGGCTCGCTTCACCGGACGCCGGCATGGTCACCGGTGCCAGCTACACGATGGACGGCGGCTGGTCCGCGCGCTGACGCCGGCCACGCCTGTCGCTAATCCAGGGGCCTGACCAGGCGGTGGTCGAAGAAGAAGATGCCGTACGCGGTCTTCACGCCCACCGACCGCCGGTCCTGCCATACGACGACCCCTTCGCGCCTGCCGCTGAAGGGGTCGTCGCCTATGACGGTGTCACCCACGCGGTAAGGGCAGCGGGGCCCCAAAGCCCCTGCCACCCCGCCCCATGCCTTGGCCAGGAAAGCGCCGAGGCTGATGGGCCGGCCCATGCCGGAAAGATCCTGTGCGTAGCCCTTGGCCATAAGACCGACTCCTCCAAGCGGCGTCCTGCCGCCTGCTAACGGTGCTGGTTGGCGGAATGCTCCCAGCGGAGGATCGTCCTCCCATTCCGGCCGCCACCGTACGCACACGCTATGCGCTATTCACACCAGCCACACCAGTAACAGGTACCTGTCTTTGGTGCAGGCGGCTACTTGCCGTTGATGATCTCGTCCGCGTTCTCGAAGGCCCAGGCGACCAGCGGCACCAGCAATGTGCTCAATTCATACCCCCGGTCCGTCAGGCTGTAGTCCACGCGCGGCGGAATCACAGCCTGGGCCTTCCTGCTCACCAGGCCGTCCCGCTCCAGGGTCTTCAGCGTTTGTGCCAGCATCTTCTCGCTGATGCCCTCGGCCCGCCGCCGCAGGTCGCTCCACCGCTGTTCCCCTTCGGAGAGTGAAAGCAGGATCAGGACACCCCATTTGCTGGTGATGTGGTCAAGCAGCGTCCGGCTGGGACACCCGGACGGGAACACGCCGTCGGCAAAGGCCTGGGGGAGGGGAGCGGCATGTGCAGGGGCTTCCATACCGTATAGCTTACCTAAAGGTCAGTACCTTACCTCAAAGTGCGTACTAACTATCGGGAAGCATGGTGGCCCGTCCTGGGTTATGCCCGTGACAGAGCAAAAACCGAAAGGAATCATCGTGAGCATTGTTGTTACGGGCGCCACCGGCCAGTTGGGCCGCCATGTCCTGAAAGCCCTCCTGGAGCTGGGCGTCCCCGCGGCGGAGATCGTGGCTGCCGGCCGGTCGGTTGAAAAGCTGGCAGACCTCGCCGCCCAAGGGGTGCAGGTGAAGCAGATGGACTATGCCGACGCCGTCTCCGTGGCCGCAGCGCTCAAAGGCGCCCGGCGGGTGCTGCTGATCTCCGGCAGCGAAGTGGGCAAGCGGGTGGAGCAGCACCGCACCGTGATCGAAGCTGCCAAAGCCGAGGGCGTGGAGCTGCTGGCCTACACCAGCATTGCCAATGCCGATACCACCGGTATGAAGCTGGCGGATGAGCACAAGGCCACCGAGGCGCTGCTGCGGGAGTCCGGTGTTCCTTTTGTCCTGCTGCGCAACGGCTGGTACCTGGAGAATTACACAGAGCAGCTGCCGGGCACCCTGGCCCAGGGCGCACTGGCGGGCAGCGCCGGGGAGGGCAGGGTCAGCGGGGCCGCGCGGTCCGACTACGCCCACGCTGCGGCCGCCGTCCTCGTTGCGGATGGACAGGCCGGCAAAGTCTACGAACTGGGCGGTGACGACGCGTTCAGCATGGCGGACCTCGCGGCTGAAATCAGTGCCGCCACCGGCCGGGACATCAGCTACAACGACCTGCCGGCCAGGGAGTACGCCGGGCTGCTCACCGGGGTGGGCGTGCCGGGCGCTTTCGCGGAGATCCTGGCGGATTCGGACCTCGGCATTGCCCGGGGTGACCTGCTGGTCAGCAGCGGGGACCTTCGCAGGCTGATTGGCCGGCCGACGACGCCCCTCGGCCAGGCGGTTCGGTCAGCCGCTGCCGGGGCCTGACAGGACGGACTTCAGGAGGTGCCCGGTCCCTCGGGGTCCGGGCACCTCCTGTTGTGCAGCCGCTGTTTCAGGATTTCGATCCCGCCAGCGCCAGGGTTCCGCCGAGGCCGATCATCATGGCCCCACCCACGGCCTCCACCGCCGGGACGCGCCGGGGCGAACGGACGAACCACAGCCGGGCCCACCCCGCCGCGATGGCCCACAGGCTGTCCGAGACCAGCGCGATCAGCAGGAAGACCGCGCCGAGCAGGGCCAGCTGGAACGGAATGTTGCCGGCGTGGTAGTCGACGAACTGGGGCAGGATTGCCACGAAGAACACCACCGACTTGGGGTTGGTGGCGCCCACCAGCGCCCCCTGCCGGACCAAAGTCCAGCGGCTGGAGGGCGGAGCCGGCGCGGGCTGGCGGGCAGCATGCCCCCGTCGGAGGATGGTCCGGATCCCCAGGGAGACCAGGTAGGCGGCACCTGCAAACTTCACGATGCTGAACAGGACCACGGATTCAGCCACCACCACGCCCACGCCGAGGGCCACGGCGATGACCTGGACCAACTGGCCGGTCGCATTTCCGAGGACCGTGAGGACGCCGCCCCGCCACCCCAGCGCAAGGGAACGCCCAATGACGAACAGCACGCTGGGGCCGGGGACGGCGATCAGGACGACGGATGCCACGGCGAATGCCACCAGGCTGGACACGGGAACCATGGCTGATTTTAGCCCCGCGAACTGGTGTCCGGCGCCGGGTGTTTTCGGCCTAGCTGCCCGGGCCGGGGGCGACCACGGGCAGCGGCGAGGTTTCATCCTCAAGGTGGGCCCGCCGTCGTCCATCACCCTTGACCCACAGGCGGTACGCCAGGACCAGCAGGCCCAGCCACACCGCCCCGACGTACAGGGCGATCCGGGTGTCCTCGAAGGCGCCGAGGACCGCGATCACCAGCGCCATGAAGGCGATGGTGAGGACGGACGCTGCCGGCCACCACGGAGACGGGAATTCCGACGCCGGCAGGCCCTTGCGCGCGATTTCGCGCTTCATTGCCACGTGGGAGGCCAGGATCATGACCCACACCCAGACCGTGGCAAAGGTGGCGATCGAGGCAATCACCAGGAACACGTCCTCCGGAATCACCGCGTTGAGGACCACGCCCACCAGCAGGATTCCGGCCATCATCACCACGGTCATCCACGGAACCCCGTGCCGGGAAACCTTGCCGAACGCGGCGGGGGCGTGGCCCTGGTTGGACAGCCCGAAGAGGATGCGGCCCGCACCGAAGATGTCGCTGTTGATGGCGGAGAGTGCGGCCGTGATCACCACGGCGTTCAGGATGTGCGGTGCGGCCGGGATGCCGAGGCTGCTGAAGATCTGCACGAACGGGCTGCCGTTGCTGCCCACCTCGTTCCAGGGGAAGAGGCTCATGAGCACGCCCAGGGTCAGGACATAGAACAGCAGGACGCGGACGGGGACAGTGTTGACGGCTTTGGGGATGACCTTCTTGGGGTCTGCGGCTTCGCCAGCCGTGATGCCCAGGGTTTCGATCCCGCCGAAGGCAAACATCACCACGGCAAAGGAGGCCAGGAGGCCTTCGAACCCGTTGGGGAACAGGCCGCCGTGCTCCACCAGGTTGCCCAGTCCGGGCGCCACGCTTGAATCGCCGGCCTGGAAGCCGAAGGCAATGATGGCTGCGCCGCCGGCGATCATGGCGATGATGGCCGCGACCTTGATCAGCGAGAACCAGAACTCCAGCTCGCCGAAGACCTTGACGCTCAGGAGGTTCAGCGCGGCCAGGAAACAGATCACGGCGAGGACCCAGATCCAGCGGTCCACCTGGGGGAACCAGAAGCCCATGTAGATACTGAAGGCAGTGACATCGGCAATGGCCACGATGGCCATCTCGAACACGTACGTCCATCCGGTCACGAAGCCGGCCAGGGGGCCGAG
Organism: Arthrobacter sp. NQ7; assembly: GCF_029581595.2. Taxonomy (NCBI): domain Bacteria; kingdom Bacillati; phylum Actinomycetota; class Actinomycetes; order Micrococcales; family Micrococcaceae; genus Arthrobacter; species Arthrobacter sp. NQ7. Next base: position 27,210 of record NZ_JARFXU020000027.1, on the reverse strand, counting down.
GTAGCGGCCCGCGTATTGGCTGAAGGAACCGGAGACCGGATGCCGCACTGCCATCTCGCCGAGGGCCCGCATGACCATGAACACCGCGGCGCCGCCGATGATGTAAGCCAGCAGGACGGCGGGGCCAGCCTTCTGGATCGCGGACGCGGAGCCATAGAAGAGGCCCGTGCCGATCGCGGAGCCCAGTGCCATGAAGCGGATGTGCCGCACGTTCAGGCCGCGGTCGAGGACGCGTCCGACGGCGTCGGCCGGCTTCTGCCGGTCCGCCGGACTGTCGGTCCGGGTGGGGGTTGGAGCTGGTTGCATGGAAATACCTTCTCGTCATTGGGAGGGGAGCCGCTAACCAGCAGACCATTTTCCACGGCACCGTGATGAGGCTCACGGCGCCTTGGTGTCTTTCATCTCAGACTGTCTGCGACATGGCACTTAGCGGCAATGGGGGGCGGAACATTGCGGCTGACCGCTATCTCGCCGAGGGGCGGCCCACAGGACGGCCGTGAGTCTGGGATTCGAGACACTGTGGGACTGGGGGAGCAGCGATTGTGGGCGTCGGGGGCGCAAGCTTAAGTACGGGATTCCGGACAGAGCTAACCAGAAAGACCCTTCGAACCCATGAGCACTGCACTAAGCGCCGAAACGCGCGGCACCGATCCAGCAGGTGCCGAACCCCGGACGCCCCGCGCATCCGTCAAGGCGTCGTCAAAAGTTCCTGCCGCTGAGAACACCCTGCGCATCCTCAAGCTGCTGGCCTCCCGCAGGGGGCCGATGGCCGCCTCCCAGATCGCCTCCAGCCTGGACCTGCCCCGGTCCAGCGTCTACCACCTGCTGGGCGTCATGGAGGCCAATGGATTCGTCCTCCATCTGCACGAGGAACAGCGCTACGGGCTGGGCATCAGCGCCTTCGAACTCAGTTCCGCCTACTCGCGGCAGGAACCGCTGTCCCGGCTGGGCCGGCCGCTGCTTGCCTCGCTCGTGGACGCAATTGGGGAGAGTGCCCACCTTGCCGTCCTCCACGGCCGCGATGTCCTGTATATCGTCGAGGAGCGGGCCAAGAACCGCCCCTCCCTGGTAACCGACGTCGGAGTCCGGCTTCCCAGCCACCTCACCGCCAGCGGCCGCGCCATCCTGGCCGCCCTGCCCAAGTCCCAGGTGCGGGCGCTGTACCCGAACGCCGCCGCCTTCACGGCCCGGCACGAGGTGGAAGGCGCGATCATGAAGTACTCGGCGCTGTCCTCGCACCTGGACCAGGTGCGCCAGCGTGGGTACGCCACCGAACACGGCGAGGTGACGCCGGGCTTTGGTTCCATCGCCGCCGCTGTGACCGACCACCTGGGCTGGCCCACTGCCGCCGTCGCAGTCACTTTCCTCGAGGACAAGCTGCCCTCGGAGGAGTGGCCTGTGCTGGCTGCCCGCGTCCAGAAGGTGGCTGACGAACTCTCCGTCCGCATCCACGGGCGGCCGGTCAAATAACCATCGTTGCCCGACCACTTACGGCTGCTAAAACCCTGGAATGGGAGCCGTAAGTGATAGAGCAACCTGGCAAGCCGGGCGCGTCTGGAATACCGGACACCACCCCGCCAAAAGCCCTGTGAAGCCCGTCCGCCAAGGGCTTTAGTTGATACAGAACTTCTTTCCTCCAACAGACACCACACGAAGGAGCCCATCATGGCACCCGCCGATTTCACCACCGGTGCCCGCCCGGTCAAAGCAGCCCGCGGCACCGAGCTCACCGCCAAGTCCTGGCAGACCGAAGCGCCGCTGCGCATGCTGATGAACAACCTGGACCCCGAGGTCGCCGAACGCCCGGATGACCTGGTGGTCTACGGCGGCACCGGCCGCGCCGTCCGCTCCTGGGCCGCGTTCGACGCCATCACCAGCACCCTGGAAACCATGGAAAAGGATGAGACGCTGCTGGTCCAGTCCGGCAAGCCGGTCGGCATCTTCCGCACCAACGAATGGGCGCCCCGGGTACTGCTGGCCAACTCCAACCTGGTTGGCGACTGGGCGAACTGGCCCGAATTCCGCCGCCTGGAGGCCGAGGGCCTGATGATGTACGGCCAGATGACCGCCGGCTCCTGGATCTACATCGGCACCCAGGGCATCCTGCAGGGTACCTTCGAAACCTTCGCCGCCATCGCCCGCAAGCTCACGGGCGACGAGAACGGCACCCTCGCCGGCACACTGACCCTGACCGGCGGCTGCGGCGGCATGGGCGGCGCCCAGCCGCTCGCCGTCACCCTGAACGATGGCGCCTGCCTGATTGTCGACGTCGACGAGACCCGCCTGCGCCGCCGCGCCGGCAAGCGCTACCTGGACGAGGTGGAAACCGACCTCGACGCCGCCATCGCCAAGGTGCTCAAGGCCAAGGAAGAGCGCCGCGGCTGGTCCGTGGGCTACGTGGGCAACGCGGCCGAAGTCTTCCCCGAGATCCTCCGCCGCCACAAGGCCGGCGAACTCACCGTGGACATCGTCACCGATCAGACCTCCGCGCACGATCCGCTGTCCTACCTGCCCGAGGGCATCTCGGTGGACGAGTGGCACCGTGAAGCCGAGGCGGACCCGGAAGGCTTCACCAAGAAGTCGCAGGCCTCCATGGCCCGCCACGTCCAGGCCATGGTGGAATTCCAGGACGCCGGCGCCGAAGTCTTCGATTACGGCAACTCCATCCGCGACGAGGCCCGCAAGGGCGGCTACGAACGCGCCTTCGAGTTCCCCGGCTTCGTCCCGGCCTACATCCGCCCGCTCTTCTGCGAAGGCCTGGGCCCGTTCCGGTGGGTGGCCCTGTCCGGCGACCCCGAAGACATCCGCGTCACCGACGAAGCGATCAAGGAACTGTTCCCCGAGAACAAGCACCTGCACCGGTGGATCGACGCCGCTCAGGAGCGCGTCGAGTTCGAGGGCCTGCCCGCCCGCATCTGCTGGCTGGGCTACGGCGAACGTGCCAAGGCCGGGCTGCTCTTCAACCAGCTGGTCAAGGAGGGCAAGGTCAAGGCCCCGATCGTGATCGGCCGTGACCACCTGGACTCGGGCTCCGTCGCCTCCCCGTACCGTGAAACCGAAGCCATGGCGGACGGCTCCGACGCCATCGCCGACTGGCCGTTGCTGAACGCCCTGCTCAACACTGCCTCCGGCGCCACCTGGGTATCCCTGCACCACGGCGGCGGCGTGGGCATCGGCCGCTCCATCCACGCCGGCCAGGTCTCCGTCGCCGACGGCACCGATCTCGCCGCCCAGAAGCTCGAACGCCTGCTGACCAACGACCCCGGCATGGGCGTTATCCGCCACGCCGACGCCGGCTACGACCGTGCCCTTGAGGTCGCGAAGGAACGCGGCGTCCGCATCCCCATGCAAGAGAACCCCGCCCAGGCCCGCTAACCCAGGCTCCCCACATCGATTGCTCCGTACTTGTCGTTTAGAACCCTGAAAACGACAAGTACGGAGCAGTCGATGGGAATACAGCAAGGAACTTCCATGACTCTCGTAACCCACGAAACAACCCACGAACCGCTGACCGTCACCCTCGGCTCCGTCGGCGTCACTGCGGAGGACGTGCTCGCCGTCGCACGACACGGCGCCACCGTGGCCATCGCTCCGGACGCCCTGGAAACCGTCGCCAAGGTCCGGGCCCATATCGATGACCTTGCCGCCAGCGACACCCCCGCCTACGGCATCTCCACCGGCTTCGGTGCCCTGGCCAACCGCCATATCCCCAACGAACTGCGCACCCAGCTGCAGAAGTCCCTGATCCGCAGCCACGCCGCCGGGATGGGGCCGGCCGTGGAGCGGGAAGTGGTGCGCGGCATCATGTTCCTGCGCGCCAAGACCCTGGCCTCCGGCCGCACCGGCGTCCGCCCCGTGGTCCTGCAGACCATGGTGGATGTCCTCAACGCCGGCATCACCCCGGTGGTCCGCGAGTTCGGGTCGCTGGGCTGCTCGGGTGACCTTGCCCCCTTGTCGCACTGCGCCCTGGTCCTGATGGGCGAGGGAGAGGCGGAAGGGCCCGACGGCGTCACATACGGCGGGCGGGGAGAGCGGCCTGTCGCCGAGCTGCTGGCAGCGCACGGCATCGAGCCGGTCATCCTCGCTGAGAAGGAAGGGCTTGCGCTGGTCAACGGCACGGAGGGCATGCTGGGCATGCTCCTGATGGCCATTGCCGACCTCCGCCAGCTGCTGGCGACGGCGGACATCACCGCCGCGCTCAGCGTCGAGGCACTGCTGGGAACGGACCAGGTGTTCCTCCCCGAACTGCACGCCGCACTTCGTCCCCACCCCGGCCAGGCGGCCAGTGCCGACAACATGCTGCGCGTGCTGTCCGATTCACCCATTGTCGCGTCGCACCGGGTAGGGGATTCCCGGGTCCAGGATGCGTACTCGCTGCGCTGCGCCCCGCAGGTTGCCGGCGCGGTCCGAGACACCGTTGACCACGCCGAGCTGGTGGCGACCCGGGAATTGGCGGCCGCCATCGACAACCCGGTGGTCCTGCCCGACGGCCGCGTCAGCTCCAACGGCAACTTCCACGGCGCTCCGGTGGCGTATGTCCTGGACTACCTGGCCATCGCCGTCGCCGACCTCAGCTCCATCGCCGAACGCCGGACCGACCGGATGCTGGACCCCGCCCGTTCCCACGGCCTGCCCGCGTTCCTGGCAGCAGACCCCGGGGTGGACTCCGGCCTGATGATCGCCCAGTACACCCAGGCCGGCCTGGTGTCGGACAACAAGCGGCTCGCCGTTCCCGCGTCCGTTGACTCGATTCCCAGCTCGGCCATGCAGGAGGACCATGTGTCCATGGGCTGGCACGCTGCGCGGAAGCTGCGCAAGGCGGTGGAGAACCTCCGCCGGGTCCTGGCCATCGAACTGGTGACCTCGGCTCGGGCCCTGGACATCCGCACCCAGCTCTCAGGCGGCGCGCTGACGCCCGGCCCGGCCGGTGCCGCCGTCGTGGCTGCCCTCCGCGGTGTGGTGGACGGGCCGGGGACGGACCGTTTCCTGTCTCCGGAACTGGAAGCGGCGGACCGGCTGGTTGCCTCCGGTGACGTGCGCCGGGCGGCGGAATCCGCCGTCGGGCCCCTCGCCTGACACCGAAGAATCTTCAGTTCCCGCGGTTCTTCCGTCCAAAGGACGGAATTTCCGGCGCCGCGGCCCACCGCGGCGCCGGGACTGTAGTAGAACTGAAGATGTAGTGAAAGTCACATCAAAGAAGCTGTGGCGGCAGAACGATACAAAGGGGTAGAAGTTCAAATGAAAGCACGTGGGGCAGTCCTGTCGAGGCGCAATGCCCATTCCGCTGCGGTGTCCAACTGGAAAGCCCTCCAGGCCGGGGACCGCGTCGAGATCATCAAGCATGCGCATGTGGTGGCTGCCGGGGAGGTGGAAGAGGTGTCCCAGAGCGGGAACGTCCTGTGGCTGGTTCCGGCCGGTCCGTCAGGCCCCGCCGAGAAGCAGCTCTTCCTGAAGTCCGACGGCGTTCAGGTCCGCCGCGCCTAGGAGCCCTGCTGCGGCAACACAAAACCCCGCATTGCCTCTATGGCGTGCGGGGTTTTCTGTTGGCGGCGCCGGCTGTTGCCGCGTCCAAGGGCGGACGGCTGGCCGGCCGGTGGCGGTCAGGCGGCGATGGACTCGTAGGTCTCGCCGAACGGTACCGATTCATCCAGGGCTACCGTGTAGCGTCCCGGGTGCAGCCTGGTGACCAGGATGCCGCAGGTGGCGTCTTTTGCTGCCACCGCGATCAGTTCTGCGACCGCCCCTTCCAGTCCCGCGTGGACCTCGCTGGCGCTGGAGAACTCAAGGTCGATGGACCGCGGGGACGGCCCCTCGGTGGCCCCGGCAGCGGCGGGGATCCGCTCCAAAGTGGCTGTAGTCATGTACTGAACTTTCTGTGTTTCGTGCCAGGATGGCTCCGTTATTCTACCGACTGCTCCTGCCGGATGTCAGATGACTGCCCTATTTGCGGGCTTGGCGGGCAGTCACAAACCGTCCGTTCGCGGCTCCGCAGGGAATCGACCACCATGGAAGGGGCCCCCGGGCCCGCGCCCGCCCCTTGGTCGTGCGGCCCCCTTAGTAGAGCTGGAGGAGTATTCGGTATGAAGATCATGCGCCTGGGCGAACCCGGCAGGGAGCAGCCGGCCGTGCTGGTTGATGCGGCAGGGGGTGCATCCCGCTGCTTCAGCCTGCTGCCCCTGACCAATGACATTGACGGCCGGTTCCTTGCCGCGGGCGGCCTGGCGAAGGTCCGGGAGGCCCTGGCGATAGGGGCGTTGCCGCTGCTGGAGGAGGCCGCGGGACTGCGTGTAGGTCCGCCGGTGGCCAGGCCCGGCACCGTGGTGGGCATCGGAATGAACTATGCCGCACATGCGGCGGAATCCGGCGCCGAGCCGCCCACCATTCCGGTGGTCTTCCTCAAACCGAGCAATACGGTCACCGGTCCGTATGACCCCGCTCCGCTCCCGCCGCGGTCCACCCGGTACGACTGGGAAGTGGAACTGGGCATCGTGATCGGCCGGGAGGCCAGCTACCTGGATTCCGTTGGCGACGCCGCGGCCTGCATCGCCGGATACGTCACGGCGAACGATCTCTCCGAGCGTGAATACCAGTTGCCTGGTGCTGCGGGCCAGTGGACCAAGGGGAAGTCGCTCCCGGGGTCAACGCCGCTGGGCCCGTGGCTGGTTCCGGCGCAGGATATCGACGGCGGCGCCCTTCCGCTGCGCAGCTGGGTCAACGGTGAACCGCGCCAGGATTCGTCGTCGTCCGAACTCATCTTTGATGCGCCCACACTGGTCCACCACTGCAGCCAATACATGCGGCTGGAACCGGGCGACGTGATCCTCACCGGCACTCCGCAGGGTGTGGCCCTCAGCGGCCGGTTCCCCTACCTCCAGCCGGGCGACGTGGTGGAGGTGGAGGTGGAAGGCCTGGGCCGCCAGCGCCAGGAACTGTTCCGGGCGCCGGCGGCCGCTGCAGCGTCAGGCACTCCCCGCGCCTAGCCGGCCTTTACTGCCAGCACCGGGCAGTCCGCCTCCAGCAGGATGCGCTGGGACGTGCTGCCCATGATGAGCTTGCCCACCGGGGTGCGGCGGCGCAGGCCGATCACGATCAGGTCGGCGTTGTGCTCCTCGGCAGCGTCCAGGACCTCCGCGGCGGCGTCGTGGCCGCGGACCGGGCGCTTGATCTGGTACTGGATGCCCTGGCCTGGCAGCCGCTGCTCGATGTCCTGGATTTCACCCTCCGGCGCAAACCTGCTGTCCACGGCGGCTTCGCCCTTGGAGGAGTTGATCAATACCAGGGTGCTGTTGCTCCTCCGTGCTTCAGCGATGGCCTGCGTCAGGGCAGCTTCGCCCTCGGGGGTCGGGACGTATCCCACAACGACGGTCATGTTGTTTCCTGTTCTGCTGGAGATGAGTGGGGCGGCTGTTCAGTCACTGTAGTCCGCCGCGCCGGAATTGGCCGGAACCAGCGGCTTGCGCTCCGGACGGTTCCGGCGGAACAGCCTGTAGGCAAAGGGCCAGAGCAGGATGAGGCCAATGATGACGTAAATGCCGACGGCGATCGGCTCGCCCAGGAGCCCGGCCGGGTCGCCCGCGCTCAGCTGGAGGGTCTTGCGGAGCTGGCCCTCGATCCGCGGTCCCAGGATGACGCCGAGGATCAACGGCAGCACGGGGAGTCCGAAGCGCCGCATCATGAACCCGAGCGCGCCGAGGATCAGCAGGATCACCAGGTCGAACGCCTGCAGGTTCACCGAGTAGGCGCCCAGCGTCGCGAAGAACAGGATGCCGGCGTACAGGTAGGGCCGGGGCAGCTGCAGCAGCTTGGCCCACAGGGGCGCCAGCGGCAGGTTGATGATCAGGAGCAGGAAGTTGCCGATGAACAGGCTGGCAATCAGCGCCCACACCAGGGGCCCCTGGCTCTCGAAGAGCTGCGGACCCGGCTGGATGCCGTACGAGGTGAAGGCGGCAAGCATCACGGCCGCGGTGGCGTTGGTGGGCAGTCCCAGGGCCAGCATCGGGGTCAGCGTGCCGGCGGCCGCAGCGTTGTTGGCTGCTTCCGGACCGGCCACGCCTTCGATGGCGCCCTTGCCGAACTCTTCGGGGTGCTTGCTGAGGCGCTTTTCCGTCACATAGGAGAGGAACGTGGGGATCTCGGCTCCACCGGCGGGCAGCGCGCCAAACGGAAAGCCGAAGGCCGTGCCGCGCAGCCACGGCTTCCAGGAGCGCTTCCAGTCGGACTTGCCCATCCAGGGCTGGCCCACGGGGATGGCATGCAGGGGAGTGCGGCGCAGGTGTGCTGCAACCCAGAGTGCTTCGCCCACCGCGAAGATGGCCACGGCCACCACGACGATGTCCAGGCCGTCCGCCAGGAGCGGCTGGCCGAAGGTGAGGCGGCGCTGGCCGGTGACCGAGTCCATGCCCACCAGGCCAATCGCCAGGCCGAGGCCCAGGGACGCGAAACCGCGCAACCGGGAGGACCCCAGCACTGCGGTCACGGCCAGCAGGGCAAGGACCATGATGGCGAAGTAGCTGGGCGCGCCGAGGCTGACGGCGAACTTCACGACGATCGGTGCGCAGACGGCCAGCAGCGCCGTGCCGATGGTGCCGGCGACGAAGGAGCCGATGGCCGCCGTCGCAAGCGCCTGCGCCGCCCGCCCCGCCTTGGCCATCTTGTTGCCCTCAATGGCGGTGACCACCGAGGACGATTCACCGGGGGTGTTCAGGAGGATGGACGTGGTGGAGCCGCCGTACATGCCGCCGTAGTAGATGCCGGCGAACATGATGAAGGCGCTGGTGGGTTCCAGGGCATAGGTGACGGGAAGCAGCAGGGCGACCGTCATGGCCGGGCCAAGGCCGGGCAGGACGCCGACGGCGGTGCCCAGGATGACGCCGATCACGGCGTAGAGGAAATTCATGGGGGTGAGGGCGGTGGCGAAGCCGTCCATCAGGGAGGACCAGACGTCCATTTAGAGGATTCCTTCCAGGAGGCCGGCCGGCAGTGCGATGCCCAGGCCGAGGTAGAAGCCGTAGAAGGTCAGCAGGGACAGGGCGACGGAGATCAGGCCGTCCCGGACGTAGCGGCGGCTGCCGAGAGCCAGGACGCTTCCCCAGAACAGGACGGTTCCGGAGATCACCCAGCCGGCCCAGTCGATCAGCAGGATGTTCAGGATGAAGGCCCCGGCCAGTGGCAGGACGGTCTTCCAGTCGGCGGGGTGCGTGAGGTCAACGTCCTCGCCGCCTTCAGCTTCACCCTTGCCGCCGCGCAGCACGTTGATGGCCAGCAGTACGGCGCAGACCACGAGCATTCCGGCCACGATGAACGGAACGGTTTTGGGTCCGACCGGATCGGACTTCGAATACGGGGTTGCCAGGCCGTTGGCGTCCAGGAAGACCATGACGCCGGCCGCCCCGAGCAGGAGTGCAACTCCCAGCTCGGAGCGGCCTTTGAGACCTGTGGTCAGGGAGGTCACGCCAGCCCAAGCTTGGTGAGGACATCCGCCACGCGCTTGTCCTGCTCGGTCAGAAAGGACTTGAACTGGTCACCGGTGATGAAGGCATCGGTCCAGCTGTGGGTCTTCAGCGCTTCCTTCCAGCCGTCCGTGCCGTGCATCTTTTCCAGTGCCGCGATCAGGGCAGTCTTGTCCTTGTCGCTGATGCCCGGAGGGGCCACAACGCCGCGCCAGTTGGTGAAGACCAGGTCGATGTTGGATTCCTTCAGCGTGGGTGCATCCACGCCGTCCAGGCGCTTCTCGCCGCTGGTGGCCAGCACGCGGACCTCACCGGATTCGATCTGCTTCAGGTACTCGCCGGCACCGGAGGCGGCAAAACCGAGCTTGTTGCCGAGGATTGCGGGCAGGAGGTCGCCGCCGCCGTCGTAGGCAACGTAGTTGACCTTGGTGGCGTCGATGCCCACGGCGCCTGCCAGCTGCATGGGCAGCAGGTGGTCCGGGCCGCCGGGGGAGGAGCCGCCGCCTACGGCGATGGAGCCCGGATCGGCCTTCCACGCCTTCACCAGGTCATCGATGGTCTTGTACGGGGAGTCCTTGCTGACCATGATGGCGCCGGGCTCCTCGATGAGGCGGGCCAAGGGGGTGGTGTCGGTCAGCTTCGATTCTGACTTGTTGGTGTAGCTGGCACCCACGACGCCCAGGCCCATCAGCATGGCGAGGTCGCCGTTGCCTTTTTCATTGACCACGCGGGCCAGGCCCACCGTGCCGCCGGCACCTGCGAGGTTGAAGACCTCGGTGTTGGTGGAGATCTTCTCGTCGTCGAGGACCTTCGCAGCGGCGCGGGCGGTGGTGTCGTAGCCGCCGCCCGGGGTGTTGGGGACCATGATCTGCAGGCCGGTGATGGGTCCGGCAGCAGCGCCGGAGCTTTCCGAACCCGTGGAGCTCTTGCCGGTGGCACCGCAGCCGGTGGCCATCAGGGCGATGCCGGCGGCGACGGCGGCAACTCGCAATGCGCGGATCTGGCGCATGTGTTCCTCTTCTCTCAAAAACAAATCCGACCAGCACCGGCTGACGTGTGGTTCCGGTGCCTTGTGGTTCCGATGCTAGGGGCGGCCGTGACGGCGATCACGCTTGTGTACGCAGAGAAAGTTGTGTTCATTGCGTTCACGTTTCGAAAACCCCACAACGGCCCCGCTGAAGGCTTTGGGATATAGTTCCCCGTACCACCCCGGCCTTGCGTCCCATCATTGTGCGCGCAGTGGCAGCCGGCCAAAACCGCCGCAGCCCGGCCTGCACCCCAACACCAGGAAGACCATCGTGACTCGACGACGAGGAATGTCCCTTGCGGGGCAGTACCTTCTGCTGCAGTTGCTCATCGTCCTGGCCGTCCTGGTGGGCGTGGTGGCCATCTCGCTGGCCCAGTCCGCAGCGGCCTTCGAACGCACGGAGGGCCGCCGTGCCCTCTCCGCGGCGGAGGCCCTGGGCGGCAATCCCGTGGTGCGCGAACTCCTGCCGGATGCTGAACCGCGCGGCGGGGCGGTGCTGCCGTCCGTGGCCGAGTCCGTGAGGATCGTCTCCGGCTCATCGCGGGTGGCGCTGGCGAGGGTGGACCGGACCGTGGTGGCGTCGTCGGATCCCAGCATGGTGGGCGAGCCGCTGGAGCTCGGGCCCAGCAGGGTGATGGAAGGCCGGGCCTGGACGGGGGTGGTGGGCGGCACTCCGGCCCCGCTCCTGTCCGCCCATGTTCCCGTCCTTGACGACACCGGACGCATGATCGGGATCGCCTCCATCAGCCGGAACTACCCCACCGTGCTGGAGCGGCTCGGCGACGCCGTCCCCAACCTCCTCACCTACCTGGGCGTCGCCAGCGTGCTGGGGATCGCCGGCTCCCTGCTGCTCTCGCGCCGGGTCAAGCGGCAGACCCTGGGCATGGAACCCAGCGAAATCACCAGCCTGGTGGAGAACCGGGAAGCCATGCTGCACGGACTCAAGGAGGGCGTGGTTGCACTGGACCTGCATGACTGCATCACGGTGGCCAACCACAGTGCCCGCGCCCTGCTGGGCCTGCCGCCTGACTGTGTGGGCAAGCGCGTGGCGGGCCTCGCCGTCGAGCCCGCCCTGAAGCAGGTCCTCACGCGCGATCAGCCCGGACCGGACCAGCTGGTGCTGGTGGGCGACAGGCTGGTGGTGATGAACCGGGTGCCGATCCAGTCCCGCGGCAAGGTCATCGGCTCGGTGACCACCCTCCGCGACCGCACCGAACTTTCAGAGCTCGAGCAGGAACTGGGCACCACCCGCACCGCCACGGACACCCTCCGCGCCCAGGCGCATGAGTTCGCCAACCAGCTGCACGTCATCTCCGGCCTGATCCAGATCGGCGAATACGATTCCGTGGTCCAGTTCGTCAACGGCGCCACCGTGGACAGGACACGGCTCAACGATGAGGTGACCGGCCGGATCAAGGACCCCGCGCTCGCCGCCCTGCTGATCGCCAAGTCGAGCCTCGCCACGGAACGGGGTGCGGCCCTGCAGCTGGACCCGGCCTCCGTGCTGGACAGGGTTGATGACGGGCTGTCCCGGGACCTCACCACCGTGGTGGGGAACCTGGTGGACAACGCGTTCGACGCCGTCACGGGGCTTCCGCAGGCAGCCGTCAGCGTGCTGGTGGAGGGCAAGGCGGGGGACGACGTTGTGGTGACGGTCCGCGACAACGGCCCAGGCGTCCCCGGCGGCTCCACCGACCACATCTTCCGCCAGGGATTCACCACCAAGGAACCGGGGCCGGCGGGCAGCCGCGGCTTTGGGCTGGCGCTGTCCCGGGTGGTCTGCCGCCGCAGTGGCGGGGATCTGGCGGTGGCCAACGATAATGGGGCTGTCTTTACCGCCGTGCTGAAACGAGGGAGTGCCCAGCCATGATCAAGGTCCTGATCGTCGACGACGACTTCATGGTGGCCAAGGTGCATGCCGGCTTCATCCAGCGCACACCGGGCTTTTCCGTGGTGGGCGCGGCGCATACCGGCGCGCAGGCGGTGGCCGAAACGGAACGGCTTCAGCCGGACCTGGTCCTGCTGGACATCCACCTGCCGGACATCAACGGCCTGGACCTGATGCAGCGGCTGCGGGCGGTGGCGCCGGAACTGGACGTGCTGGTGATCAGTGCCGCCCGCGAGGTGGAGACCGTGCGGAGGGCGCTCCGGGGCGGCATTGTCCACTACCTGATCAAGCCCTTTTCGCAGACGGACCTGCAGGAACGGCTGGAACACTACCGCAGTGCCTACCAGGGCCTGGATGCCGCCAAGGACGTGGCGGAGCAATCGGACGTGAACCGGGTCTTCGGCCTGGACCGTTCGGAGCGGCCGCTGCCCAAGGGCTGCAGCATCGAAACCCTGAGGCTGGTGGAGGCGGCGCTCAGTGCTGCTCCGGGCGATGTGTCCGCGGCCGAAGTCGCGGAGGCACTGGGTACCTCCCGCGTCAGTGCCCGCCGCTACCTCGAGTACCTGCACGACGAAGGGACACTGGATGTGCGGCTCAAGTACGGGGTGGGCCGGCCAGAACGGCGGTACGTGCTGAAGGGTGCGTAAGGCTCTTCAGCAGTGCCGGTCAGCGCAGCAGGGTGTCCACCAGCCGGGCAGCGGTTTTGGCGGTCCGGCCATCGACGTCGAACTCCGGGTTCAGTTCCGCAACGTCAACGTGCATTAGCTTGCCGCTTTGCGCCACCTGCCGGCACACGGCGGAAATGACCGGCAGCGGCACGCCGTAGGCTGCGGGTGCGCTGACTCCCGGGGCCACCGCGGCGGGCAGGACGTCCAGGTCGATGGTCAGGTAGAGCACGTCAATGTCCGCCAGGAAGCCGGCCACGAAGTCCCGGGCCCGGTCGGCGTCGCATTCCTCGTCCAGCAGGTACCGGACACCCAGCGTGCCGGCAGTGTCGAACAGGACCCGGGTGTTGTTCGGCTCGGAGATGCCCAGGACGGCGTACCGGAATTCCCGCCCGGCATCCGCTTCCGCCCGCGCCATCTGCAGGAACGGGGTGCCCGAGCTGGGCACTGGCTCGTCCCGGAGATCGAAGTGGGCGTCAAGGTTCAAAACACCCAGGCGCTGCCCGCTGCGGACCGCGGGGGAGGCGCTGACACCCAGGTAGCTGGCGTATGCGGTTTCGTGGCCGCCGCCCAGGACGACGGTCTGGTGCCCGGCAGCCAGCAGCGCTGCGAGCGCCTGGCCGAGCCGTTCCTGGCCGGCCTCCAGATCTCCGCCGGACACCGCGACGTCGCCGGCGTCAGCCACCGCCCGGTCCAGGTGGAAGGCCAAGGGGCCCAGCGCCTTCCGCAGGGCCGCCGGCGCGGCGGCCGCCCCGGTGCGGCCCTTATTGCGGCGCACTCCCTCGTCGCTGGCAAAACCGAGCAGCACGGCCGGCTTCCGGACAGAAGCGGCCGTGCTTGTTGCCGCCTCCGCTGCGGCTGCCGTTCCGCCCACGGCCGGCGCACCGGCGGCGTTCACTGCCTGCCACCAGCGGCGGTGGCCGGGCCCGTCGCCGTCGTCCCTCCCGGTCCAGGGCTGGGGCGGGACGTCGACGGCGGGGAGCTGGAGGGACATGCCTCAAGCTCACCGCATGCCGGACAGGAAAACCAGCGCCGCCGCCGTCGTGCTGTCCGGGATCCAAGAACCCCGCGCCGGGGCGGCATGCGGGAAAGGGCAGCCGGGCTGGGCAGGGGTTATGGTGAGACCGATCCGCAGGGCAGCAGCGTGACCTGCCCGCGGACCACCAACCACCCAGGCTGGAGGGCCACCCATGTTCGAAGCCCCCGATATCCTCTTTGCCGCAGCCGGGTTGGCGGTGTTTTCCGCCGCAGTCCTGCCCAAGCTCCTGCGCGACATGCCCCTGTCCATGCCCATGGTCTTCCTTGGCGCGGGGATGGGGGCGTTCGCGCTGATTCCGTCGCTGCCGGACCCCAATCCGGTGGAGCACACCGACTTCGTGATGCATCTTGCCGAGATCTGCGTGATCATCTCGCTGATGGGTGCCGGACTGGCCCTGGACCGGCCGGTGGGCCGCAAGCGCTGGTCCACCACCTGGCGGTTGCTCGGCATTGCCATGCCGCTGTGCATCCTGGGGCTGACCCTGCTGGGGATGTGGTTCCTGGGCCTTGGCCTTGGGGCGGCGCTGCTGGTGGCCTCCAGCCTGGCCCCCACGGACCCTGTCCTGGCCTCCGAGGTGCAGGTGGGCGAACCCGCAGATGAGGATGGCAGCACCGACAAGGAAGACGAGGTGCGGTTCGGCCTCACCTCGGAAGCCGGCCTCAACGACGGTCTGGCTTTCCCGTTCGTGTACCTGGCCATCGCCATCAGCGCCGCGGGCGGTTCGTCGTCCGGCTGGTTGGCCGGGTGGTTCGGGATGGACGTGCTGTGGCGCCTCGCCCTGGGGCTGCTGCTGGGTTTCCTGACCGGAAAGTTGCTGGCTGCGCTGTTCTTCTCGGCGCGGCGCGAGAGCCTGCGCCTTTCCAACCACTCGGAGGGGTTCGTGGCCCTTGCGGCAACGTTCCTGGCCTACGGGCTCACCGAGATGGTGGAAGGCTACGGGTTCGTTGCGGTGTTCGTGTGCGCCGTGACCATCCGTGCCGCCGAACGCAGCCATGGGTACCACCGGGTCCTGCACTCCTATGTGGAGCAGCTTGAGCGGCTCCTGACGGTGGTCATCCTGGTCCTGCTCGGCGGGGCCATCGCCAGGGGGCTGCTGGCCGGCGTGGGACTGGCGGAACTGCTGGTGGCGCTGGCGTTCCTGCTCGTGGTCCGTCCGCTCGCCGGCTGGCTGGGCCTGCTGGGCGGGAAGACCGGGCCCCGGGAACGGATCGCCCTGTCCTTCTTCGGGATCCGCGGCATCGGCTCGATCTTCTACCTGGCCTTCGCGCTGGGCGAAGGCCACTTCGCGGGCCAGGCGACGTGGCTGTGGTCCTTCGTGGGGCTGGTGGTGGCCCTGTCGATCGTGATCCACGGGGCCACCACCTCGCCGCTGATGAACCGGCTTGACCGGCTGCGGCAAAGGAAGGCGCTGGCGGTGTCCGGCGACGAAGGACTCGCGCCGAACACCCCGGTGTAGCTACATGCCCAGCGCGGCCTCGATCGGTCCAATGGCGAAGAACAGCAGGAACGCCGCCGCCACGGCCCACATCAAGGGGTGGATGTCCTTGATGCGTCCCTGGACGGTGCGGATCAGGACGTAGGCGATGAATCCGGCGCCCAGGCCGTTGGCAATGGAGTACGTGAACGGCATCAGGGTGAAGGTGAGGAATGCCGGAATGGCGATGCCCCAGTCCTGCCAGTCGATCTTGCCCACCTGGGACACCATCATGAAGCCCACCACCACCAGGGCGGGGGCCACGGCCTCGAACGGGACCAGGTTGATCAGCGGGGTGAAGAACATGGCCACTAGGAACAGCAGGCCGGTGACGATCGATGCCACGCCGGTCCGGGCGCCCTCGCCGATGCCGGCGCCGGCCTCGACGTAGATCTGGTTGGAGGACACCGAGGCGCCGCCGCCGATGATGGCTCCGAGGGCGTCGACCTGCAGGACGCGGTCGACGTCGGGAATGTTGCCGTGTTCGTCCACCGTGCCGGCCTCGTTGGCCAGGCCCACCATGGTGCCCATGGCGTCGAAGAAGATGCTCAACAGGATCACGAAGGCCAGCAGCGTGGCCGCCACGAAGCCGAGGTGTTCAAAGGCGCCGAAGGGATTGGCTTTGCCGATCAGGGACAGGTCGGGCGCGGCCCAGCCGGAGAACGCTGGTGCCACCAGTGACCAGCCCTGGGGGTTGAAGTTCTTGCCGTCGAAGCTGGGGCCGATGTGCAGGGTCATCTCCAGGATGACGGCCAGCACGGTCGAAGTGATGATGCCGATCAGGATGGCGCCCTTGACCTTGCGCACCACCAGGGCGATGGTCAGGATCAGGCCGAACACGAACACGGCGGTGGGCCAGCCGAGCAGTTTGCCTTCGAAGCCCAGGCCCACGGGGACGGTGGTACCGGCGACGTCCGGGATGCGGCGCACGAAGCCTGCGTTCACCAGTCCGATGAGTGCGATGAACAGGCCGATGCCGACCACGATCGCCGTCTTGAGCCCGTCCGGCACGGCCTTGAACACCGCGGTCCGGAACCCGGTAAGGACCAGGATCAGCATGGTGACGCCGGAGAGGACCACCAGGCCCATCATGTCCGGCCAGGTGAGCCCGGGATTGGTTGCCACGGTGACGGCCACGAAGGCGTTCACGCCAAGGCCGGTGGCCAGGGCGAACGGATGCCGTCCCCACGCCCCCATGAGGATGGTCAGGATGCCTGCCACGAACGCGGTCACGGCGGCCACCGCGGTGAAGCCCAGCGTGGTTCCGTTCGAGTCCGGACCGGACAGGATCAGCGGGTTCAGCACCACGATGTAGCTCATGGCGAAGAACGTGGCGAACCCGCCGCGGATCTCGCGGGACAGGTTGGAACCGCGCTCGGTGACCCTGAAATACCGGTCCAGGGCAGAGCCTTGCTTAAGCATTAGTCCTCCGGGGAAGTGTGTGGGAATACCTGCATCCTAAGGGGAGAGCAGGTCCGGGGCGGGCAAATTCGCCTAGTCTGTAAGGAATCCAACACGAGGAGCAGCCCAGATATGCGCCCAGTCCGCCGCCAGTTGCCGCGCCTTGTGCTCGGTTCCTTTGTCCTTGCAGCCGTGGTCCTGGGCCTGGCCGGTCCGGCGTCGGCCCATGATGCTGCGGAGTCCACCAGCCCAGCCCAGGGTGCCACCGTGCCGGCCCCGCCGGCCGAGGTCTCGGTGACTTTCAGCAACACGCCGTTGGGGATCGGCTCCTCGTTCTCCGTCAAGGATGCCGCCGGCACCGAGTGGGCAGATGGTGCCGTGCAGATAGTGGACGCGGTTGCCACGCAGAAGCTGCGTCCAGGCGGACCTGCCGGCGGATACACGGTGACCTGGCGGGTGGTCAGCGCCGACTCGCATCCCATTGAGGGCACGTTCACTTTCACCGCTGCCTCCGGCGCTGCCGGTGCCAGTCCGTCTGGAACCTCCACTCCCGGAACATCGTCGACGGGAAGTTCGACGCCGGCCGCCGCAGTTCCGGGCATCGGTACGGCAAAGCCCGGGGTGACGGAGGAGCCGGGTGAGCCGGCCAACGCGGGCCAGCCCTTCCAGTGGAGCATCGTGATCTTTGCTGCCGTCGCCGTGGGGCTGCTCGTGGCCCTTGCCGTCCTGGCGCGCCGCCGCCTGGCGGGCGATGGGGAAACCGCAGACAACGACGGGGAATAGCAGCCGCGGCGAGGATCGGCCTGGTCCAGGGCGGCGCCGGGCAGCGGGACGTCCGTCAGCAGCCCAGGGCCGCCAGGCTTCCCGTTGCCGGGAAAGCCGTGATGGAGGGGTAAGGCCTGTCCGGGTTGACCTTCGCGGAGATCGCCTGGCCCACGGTTTTGGCCTGGCGCAGCACTTCCTTGGGCGAGGGCGTGATCAGCTCGCCCACTCCCACCAAGTAGATGCCGATGGCCCGCATCGCCGCGGCCACGTTCCGCCCGACGGCGATGCCGAAGTCGTTCAGCATCCGGCGCAGCTGGCTGTGGGCGCACCGGGTGAGGACAATATGGTCGGCCACCAGGATGCCTGTGGGGGTGTGGACCTGCCATTGCGGTGCGGCGTCGCGACCCGGGCCTTCCAGCATGGTCAGCTGGACGGCCCGCGTGGTGTTGCGGACGTCAACGCTGTGGCTTGCCGCGTAATTGCGCAGGTGGCGCAGGATTTCGTTCCGTTCCCGGAGGCTGCCGCTGTCAGCCGCGTCGCAGCGCTGCAGCGACGACGTGTTCGCGGGCTGGCCGGCGCCAAGGACGTCCAGCCCGTCCACCACGATGGAGTCCACCCCGTAGCGGCGCAATTCCGCGGCCACGGCGAGTCCGGACAGGCCGGTGCCAATGATGACAGTGGTGGTCTGTTCGGTTCCGGCATCCCCAGGCATGCGTGACACTACAGTTTTCCCTCCTTCGGAGCTTTTGGCAGGTGCCGGCGTCCTCGCCGGGCCCGCGTCCCGTTACCCCAGGAACGGACGCAGAGCATGGCCCGGGAGCGTCCTTGCAGGAAGATGCAGTCGGCGTCCCGGACCAACAATGTCCTGAAGACTACAGAACAAATGCGGCCGTGGATAGCCCAAAGAAGAAAACATTCCGGAGTGCCTGAACGCGGTTTCCGCTGCCCCTTGAAGTGCCTGTGGATAACCGCGGCGGGAGGGCGTTGAACAGGCTTGCTAAGGCCTGGTGGACGGAGAATAGTTGAAATCGGAAGATGGTGCTTCCTGGCCGTATCGCCGGTGGCCGGGGTGCACGGGGAGCAGCCCGTTTTCTGGCAGAATAGCCGCAACATCAGGCGTATCGCGAGGAGGCGGCCCCCATGGGCTCACGAGAGTTGCACCCCGACCCGGCATGGGACGGCGGTGATGCGCCTGCCGGTCCGCAGGGCATCGTGGTTGGTGTCGACGGCTCGGAACACGGCCAGTGCGCCCTGGTGTGGGCTGCGCGGGAAGCCCAGCGCCGCGGCCGTCCGCTCCATATCGTCACCGCCTACTCCGTGCCGATCTTTGCCGCGTCCGGCCTCGACGGCGGCTATGCAACCGTTGATGATTCCGTCATCCGCGAAGGTGCAGAGGCGATCGTCCGGCAGGCCCTGGAAAAGGTCGCCACCTACGACGTCGACGTCACTTCCTCTGTCGAGAACGGCGACGCCGCCGGAGTCCTGCTGGAGATCTCCGAAACCGCTGAGCTCCTGGTGGTCGGTACGCGCGGCCGCGGCGGCTTCGTGGGCCGGCTCCTGGGATCGGTGAGCAGTGCCCTGCCCGCCCACGCGAAATGCCCCACCGTGACCGTGCCCCTGTTCTGCTCGGACCGGCTGGGCGAGACCATCGAGGACCGCCGGATCAGGGCGGAGCAGGCCAAATCCGGCCACCGGTCGGTCGAGAACGTGGTGGTGGTTGGCGTGGACGGCTCTGAGCAGGCGCGGGTCGCGGTCCTGGAAGCAGCCGACCAGGCACAACGGCTGGGCGCGGCGCTTCGTGTGGTCTGCGCAGTGCCGCAGTACAGCGGCTCCCTGGCATGGGTCCCCGCGCCCATGGACCGGAAAGCCCTGTTCGAGGACATCCGGGTGACCCTGGACGCCGGCATGGCCTGGCTCCGCAGCCACTATCCCCACTTGCAGGCCGACTACGAGCTCAAGGACGGATCCCCCGTGGACGTGCTCGTCGAGGAAAGCCGGCACGTGGAACTCGTCGTGGTGGGCACCCGGGGCCGGGGCGGCTTCACCGGGATGCTCCTGGGGTCAACCTCCGACGGCGTTCTCCACCATGCCAAGGGCCCCGTCATGGTGGTCCCGGACCGGGAGGACCCCCGCCTGGCCGACCGGGCGCGGTTCGGCCCGATCCTCGGCGACGCCGCCTGACCCGCCGGCCGGCCAAGGCAGACAGGACATAAGGCGCCCGGGACATGGAACGGCAGGGATCTGCATCAGAAGCCGCCGGCACGGAAACCGGCCTGGTCCTGGATCTGCGCCGGCTCGACGCCGCGATGCTCCCCCTGGTGGGCGGCAAGGCAGCCAACCTCGGTGAACTGCTGTCCGCCGGGCTGCCGGTCCCCGGCGGTTTCTGCCTCTCCACGGACGCCTACCGGCAGTCCGTCGGCGTCCCGGGTTCCCTCCTTCCCGGGCTTGCCGAGGCCTGCGCCGCCCTCGCAGCCGGCGGTCCCGCCCTGGATCCCGGCCGGCTCAACGAACTTGCGGCAACGGCGCGGGCCGCGATCCTGGCAGCCCCGATACCCGGGCCAGTGGCGGCCGCGGTGGAACAGGCCTACACGGCCCTGGGCCCCGGCGTCCCGGTGGCGGTCCGCTCCTCGGCCACCGCGGAGGACCTGCCGTTCGCCAGCTTCGCCGGCCAGCAGGACACCTTCCTGAACGTGGTGGGGGTTCCTGCGGTCCTTGACGCGGTCCGGCGCTGCTGGGCGTCGCTCTGGACAGACCGGGCCACCGCCTACCGGGCAACCCTGGGCATCGCACCGGCAGGCGTGGCGCTTGCGGTGGTGGTCCAGCGGCTGGTTGAAGCGGAGACCGCGGGCGTGATGTTTACGGCGAATCCCCTGACCGGCAGCCGGCGGCAGGTGGTGATCGATGCCGCCCGGGGCCTCGGGGAAACCGTGGTCTCGGGGACGGTCAATCCGGACCATTTCGTGGTGGATGGGCTGACCGGCAGGGTCCTGGAACGGAAAACCGGCGGTACAGGCATGGAGGTGCGGCCACTGCCCGGCGGCGGAACAGAAACCCGGGAGGTAACGGCACCCCTTCGCGGGGGACAAGGGGGCGGCGCCGCCTGCCTCACAGACGTGCAGGTGGCGGCCCTGGCCCGGCTGGGCCTGCAGGCGGAAGCGCATTTCGGCGCTCCGCAGGACCTCGAATGGGCCATCGACGCCGCGGGCACCATGTGGCTCACCCAGTCCAGGCCGATCACCACGCTGTACCCCGTCCCAAAAAGCAACGGTGCCGCAGGCACCGTCCCGCCGGGCAGGCATCCTGTGGCCGGAACGAGGGCCTACCTCTGTTTCAGCCTCGCCCAGGGGCTTACCCGGCCGCTCACGCCCATGGGCCTCGCGGCAGTTCGCCTCATCGCCTCGTCGGTGGCCACGGCCGCCGGCTTCCCGGTCCCTGATCCCCGGCGCGGACCATCACCGTACGCAGAGGCGGGGCAACGGATCTACATCGACTTCACCACCCCCCTCCGCAGTGCCATAGGCCGCCGGTTCGTTCCCAGGGTGTTCGACGTCATGGAAGCGCGGACGGCCGCCGTCATGCGCCAACTCTTCGACGATCCCGCGTTTTCGGTCACCACCAGGACGCCGTTCGGTCTGCTCCGCCATGTCGTGCCGGTGGCGGCCCGGGCCAAGGTCCCCGCTGCCCTGATAGTGGCGCTGGTCCGTCCCGCCGCAGCCCTCCGCCGGATGGACCGTTTCACACGGGAATTCGAGGCATCCCTGGCACCGGCCGCCCCGGCCGGCCCCCTGACCCGTCTTGACCATTCCGAATCCCTGCTGGGCTCGCGGCTGTTCCAGATTGTCCCGGCCATCCTGCCCCTTCCAGCCCTGGGTTTCGCCATGCTGGCGGCAGCGGGAAAACTCCTGGGCAGTGATGCGTGGAACGAATTGCAGCCCGTGATCCGCGGCCTGCCCAACAACATCACCACCCAGATGGACCTGGAACTGTGGCAGTTGGCCGAATCGATCAGGGACGACGCCCAATCGCGGACAGCGCTGCTGGCCGGCGACCCCTCCGGCCTGGCGGAGGCTTTCGAGGCCGGCCAGCTGCCGGCGCGCCTGGAGGCCGGGCTGACCCGGTTCCTGGACCGGTACGGCCACCGGGCGGTGGCGGAGATCGACGTCGGGCAGCCCCGATGGTCGGAGGAGCCTGCCCATATCCTGGGCATCCTGGCAAACTACCTGCGGCTGGACAACCCTGCCCTCGCCCCCGACATCCAGTTCAGCAGGGCCGCCGAGGACGCGGAAGCGCAGGTCGACCTCCTGGTTGCCCGCGCTGCCGCGCACGGCAGGTTCCGCGGACTCCTGGTGCGGGCCGCCCTCCGCCGCGCGCGGCTGTACGCCGGCCTCCGGGAGCTGCCTAAATACCACCTGGTTAACGGGCTCGCGGAAGTCCGCCGGCAGCTGCTGATGGTGGGCGGGGAACTTGCCCGAGCGGGCAGCATTGAACGGCGGGATGACGTGTTCTTCCTGGATTTCGCCGAGACACGCCAGGCCTTGACCGCGAACAGCGCCGGTGACGGCCTTCCCGCCCTGGACCTGCGGGCACGCGTGGCGGAGCGGCGGGAGGAATATGAGCGTGAGCTTGGACGCCGCCACATCCCCCGGGTGCTGCTTTCTGACGGTACCGAACCCGAGGCGGTGCGTACCGCCGTCGGGCATGTCCCGGAAGGAACCCTTGCCGGGAGCCCTGCATCGGCAGGAACGGTCACGGCGGCTGCGCGGGTCATCCGGGATCCCGTCGGCGCCCGCCTCGAACCGGGGGAGATCCTGGTAGCCCCGTCAACGGACCCCGGCTGGACACCGTTGTTCCTGACCGCCGGCGGCCTGGTCATGGAAATGGGCGGGGCCAACTCGCACGGTGCGGTCGTGGCCAGGGAGTACGGCATTCCGGCCGTTGTCGGAGTCCCGGACGCCACCGTCGCGATAGAGACCGGGCAGACAATAACGGTCGACGGCGGTGCGGGCACCGTTGTTCCGCACCATCCGGGCGCCGGGGATGGAAAAGTGCCCGCGGACGCAGACCCGGCTGCACGGGCGTAGTCTTTACCTATGGGCTCCAACAGGCTGGATTCCAGCGGACGCTTCCACCATTTTCAGGTGCAACGAGCCAGCACACCAGGCCGCAGGCCGTGGCTGGGATGGCTGCCCGCCGTCGCGGCTCCGGTGGTCATCGCCGCCGGCGCGCTGGTTGGGTCCCTGCCGGCAGGGGCCAGCAACCCACTGCCCGCCAAGACTCCCGCCCAGGTCCTGGAACTGGTGGCCAGCCACAAGGTGGACAGTCTCTCGGGGACCATTGAGCAGTCCGCGGATCTCGGGCTGCCGGAGCTGCCGGCCGCCGGAAAGCCGTCGGCGCCTGCCTCCGCGGGCAGCGTGGCATCCGCCATTGAACTGCTGACAGGCAAGCACACTGCGCGGATCTACCTCGACGGCAAGGACAACGCCCGGGTGCAGGTGATGGACCAGTTGGCCGAACGGGACATCGTCCGCCATGGCAGCGACGTCTGGTTCTATTCCTCAAAGGACAACACCGCTGCGCACCTGGCGCTGCCGGCGGACACGCAGGACCCGTCCCATTCCCGGGACCGGCAGGGTGAACCGGGCATGCACAGCCCGGACGAACTGGCCCGGCAACTGCTGGCCAAGGTCGACGCCAGTACCGCCGTTTCCGTTGGCCCGGATGTTTCGGTGGCCGGGCGGGCCGCCTATAACCTGCTGATTGAGCCCCGCACGGACGCAACCCTGGTGGGCAAGGTGGCCATCGCCGTCGACGGTGAAAACGGCCTGCCCCTGTCCGTCCAGGTCACCGCCCGCGGTGCGGGCGGGCCCGCTTTCGTCTCCAGGTTCACCAGCCTCTCGCTGGACGCCCCGGACGCGTCGGTCTTCAGCTTCACCCCGCCGCCGGGCAGCACCATCAAGGAACTCCCGGTCCCTGACAAACCGCACCAGCCCGTTCCGGGCCATGACCCGGCCGCCATGGACCACCATCCGGACGTTTCCGTGACCGGAACCGGCTGGGAGACCGTGGTGGGCACGCCGCGTGGATCAGCGTCGGCCGCCGGGCAGCTGCTGCAGGACCCGCTGCTGGCCCAGGCTGCCGTCGCCGTGCCAGGCGGACGGCTGCTTTCGACCGCCCTGCTCAACGTCCTGATCACCGACGACGGCCGGGTCTTCGCGGGGATGGTGCCGGCGGAGAAACTGCAGTCGGCAGCAGCAGCGGCCCAGTAAATGGCGGCTCAAGCCAGTGGCTGAACGGGGGAGTGCGGGGGAAGCCGGGGCCGGCCCGGGCAACGCCGCCCTGGCCATCGAAACCCGGGGCCTCAGCAAGCACTTTGGCCGGCAGGCCGCCGTCGACGGCGTAGACCTGGCCGTGCCGCACGGAACGGTCTTCGGCTTCCTGGGGCCCAACGGCTCCGGAAAGACCACCACCATCCGTATGCTGCTGGGCCTGGCCGCCGCGTCCGCCGGAACGGTCCGGCTGCTGGGGCAGGAGATGCCGGAGAAGCTGCATGACGTCCTGCCCCGCGTGGGCGCCCTGGTGGAGGGGCCGGCCTTCTACCCTTTCCTATCGGGCGCGGCGAATCTGCACCGGCTTGACGCCGCCGGACCGCACACCGTCCCCTCCACCCGCAAGGCCAGGGTTGACCGGGCCCTGGAACGCGTCGGATTGGAGCACGCCGCCGGCAAGCGGGTGCACGCGTACTCCCTGGGCATGAAGCAGAGGCTGGGCATTGCCAACGCCCTGCTGTCGCCACGGGACCTGCTGGTGCTGGATGAACCCACCAACGGGCTGGACCCGCAGGGCACCCGGGAAGTCCGGAACCTGGTCCGGTCCCTGGCCGGCGAGGGCACCACCATCTTTGTCTCGAGCCACCTGCTGGCCGAGGTGGACCAGATGTGCAGCCATGCAGCAGTCATGAGCGCCGGAAAGCTCGTGGCACAGGGGCCGCTGGCCGAGTTGCGGCAGGCCGGCAGCGCCCGCCTCAGGCTGCTCACACCCGACGCCGGAGTGGCCCGGCAGGTCCTGGCCGGGCTCGGGTTGGCGCTCGAACCGGGCCACACCGGGCAGGCGCGCCCGCAGCCGGACGGCGAAACGCTGGTCGCCGCGCTGGCTGCCGCTGCCGGGCAACAAGCGGTGCTTCCCGAGGATGTTGTGGCGCACCTGGTCCAGGCCGGCGTCCGGGTCCGGGGCTTCGCCGTCGAACGTGAAAGCCTTGAGGACCGCTTTGTTGCCCTCACCGGGGAAGGATTCGACGTTGCCCAGTAGTGTCCCCGCCGGGCTGCCCGGAGCAGCCGGAGCAGCCGGAACCGCCCAGCCGGCCGCCGCGCCGCGAACGTCCGGGCTGTCCCTGCTGGGTTCGGAACTCAAGGTCCTCTTCGGGCGCCGCCGGACCTGGGCGCTGCTGGTGGCGCTGGCCGCCATTCCGGTGCTTATTGCCATCGCCGTGCGGGTCTCTTCCACGGTGCCGCCGGGCCGGGGGCCGGCGTTCCTGGACCGGATCACGCAGAACGGCCTGTTCGTGGCCTTTACCGCAATGCTGGTCTCCGTTCCGTTGTTCATGCCACTCGCGGTGGGCGTGGTCGCCGGGGACACCATTGCCGGGGAGGCGGGCCTGGGCACCCTCCGCTACCTCCTGGTGGCCCCGGCCGGCCGGGTGCGCCTGCTCCTGGTCAAGTACGCCGGCGCCCTGGCGTTCTGCATTGTTGCCCCGTTGACCGTGGGTGCCGCCGGGGCCGCCATCGGCGCGGCGTTGTTCCCGGTTGGTCCGGTGACCCTGCTTTCGGGCGGGGTGGTCCAACCGTGGGAGGCGGCCCTGCGCATCGTGCTGATCGCCGGCTACCTGGCCGTGTCCCTTGCGGGCTTGTCGGCGATCGGGCTGTTCCTGTCCACGCTGACCGTGGTCCCGGTGGGGGCGATGGCTGCCACCGTGGTCGTCTCCGTGGTTTCGCAGGTCCTGGACCAGCTTCCCCAGCTGGAGTGGTTGCACCCCTGGCTCTTCAGCCACTACTGGCTTGGCTTCGGGGACATGCTGCGCCAGCCCCTGGTCTGGGATTCCTTCGCCAGCAATGCCCTGCTCCAGGCAGGCTACGTGGCGGTGTTCGGGGCGCTCGCTTATGGCCGGTTCGTCACCAAGGACATCCTGAGCTGACGACGGCGCCCCGCAGCGTGGGTGCCTGGAACCGGCCGGGCTGATGCGGGGCCGGTTAGAACCGTGCCGCGTAGGGCCACAGGTCCATGCCGACCATGGAGCTGATGGTGGAGACCGTAATCCCTTCCTGCGGATTCAGTGCCTGGACCACCTGGCCGTTACCGAGGTAGATGGCCACATGGTAGAAGTTCGGCGCCGAACCCCAGACCAGCAGGTCGCCGCGGCGGGCCTGCGAAATGGGGACGTGGACCGGGGCGGCGGCATACTGCTGCGAGGCAGTGCGCGGCAGGTACTTCCCGGCTGCGGCGAACGCATTCTGGACCAGGCCGGAGCAGTCAAAACCGTAAGGTCCGGTGCCGCCCCACTGGTAGAAGTACGGCGCGCCCACCTTGCCCATGGCGACGGAAATGGCGGCCTCGTACGTGCCTGCCCCGGTCGCGGGTGGAGGCGTGGGCGCCGGGGCGGGCTGCACCGGAGCGGGAGCCGGGGCAGGAATAACTGGAGCCGGAGCGGGGGCGGGTGCAGGGGCCGGAGCGGGTGCAGGTGCGGGGGCGGGTGCAGGTGCCGGAACGGGTGCCGCAGGCGCGGGAGCAGGTGCCGCCGGGGCCGGCGCGACAGGGGCGGGTGCCGCGGGCCGCTGGTTTTGGGATGCCTGGTCCTGAGCGGCATTCCCACGGGCAGCGCTGTCCTGTGCCGCCTTGTCCTGGGCCGCCTTGTCCTGGGCCGCCTTGTCGGCGGCGGCGGACAGCGCGGCCAGGCGGGCCTCTTCGCGCTGCCGGTCCAACGCATCCACGCGGGCCGATTCCAGCGCCACGGTGGTGTTGCGCAGCTGTGCCAGCTGGTCCACCAGCACGGTCCGCTGCGCCTTGGCATCCGCGACGGCCTTCAGCTGGGCGGCGTTCGCCTGTTCTGCCTCGGACTTCCGCTGTTCCGCGGTCTTCGCCGCATCGTCGGCGGCCTTTGTGGCATCGTCGGCGGCCGCGGTCAGGGAACGGTAGGCGGTGGCCGCGGCGTCGGCCGCTTCAAATGCCCGGCTCCGGCTGGCAGAAAGGGCCTCGAGGGTGGCCGCCTGCTGCAGGCTGTCGCCCCCGCCCGCCAGGGTTCCAAGGGTGGGGTTCAGGCCGCCGTTGCGGTAGAGATCCCCGGCAAGCTGTCCCACCTGCTTCCGGGTCTTGTCCTGCTGTCCGCGGGCCGCCGAAGCCTTCGCGGCCGCGACAGAAGCCGCGTCGGTGCGCTGCTGAAGCTCCACCAGGGCTTCACTGTAGGAGTTGTTGGCCTGCATGGCCACCGCGAATGCCGCCTGCTGGGCTGCGG
>NZ_JARFXU020000026.1:0-60650 GCF_029581595.2 Arthrobacter sp. NQ7 | reverse complement strand
ACCGTGGCTCCCGACTGCTGGGACTGGCCAGGGCTTTGACCGGGATGCCGCGCACCTTCGCCGCATTCCGCTCAGGTCTGCTGAATGAGTGGCGGGTGACGCTGATCGTGAAGGACACCATCTGCCTGTCGCCCGGGGACCGGGCCTGGGTGGATGAGGAACTCGCCGCCGACGCCGGGGCCCTGGACGGCATGGGGGACAAGGCCATCATCGCCGCCGTCCGTGCCGCGGCGTACCGGCGGGATCCTGCCTCGGTCGCGCGCCGGGCCAGCCGGGCCGTGGCCGGGCGGTGTGTGAGCCTTCGTCCGGCCCCGGACACCATGACTTACCTGACGGCGCTGCTCCCCGTTGCGCAGGGCGTCGCCGCCTTCGCCGCGTTGTCCCGGGAGGCCGACACGGCCCGGTCGGCCGGGGATGGCCGGTCGCGGGGGCAGGTCATGGCGGACACCCTCGTCGAACGGGCCACGGACATCCCCGGCGGCGTGACCGGGGTGGAGATCCAGCTCGTCATGACCGACCGCACCCTCCTGCAGGCCGACGCCGAACCC
This sequence comes from Arthrobacter sp. NQ7, assembly GCF_029581595.2. Classification (NCBI taxonomy): domain Bacteria; kingdom Bacillati; phylum Actinomycetota; class Actinomycetes; order Micrococcales; family Micrococcaceae; genus Arthrobacter; species Arthrobacter sp. NQ7. The sequence continues at coordinate 60,102 of NZ_JARFXU020000026.1, read as the reverse complement.
GCACGGCTCCCCGGCTACGGCACCATCCCGGCAGCCACCGCCCGCACGCTCGCCCTCAGTCATGCAGAAAGCCACGACCTGAGCCTGTGGGTCCGGCGCCTCTACACCGCCCCCGGCGGCGGGGAGCTGGTGGCGATGGACTCCAGGACCCGGCTCTTCCCGCCCAACCTTAAACGCTTCCTCCAGGTCCGTGACGATACCTGCCGGACCCCGTACTGCGACGCTCCGATGCGGCACCACGACCACATCCTGGGATGGGCCGATGGCGGCAAAACCACCGCCGGCAACGGCCAAGGCCTCTGCGAAGCCTGCAACCACACCAAAGAAACACCCGGCTGGAACGCCACACCCATCCCCGGCCCCCGCCACACCGTGGCCACCACCACCCCAACCCGCCACACCTACCACTCCACAGCCCCACCACTGCCGGCAACGGCGGTGCGCATGTCGCCTGGGCGACCTTCCGGGCACGCCGTCCAAGGCGCGGGTGAACCCGGAAATTCGGTAGAGGATGCGCACCCGGCTGCCGAGGCATCGGTTCGCGCTTCAGCGGCCGAGGCTTCGGCGATCACGGCTCCAGCTGTGACCGCGGGTCCAGTCGTGGCTACGGCCTGTAGTTGGGGTTCGGCCCGATCATCGAGGCGGGAGGCGGCGCGAAGGGTCCGGCCGGATAGAGCGGCACCACCTTGAGCATGTAGTTGGCCCACTGCGGACCGGCAATCATGTACCCGTCCAGGCGGGGATAGAACGTGCCGTTGATGGTGACATTTTGTCCTGCCCGTTTTTGGCCTTCGAGTGCGTCGCCAAAGAAGGACGCGGTCACCAGGCCGCTGGTGAAGCCAACCACCCAGGTGGAACCATTCGTGTTTGAGGTACCGGTCTTGGCCGCGGTGGGAGCCACGTCCTGCACCTTTGGCTTGATGTAGACGCCGGAGCCCTTCTTCAGGACATCCTGCAGCACCGAGTTCACGCCGCGGGCAACGTCCGGCTTGACGGCGTCGTGGCAGTCCGGGGCCTGGGCCGGCAGTTTTGCTCCCGTGGCGTCGGTAATTTCGACGACGGCGATGGGTGCGCAGTAGCGGCCGTCCGTGGCGAACGTGGCAAAGGCGTTCGCCAGGGTGAGCGGGGCAACGCCGGTGCCGCCCAGCAGGTTGCCCAGTTGATGCATGTTGACCGGACTGCCGTCGAGCCCGCTGTGCAGGCCGACCGCATCCACCATCTTCTGGATGCCGCAGAAATCGAGCTGTGATGCTGAGGCGAACGTGGCGGTGTTGATGGAGTTGTACAGGCCGTAGTTGACCGGCATGGGCCGGTAGAAGCCGTCTTCTGCATTCTGCAGGTCATCCGTGACGCCAAGGGCAGGGTTCGCCTGGGCGGTGCTGTAGGCACCGAGCACCTTCCCGCAACTGTCCTTCCAGGGGAATCCCAACGGGTAGACCCGGCGCGAGGCATCAACCTCGGCCGTGATCGACTTGCCCTCGTTCAGCCATTCCGCGAACGTGAAGGGCTTCATGGTTGACCCGGGCTGGAAGCCGCCGGCTCCATTCAGGTCATTGCCCTGTGCGTCCTTGGCATCGACATTGAAGTTCAGGTTGGTATCGAACTTCCCGGGCTGTGGCAGGAACACCGTGTTCTGGGCCATCGCCAAAATCTTGCCGGTGCCGGGCTGAATGCTGACCAGCGACGCTCCCCACTTGTCAGGGTTGGCTCCGGCGGTCCCGTCCACCTGCGTCTGGGCCGCCGACTGCAGCCTGCTGTCCAAGGTGGTGACAATCGTGAGGCCGCCCCGGTACAGCCGCCGCTCACGTTCGGTCTCCGTCGGCCCGTAGGCCGGATTGTTCAGGATCAGGTGGGAGATGTAATCGCAGAAGTACGGGGCCATGGCCGCGTTGGCGCAACCCTGCTGCTGGGGCGTGATCTTCAACTGGATGGGGGTGGCCACCGCGTCATCGTGCTGGGCCTGGGTGATCCTGCGGAGGCGGAGCATCTCAGCCAGGACCTGGTTCCGGCGGCCGATCGACTTGTCCGGGTTGGTGGCCGGGTTGTACAGGGTGGGGCTGTTGACCACGCCTGCCAGTAGGGCCGCCTGCGGAAGGGTGAGGTCTTTGGCAGTGGTGCTGAAGAAATAGCGTGCCGCAGCTTCGATGCCATAGGCGTTGTTGCTGAAGAACACGATGTTGAGGTAGCCCTCAAGGATCTGGTCTTTGGAGTACTTCTTCTCCAGGCTGATGGCCAGCTTCATTTCCCGGATCTTGTCGCCGATGCTCTTCTGTCCGTTCAGGACCACGGCATCGGGCCTGTCCTGTGAGAGCTGGGCTTCGTTCAGGACGTTCGTCACGTATTGCTGGGTGATCGTGGATGCACCCTGTTCACCGCCCTTGGTCAGGTTGGACACCAGGGCCCGCAGGATCCCCTGGGGATCAACGCCCGCGTGTTCGTAGAACCTGCTGTCCTCGATGGCGACGATGGCGTCCTTGATGAACGGCGACATCTGGTCCAAAGGCACCTTCACGCGGTTTTCGGCATAAAAAGCGGCGATTTGTTGCCCGTCGGACGTGAGTACCCTCGTGCCCTGCGACGGCGGCTCCACCGTCATCTCGGCGGGCAGGCTGTTGAAGAAATCGATGGAGGTGCTGACTCCCATCCCCGCAGCTGCCACGGCCGGGACCACCAGGCTGGCAGCCAGCACGCCGCACATCGCGCTTGCTGCCAGGAACCCCAGGATCCGTCCCAAGGCCGCGCCAAAGCCGCGCCTGCGCTTCCGCTTCCTTGCCATCATCCAGCCCTCGTCCTCGAAGGTGGGATCAGGATACGCCCGCCCTGCAGGGCGAACCAGATGCGCGAAGGTCAGGATTTGGTCACGTCAAACCATTGACCACGCGATAGTTAACGACATATCGTTAACTATCGCTGAATAGGCAGCGATAACACGATGAAGGAAAGGACGATGCCACCATGAAAGGCATATTCGATGACAAACATCCCGGCCCGGAATTTGAAAAGGGCCGGTTCGAGCGCGGCAGGGGCCGCCGGGGGCCGCACGGACACCGCGGTCCAGGCTTTGGGCCTGGTTTCGGGCCTGGTTTCGGGCCCGGTTTTGGCCCGGGTTTCGGGCCCGGATTCGGTCCAGGGTTCGGCCCAGGTTTCGGAAGGGGCGGCCGCCGGGCCAGCCGCGGCGACGTCCGCGCGGCCATCCTCTCGCTCCTGGCGGAGGCGCCATCCAATGGTTACGGGCTGATCAAGACCATCGCCACCAAGACCGGCGGCATGTGGCGCCCCAGCCCCGGATCCATCTACCCAACCCTCCAGCAACTGGTGGACGAGGGCCTGATCGAGGCCCTCAGCGAAGGCCGCGGGACCGAGTTTGCCCTGACGGACGCGGGCAGGGCCTACGTGGCGGAGCACGCCGAGGAGATGGAGAACGCGTGGAACGCAGAACCGGACAGCGCGGACAGGGAATTCCACCAGAGCATCGCCAAGCTCGTGGGCGCCATTCACCAGTTCCGCTCAGGCGTCAGTGAAGAGCAGCGGGCGGCCGCTATCGCCAAGATGGACGAAACCCGCCGCGCCCTCTACAAAATCCTGGCGGACTAGCAGACCCCGGCAACCAGATGGAATCGGTTGCCGGGGTCAGGAGGCCTGCGGGGGCCCGAAACTAGGCGAAGGAGTCTTCCTTGGCGTGCTGCCGGGCGGTAGGAGCAGCAGCGGCAGGAGCAGCAGGTGCAGCAGCGGCCGGGGCTGGAGCCGCCGCGTGGTGGGCCAGCATCTGGCCCAGGGTGCTGAAACCGGACCCCATCTCACCGAACGCGTAGGCGGTTTCGGCGTGTTCGGACAGGTCCACGCCGGCCGTCTCAGCCTCGTGGCTGACCCGGAAGCCCACTGCCTTGTTGATGACCCGGGCGATGACGGCGGTGCCAAGTCCGGACAGCAGGAGAGTGATGACGACGGCGGCCGTCTGGGCGATGAGCTGCTGGACGCCGCCGCCGTAGAAGAGGCCGCCGCCCTGGCCGTCGACGGGGAGTGCAATGAGCCCCAGGGACAGGGTGCCGATGAGGCCGGCGCCGAGGTGGACGCCCACCACATCCAGTGAGTCGTCAAGGCCGAAGCGGTACTTGAGGTCCACGAAGACGCAGCAGGCGGCCCCTGCCACCAGGCCAAGGCCGATGGCGGCCACCGGGCTGACGTTGGCGCAGGAAGGGGTGATGGCCACCAACCCGGCCACCACGCCGGACGCTGCGCCGAGGGAAGTGGGGTGTCCGTGGCGGATCTTCTCGGTGACCAGCCAACTCAGCATGGCCGCGGCGGGCGCCACCAGGGTGTTGATCCAGATCAGGCCGGCCTGTTCGGCGCTGCTTGCGGCACCGCCGTTGAACCCGAACCAGCCGAACCACAGGATGGCCGCGCCCAGCATGATGAAGGGGATATTGTGCGGCCGGTGGTTGGGGTCCTTCGCGAAGCCATGGCGCTGGCCCACGATGACGGCAAGCACAAGGGCCGCGGTTCCCGAGCTGATTTCCACCACCGCGCCGCCGGCGAAGTCGATGACCTGGCCGAACACGGCGGTGACTGCTCCGCCTGCGCTCATCAGGCCGCCGCCCCAGATCATGTAGGCGAGCGGGCAGTAAATAAGGGTGATCCAGACCGGAACGAACAGGGCCCAGGCGCTGAACTTCGCGCGGTCGGCGATGGCACCGCTGATCAGTGCCACGGTGATGATGGCGAAGGTGGCGCTGTAGCCGGCTTTGATCAGGTCCGGCGAACCCATGAGGTTCTGCAGGCCGAAGCTGGTGAAGGGGTTGCCGAACAGCCCCAGGACTCCGTCTCCGGTGGTCATCGAATAGCCCCAGAGGACCCAGACGACACCCACGATCCCAGCGGAGATGAAGCTCATCATGATCATGTTCAGTGCGGCTTTGGCGCGGGTCATGCCGCCGTAGAAGAGGCCGAGCCCGGGGGTCATGAACAGTACCATGGCGGCCGAAACCATCAGCCAGACGTGTTGGGCAGTGATTTCCACCGGTGGGTCCCTTCGCAACGTGATCGTGGTGCAGGGCCCGTTTGGCCCCGAAGCATTTCCCCCGGGTTCCATTCTTGGTGCGGTGTGTTTCAGCCAATGCCGCTTAAAGTTGCGCCCACGTTACACAAAGAGCTCCTGCGTGAAGTTCACGTGTCACCCATGTTTCAGGAATGTAAACGGCTTCTTCCTGGGACCGGTAAACGGGGCAGATCGTCCCCCCAACTTCCCCGGAATGGCGGGCCACACGGCCCGCCCTGGGTGAGGACCGGCGTCGGACGCCTTTTAGCCTTCTGTTTCCTGGCTATGAACGGCGGCTCACCGCGCTGAAGTGGCGGGCGTTGGCCAGCACCGGCAGTTTTTCCCTCACGTCAGCAACGGTGGAGGGGTCGATATCGACGACGGCGAGTTCCGGCTTTCCGCCGAGGGCCACCACCGCTTTGCCCAGGGGCGTGACAACGGCACTGTGGCCGATTCCGGTCGGCGCCGTTCCTGCGGGCCCCGCGCCGGTGGATTCGGGGTCACCCTGGCCGCAGGCAATGACGAACGTGGTGCTGTCCAGTGCCCGGGCACGGACCAGGAGGTCCCACTGCTCGGCCTTGCCTTCGCCGGCTCCCCAGGACGCGCAAACGATATTCACCTGTGCACCTGCAGTGGCGTTGGCCGTGAACAGGGCCGGGAAGCGGACGTCGTAGCACGTGGCCAGGCCGAACACGGTGCCGTCCAGCTCGAAGGTTACCGGTGCCTCCCCGGCGTCGACGGTCCGGGACTCGGCGAAACCGAAGGCGTCGAAAAGGTGGACCTTGTCATAGGAAGTCTCAACTCCGGGGCCGGTGACCAGCAGTGTGTTGCGGACGCGTCCGTCCTTTCCTGGCGTGAACATCCCCGCCACGATCGTGATCTCCAGCTCCCTGGCGATCCGGCGGACCTCGCCGGCCCACGGACCGTCCAGCGGTTCTGCAATGTCCTTGAGGGAGTGGCCGAAGGCCCGCATTGTCGCTTCGGGGAAGACCACCAGCCGGGCGCCGGCATTGCTGGCCTGGGCGGCGTACTCCCACACCAGCTCAAGGTTGGCTGCGGTGTCGGCACTGCTGATGATCTGGGCTACGGCGATACGCATGGAAAAGACTCAATCTGTGGGTAACGGAAAAAGGGTGCCCGGGCTGGTGACCCGGGCACCCAGGACGGTCCAGGCTGCGGCTACTGCCGGTAGCCTTCAACCTCGCTGATGGGCCGGGCCTCGGCGTCGTTCGGGTTTTCCCCCGAGTCCTTCTTGGCGCGCCGCTGGCGGAGCAGGTCCCAGCACTGGTCCAGGCTTTCTTCCACGTACTTCAGGCGGGCCTGGTCCGGCGCCTGCCCGTTGCCCGAGCCCTCGCGCAGGGAGTGCTCCTCCTCCACGAGGGCCTGGATGTGCGTCAAAATGTCCTGATCGTTCATGGCTTCCCCTTCCTCCGGTCCGGTCCCCTTCAGCGTACGTATCAGGTGCTGAAGCCACCAGTCCCCGCGCTGTACCATCGGTTTCATGCCCACTGCGCTCGATATGGCAGGTCCCATCCTGGAAGTGCTCACCTGGTTGTGCCTGCCCGCGGGGCTGGGCCTGCTCTTCTACACCGGGTTCCTCCGCCGTTTTGTCCACCCCTGGGACGTGGCCGAGGCCGTGGTGTATTCCGATTCCACCGGTGTGGGCTTCCGCTGGTTCGACCGGAAGCACAACGTGCACAACGCCCCCATGTCCCCCTACGACATCAGGGACATGGCGGTGGGGGATACCCTCCCGATCTACTACCATCCCAACCGCCCCACGCAGTGGCAGACCACCGCGCCGGAGGAGGCGGGGCGCACGGCCTCCGTCCTTGGCCGCTGCCTGACGGCAATCGGCGCGGTGGCACTTTTGGGCGGCTTTGTCCTGCCGATGTTCTAAGGCAGGTACTCCGGGGCGGTCAGCCGGCCAGGACCACAACAATGCCCAGCGCGCCGAGCACCACCCCGGCCACCGCAGTCCACAGCACTGCGGACAGGTCCGCTTCGATGCTTTCGCCGGCCAGGCCGTGGGACCGTGCCCGGTAGCGGCGGCGTTGGGTGAGGTAGATGGCGAGCGCGGTGCCGCCGGAAACCACCGGCAGCACCAGGATGGGCGCCCCGTAGGTGGGAAGCCAGCGCAGGAAGAAAGCGCTCGCGGTCACCAGTGCCAGCATGGTCCGGCCCCACGCAAGCGCCGTCCGTTCAGGCTGCAGGCCCGGATCGCCGTGCGGATTGGGTGCGTGGGGCGGCACAGGGTCAGCGCCAAAGGATGAAGACAAGGACGACGGCGGCCGCGAGCGCGCCTGCCCCGGCCAGCAGGGGAACAAAGAACGGCAGCGGCAGCGGGGCCTTGGTGCGCATGCTTCGTTCCACCCGCAGCCACCGGACGGCGGCGCCGCCGCTGAGCATCATGCCCAGCAGGAGCAGGAGGACCGCCAGCCCCTTGCGGACCGGCTCAATGAAAAGCCCGGAGGTGAACGCCTCGATGGCAATCCCGCCTGCGAGCAGCGCAAGTGACGTGCGGATCCAGGCCAGGAAGGTGCGTTCGTTGGCGAGGGTAAAGCGCGGATCCGGTTCCTCGCCGCCGGGCAGCAGCCGTTCGGCGAGCCTTCCGCGCGACGGCGTGACGGGCCTGGGCGGCTGCTCGCTGTTGTCCACCGGGCCAGTTTAGCCGTGGCTGCTAACTGCCACTCCGCGGGGCAAACATGATCACCGCTACGCCGAGCAGGCAGACCAGGGACCCGGCGATGTCCCACCGGTCCGGCCGGAAGCCGTCAAAGGCCATGCCCCACGCCAGGGAACCGGCCACGAACACCCCGCCGTACGCGGCGAGGATCCGGCCGAAGTGCGCGTCCGGCTGGAGGGTGGCCACAAAGCCGTACGCACCCAGCGCGACCACGCCCAGCCCGGCCCACCACCAGTCCTTTCCTTCGCGGACGGCCTGCCACACCAGCCAGGCCCCGCCGATTTCCGCTGCAGCGGCCAGCACGAACAACACGACCGTCTTGAGGACGCTGACGGTTTCCCCTGGAATACCCACGCAGCCATCATGCCAGCCGGGAATTCAGCCGCCGCCCCCACGGTTGGGGGAAGTATGGAGCGCATTGGATTCCTTTCTTTCGGCCACTGGGGCCCCGGCCAGGGTTCCCGCACCAGGACGGCGGCGGACGCCCTGCTCCAGGGGATCGACCTTGCCGTTGCCGCTGAGGAACTGGGCCTGGACGGCGCCTTCTTCCGGGTCCACCATTTCGCCCGGCAGCAGGCGTCGCCGTTCCCGCTTCTTTCGGCCATCGCCGCCCGCACCAGCCGCATCGAAATCGGTACCGGCGTGATCGACATGCGCTACGAGAATCCTCTGTACATGGCGGAGGAAGCCGCGGCCGCGGACCTGATCAGCGGCGGCAGGCTCCAGCTGGGGATCAGCCGCGGCTCACCCGAGCCTGCCCGGGAGGGTGCGGCGGCGTTTGGCTACCGGCCGCAGCCGGGGGAGAGCGATGCCGACATGGCCCGCCGGCACACCGCTGTCTTCCGCAAGGCCATCACAGGGGCGGGCGTGGCCGAGGCCGATCCAAGGTATGCCGGCGGGGCCACCGGGCTGCTTCCCGTCCAGCCACAGTCCCCGGGCCTGTCGGAACGGATCTGGTGGGGCGCCGGGAGCAGGAAGACTGCCGTGTGGGCCGCCGAACTCGGCATGAACCTGATGAGTTCCACCCTGCTCACCGAGGACACCGGGGTTCCATTCCACGAACTCCAGGCGGAGCAGATCCAGTTGTTCCGGGAGGCGTGGATCGCGGCAGGCCACGCCCACACGCCCCGGGTCTCGGTCAGCCGCAGCGTCCTGCCCATCGTGGACGAAGAGGACAATTACTACTTTGCCGGCAGCGCGCTCCGCGATGGCCGTGACCAGGTGGGTGTCATTGACGGGCTGACGGCCAGGTTCGGCAAGAGCTACGTGGGGCCGCCGGACGTCCTGGCAGAACAGCTCGCTGCCGACTCCGCGGTGCAGGCCGCGGACACGCTCCTCCTGACCGTTCCCAACCAGCTGGGCGTGGAGTTCAACGCCAAGCTCCTGGGCAACATCGCAAAGTACGTGGCCCCTGCCCTGGGATGGAGCCGAAAGGACGCCGGGAACCTTTTGTGAGACCGAACCGTTACTCTTAAGAGTGCGGCGTGGGGGCTTCGCGCCCACCAACTAGCGTGTGACTGCGGAACGGTCATATGACGGAGAGAGAGAAATATGGCTCGCACCGCTCTAGGCTTACCCGTATGATCCGGCTACGACAGCTGGCCCAGGCGGCCTCAGTGCTCACTACCCCTTTGGCGCCCGAAGATATCCTGGCGCTGTTCAACCCTGTCTACTCGGCCCGGCAATTGCGCGGCGTGGTCACCCGGGTGGTCCAGGAGACCGCCCAGTCGGCCACAATTTTCTTCCGCCCCGGCCGTGGCTGGAAGGCGCACCTGGCAGGCCAGTGGGCCCGCATCGGCGTCGAACTCGACGGTGTCCGCCACTGGCGCTCCTACTCCCTCAGCGCTCCCGCCGGCAAGGACCCGGCCATCACCGTCACCGATGTCGGCGCCGTGTCCGGCACGCTGGTGCGCACCACGAAGCCCGGGGACGTGCTGTTCCTGGCCCCGCCCCAGGGCGACTTCGTGCTTCCTGAGCACCCGCGCCCCCTGCTCATGGTCACCGCGGGCAGCGGCATCACCCCGGTGATGTCCATGATCCGTACGCTCGTTCCCCGCCGCCCGGATGCCGACGTCGTCCTGGTCCACTCGGCCCGCACCCCGGATGACAGCCTGTTCCGCGAGGAGCTGGCCGAGCTCGCGGACCAGTTCCCCAACTTCCGGCTGGCGCACTGGTACACCGGCGAGCAGGGCCGCATGGACTTCTCCAGCACCAGGGAACTGGACGCGATCTGCCCCGACTGGAAGGAACGGGCAGCCTACGCCTGCGGTCCGGACAGTTTCCTGGACGACGCCGAGGCGCTCTGGAAGCGGGCACTGACCGCCAAGGCTCCCGGCTCCGACGTCGCCGTGGCCGGCGACCCCGGCAACCTGATGATCGAGCGCTTCAACACCACGTTCAACGCGGGCGTAGGGCACGACGGCGGCCTGGTCACCTTCGAAGCCTCCGACCGCGAGGTGCAGGCCGACGGCGACACCCCCATCCTGGACGTCGGTGAGGACGCCGGGGTGCTGATGCCCAGCGGCTGCCGGATGGGCATCTGCCACAGCTGCCTCACACCGCTGCTTGCCGGGCAGGTCCGGGACCTGCGTACCGGGGAAATCCATGGCGAACCCGGCCAACTGATCCAAACGTGTGTCTCGGCAGCCGCCGGACCCGTAAACCTCGAAATCTGAGGAGCACCACGGAATGTCTGTAATCACACCTACCAAGGTCACCCCCGCGGGAAGCTCGAGAACGCGCCCCGGGAAGCTCGCCGAATCGGGCAGCCCCACCGTCCGGCCGCCGGCCGCCGCGCACCTCAGCGACGAGCAGGTAGCGGAGCTGGGCCGCGAGCTCGACGCCATCCGGGACGAGGTCCTGGCCAAGCGGGGCGCCGAGGATGCCGCCTACATCCGCCGGATGATCAAGATCCAGCGCGGGCTCGAGATCTCCGGCCGGGCCGCCCTCCTGGTCAGCAAGAACAAGGCTGCCTGGGTCACCGGCACCACCTTGCTGAGCCTGGCCAAGATCCTGGAGAACATGGAACTGGGCCACAACATCCTGCACGGCCAGTGGGACTGGATGCGCGATCCCGATATCCACTCCACCACCTGGGAATGGGACTTTGTCACGCCGTCGCGGTCCTGGCAGCACACGCACAACGACCTGCACCACCGCTGGACCAACGTCGTCGGCAAGGACAACGACGTCGGATACAACCTGCTCCGCATGGACGAGAACCAGCCGTGGAAGCCCATCAACCTGGCCAACCCCTTGTTCAACGCTGTCCTGGCCCCCATCTTCGAATGGGGCATTGCCATCTACGACCTCGAGCTGACCGAGTACAAGGAAGGCACCAAGTCCAAGGAGGCCCTGCACAAGGACCTCAAGGCGCTCGGCAAGAAGGTTGTCACCCAGTTCACCAAGGACTATGCAGCAACCCCGGCGGTCGCCATGCTCACCGGGTCCGCGAAGCAGGCCCTCTTCGGCACGATCGCAGCCAACGCCATCCGCAACGTCTGGGCACACGCGGTGATCTTCTGCGGCCACTTCCCGGAAGGAACCGACACCTTCACCGAGGAAATGGTGGACGGCGAAACCCGCGGTGACTGGTACGTCCGCCAGATGATCGGCTCAGCAAACATCTCGGGCTCGAAGTTCATGCACCTGATGACGGGCAACCTCTCACACCAGATCGAGCACCACCTCTTCCCGGACCTGCCCTCGAACCGGTACGCCGAGGTGGCGCCCCGGGTCCGCGAGATCTGCCAGCGGTACGGCCTGAAGTACACCACTGGGCCGCTGCTGAAGCAGGTCGGCTCCTCCTGGGCAAAGGTCTTCAAGCTTGCGCTGCCTGGAAAGGCTGCCCGCGCCTGACACCAGGTACTGCAACGAGGAGTGACCCTGCCGGCGCTGTCCGGCAGGGTCACTCCTGCGTTTAAGGCCTGTCAGCGCCGCGTTGTGGTGGCGGGGGCCAGCAACATGTGGTCCAGCTTGGGCAGTGCGTGCCTGAGCCGGTGGTCGGCGTGGTGGACGACCTCCTCCGCCTGCGACAACCCGGTATCGGCGACGTGGAGCAGGGCCGAGCCCTGCAGCCGGTGCCCGGACCAGCGCAGTTGCAGGTTCTGCACCGCAAGGACGCCGGGCGTCCCGGCCAGTGCGGCCTCGGCGCGTTCCACCAGGTCCGGTTCGATGCCGTCCATGAGGCGCCGGCCGATGCTGCGGACGGTGCCCCAGAGCAGCACGACGATGGCGGCCGAGATGAGCAGGCCCACAACCGGGTCCGCGAGCGGAAAACCGAGCATGACTCCGACGGCGCCGATCACCACGGCCAGCGAGGTGAAGCCGTCAGTGCGGGCGTGCACGCCGTCAGCCACCAGCGCCGCGGAACCGATCCTGCGGCCCACCCGGATGCGGTAAATGGCCACGGCTTCATTGCCGGCGAAGCCGATCAGCCCCGCAGCCATGACCCAGCCCAGATTCTGCAGCGGCTGCGGATGGACCAGCCGGTCCACCGACTGCCAGCCAGCCACGACGGCGGAAAGGGCCACCACCGCCACGATGAACAGGCCAGCCAGGTCCTCGGCCCTGCCGTAGCCGTAGGTGTACCGGCGGGTGGCGGCCCTGCGGCCCATAATGAAGGCGATCCACAGCGGCACCGCGGTCAGGGCATCCGAGAAATTGTGGATGGTGTCCGCGAGCAGGGCAACCGAACTGCTGAACAGGACCACGAGGAACTGCAGCACCGTGGTGGCCAGCAGGACAAACATGCTGATCTTCAAGGCCCGGATGCCCTCGGCGCTGGCCTCCATGGCGTCGTCGATCGAATCAGCGGCGTCATGCGTATGCGGCACGAACAGCTCGAACAGCCAGCCCTTGAAGCCGGAATGATGCCGGTGGCCGTGGCCGTGCTGGTGGTCGTGGCTATGGTCGTGGTCATGACCGTGCTGGTGGCCGTGGTCGTGGTTGTGGCCGTCGTCGTCATGGGGGTGGTCGTGGCCGTGGTCGTCATGGGGATGGCTGTGCGGGTGCGTGGACTCCCGGTGCGGCCCGGTCATGAGGCGTTCCCCTGCAACTGGTGGTGCTGTGCGCGGTGGTGGGCCGGCTCTCCGCCAAGGGCGTGCTCGGCCTGGAAGATGGCGTCGGCCACCAACTGGCGGGCATGCTCGTTCTCGAGCCGGTAGAGCACCCGGGTTCCGTCCTGGCGGGTGGAGACCATCCTTGCCAGGCGCATCTTGGCCAGGTGCTGCGACACTGCCGCGGGGGACTTGCCCACCACATCCGCCAGCGCGCCCACCGCCATCTCGCCGTCCCGGAGGGCCAGGATGATCCGCACCCTGGTGGCGTCGGCCAACATGGCAAAGACCTCCACGGCCAGTTCCACGTATTGGCTGTCGGCCCCCAGCGAGCAACCGTTCGTATCTGCATTCATGCGCATATAATGTCACAGCTGCACCGGGCGGCGCATCCTGCCCTGCGGCCGCCATGGTTCCCGGCGTCGTCGCATGCCCCGGGCGCCCCTAGAGTAGGAAGTGCACGGGCAGGGCGCCCTGCCTCCCGCTTGGTAAGTCTCGAAAGGAATCACCCCCGATGGCTTTCATCACCGTAGGTACTGAGAACAGCACTGATATCGAGCTCTACTACGAGGACCACGGCTCGGGCCAGCCCGTCGTGCTGATCCACGGCTACCCCCTGGACGGATCATCCTGGGAAAAGCAGACTGCGGCGCTGCTGGCAGCCGGCTACCGGGTCATCACCTATGACCGACGCGGTTTTGGCAAGTCCAGCAAGCCCACCGAGGGCTATGACTACGACACTTTCGCGGCGGACCTCAACAGCCTGCTGACCACCCTGGACCTGAATGACGTAGCGCTGGTGGGCTTCTCCATGGGCACCGGCGAGGTGGGCCGCTACCTGGGCACCTACGGCTCCGCCCGCGTGGCCCGGGCAGCGTTCCTTGGTTCCCTGGAGCCCTACCTGCTCAAGACCGATGACAACCCCGACGGCGTCCCCCAGGAGGTGTTCGACGGCCTTCTGGAAGCAGTCACGGCGGACCGCTACGCCTTTTTCACCGAATTCTTCAAGAACTTCTACAACTCCGACACGTTCCTGGGCACCCCGCGCCTGAGCCAGGAAGTGATGAACGCCGGCTGGAACCTGGCCACCGGCGCGGGGGCCACTGCCTCCGTGGCCGCCCAGCCCACCTGGCTCACCGACTTCCGCCAGGACATCCCCAAGATCGATGTCCCGGCGCTGATCGTGCACGGCACCGCGGACAACATCCTGCCCATCGACTCCACCGGCCGCCTCTTTGCCAAGGCGCTGCCGCGCGCTGAATATGTGGAGATTGAAGGCGCCCCGCATGGGCTGCTGTGGACGCACGCCGCGGAAGTCAACGAGGCACTGCTCGGCTTCCTCTCAAAGCAGTAAACCGGAACATGAACGGCGACGGCGGGATCCCGCCGTCGCCGTTCGTGTTTGCATGATTACCAGCGCGGTCCGCCGCCACCTCCCGGACCCTGCGATGCGGTGTACTCGCCCGCGGTGGCGGTGCCCACCTGCTTGGCTCCGTCGAGGGCGCCGTGTCCCAGCCCGGCGCCGCCGTCAGCCGTGCCTCCGGTGTAGACCGTGTACTGCTGGCCCTGGACGATCTCCGGTGAGGAGAACACCAGCGAGGCGGTGGCCTTGGTGGTGGTGAATGCGGCAACCACTGTGCCGGAGGAGTCGGCGAGCTGGATGACGGTACCGGCCGGAACCGACGAGCCCAAGGTCACCTGGACGCCGGACTGGGTGGAGGAGCCGCTGGGAGCCACCGCCATGCCAGAGCTTCCGGCGGCAGCGACGGTTCCGCCGGTGACCGTCAGCTCGCCATTGACGTCCAGGGCCCCGTTGTTGTTGGCGGTGGGGCCGTTGACCACCACGGTGCCGCCGGAGATGCTGGCGTTGCCGTTGGAGTCGAGGCCGTCGCCGGTGGAGTTGATGGTCAGCAGGCCGCCGGTGACGTCCACGCTGTAGTCGCCCACCTCCATGCCTCCGCCCATTCCGCCGCCGGAGGAGGTGGAGGAACCGCCGGAGGCGTTCACGCCGTCGTCGTTGGATGTGACGGCGGTGGTGCCGCCGGACACCACGATGTGCTGGGCCTCGAGTCCTTCCTCCGACTTGGCCACGGTGGTTGTTCCGCCGGCGATGGTCAGTGTGTTGTAAGCCTTGACCCCGTCGTCCGCTGCAGAGACGTCCAGGCTGCCGCCGTTGACCAGTACCCAGCCGCGGTCCGCATCCTGGTCATTGTCGGACTTGAAGCCATCATCCCCGGCGGTCACCTGGTAGGCGCCGTCCAGCAGGACGGCGTAGTCCTTGCCCACGATCCCGTCGTCCTTCGCTTTCACTGTCACGTTTCCGGATGCGAGGACCAGCCCGTCCTTCGAAGCGATGCCGTCGTTGAAGTTGCCGGCCACGGTGAGGGACCCGCTGCCGGCGATGGTCAGGTCGGCCTTGGAGTAGAGGGTGGCGTTGGGGGCGTCGGTGCCCTGGTCCGCATAGCTGGAAGCGTCGCTCAGGGCGCTCGAGGTGCCGTCGGCCAGGTAGAGGATGGCCTCGTCGGCGCTCTGGACCACGAACGGGGACCCGTCCGTGCTCGTGATGGTTGCGCCGTCCAGGATGATGCGGACGGTGTCCTTGTCGCCGGCGGCCACCACGATGCGGCCGTTGGCAAGGGAGCCGCTGAGCCGATAGGTGCCTGCCGCGCTGATGGTGATGGTGTCGCCGTCCACCTTCACGGCATCGGATGAGCCGGAGGAGACATTGCTGGCGCCGTCCGCCAGTGCCACGCCCACTTCGCTGGCGGCGTCCCATGTGAGGTCGTTGGCGTCGAAGTGGGTGTCCTGAGCGAGGGTGTCCAGGGCAACGGCGGCCGTGGCGCCGGCTGCGGCCGTGGACGAAGTGCCGGCACCGGCCGAGGTACCGGCCGTCGTGCCGGCCGTGGAACAGCCGGCCAGGCCAAGTGAGAGGGCCAAGGCGGCCACGGACAAGTACGAGCGAAGCTTTTTCATGGGGTTTCCTTCAAGGTCTTCGTGCAGCAAGAGGTTGTTGAAGCAGCGGGCGGCGTTGTTTGGGCTGGTCAGGCGGCGTGCGGCGCGGGCTGGAGTGCCATGCGGAGCAGGGTCCGGTGCCAGCGGTTGGCGGGAAGGCCTGGACGGAGGGCTGCCATGCCGGTAGCGAATTTCGAGATCCGCGTGGGCCGGACACCGGCTGCCCAAAGGTGCCGGTCCAACGGGCCGGCCGTGGAGCCCGACTTTGTTTCCAGGATGACGGCGCCATGGAGGATCCAGGGCCGGTGCCCCGGACGCTGCCATGTCACGTCCGTGTCGATGGTGGCCCGGCTGCCCGAATCCGGCAGGTAGAGCGTGGTCCGCCGGTAGCGGGTCTCCAGTACGGGGTCCAACGGCCGCTCCGGGACTGCCGTTCCGGAGGCGGTCAGGGTCCCGCGGACATAGGCCATCCCTTCAGGGGTCAACCGGGAGCGGTCCCCGGGCAGGTAGGGGATGCGCTCCTTCACCGTTGCCTCGCGGGACCCCTCGGTTTTGACCTCCAGGAAACTTGCGGCGCTGTCCACGTAGGTCCTGGTGCGGATCTTGTAGCGGCGGCGGCGGCCGTGCGCTGCCAGCAGGTAGCTGTCCAGCTCCGGCGTGTCGAAGTACACGGAGTCGTAGGCGAAGCTGCGGGCCCCCTCCATGTCCAGCACGCGCATCTCCGTGCCTGCGGAGGCCAGGAGTTGGCCGGCGAGTTCCAGCGGGACGATGTATTTCCGGTCCACGCGGGTCTGCAGCGCGGCTTCCGCGTTGAGTTCCGCCAGGCTGACGGGCGGCAGGAACTGGAGCTGTCCGACGGCGGCAGGAACCAGGGATCTCATGCGGCACCTGCGTGGAGGCGTTCGGCTGCGCGCATGGCGTGGGCGGCGGGCGCTGCGGGAAGAACAGCGGGGGAGTAGGCGAACCGGACGTCCACAACGGTCTTGTCGTTGACCAGGTCCAGTTCGGAGATAGTGGCGGAGTGGACCCTGCCATGCAGGACCTCCTCCAGACGGGCATACAGCTCGCCGTCCTCGGAGATGGCACGGTCCAGGATGACTGTCTGGTGGCGGTAGGCGGGCAGGACGCGCGGGTGGTCGCCCACGAACATCACCAGCAGGATCAGCCCCATCAGGGAAGCGGTCAGCCACAGCGGCTCGATGCCCAGGCCCGCGATCAGGCCCAGGGCCAGCGCGGAGAAGTAGTAGGCCACTTCATGCTGGGCCAGCTCGGTGGAACGGAGCCGGATGATCGACAGGACCCCGAAGAGTCCCAGGCCCAGACCCAGGCCCGCGGCGGATCCGGAGAGTGCCGTGGCCACAGCCAGGACGCCCACGTTCATGCCCAGGTAGGACACCACCAGGTCCCTGCGGCGGTGCCGGCGAAGGTACAGGGCGAAGGTGAGGATGCTGATGGCTGCGAGGTCGGCAGTGATGAAAAGAAGCGTGTTCATGTGGTTTCTCCGGGTGGTAACGATGAGCTGGTATCGACGATGCCCGGCCAGACTGTGCGGCTGCTGTGCCGGGCCCTAGGCGGAAATATGAGTACGGCGTCGTGCGCGTGTCCCGTCGCCGGCTTCAGCGGCAAACAGGAAGCGCTGCTGGACGGCGAAGCTGACGGCAAGCAGCGTGGCTTCGGCGATGATCTTGGCGGGGAGCGCCGGGACGGCCACGGCTTCAAGGGCCCGGATAAGCCCAACGTTGGCAGCCAGCAGCACTGCCACCAGGCCGAAGTAGCGCAGGGCTGCAGAGCGGGCGCGCTTGTCCCGGCCGTGCTGGAACACCAGGGTCCGGTTGACCAGGAAGTTAACCGCGGAGCTCACCGCACGGGCCCCGACCACCGCCAGCAGCAGGGAGTCGACGGCCACCGTGAGCAGGACGAACACCACGGTGTCCACCAGGAAGGCTGTGAAGGAGGAGGCCAGGAACTTCAGCAGGGGCGCATAGATCCGCAGGGAGTCGGCCAGGGGGCGGAAGTGTGAACCGGAGTTGTTGTCCAGGTAGACCGTGGCAATGTCCACGGACTCGATGGCGTAGCCGTTGTTCTTCGCCTCGAGCAGCAGGTTCAATTCGTATTCGTACCGGTCGCCACGGACCGAGCGGAGCCACGGGAGCATGGCGGCCGGGTAGCCCCGGAGCCCGGTCTGGGTGTCGGGGATGCGCTCGCCGGTGGCCAGGGCAAACAACAGCCGGGTGGCAGTGTTGCCGAGCCGGCTGCGGGCCGGGACGGCTCCCGTGAAGGCCCTGCCGCCCAGCACCATGGTGGACAGGCCCCATTCCACGTCCCGGTTCTCCCGAAGCCGCTGCCACACGCGGAGGATGTCCGCCACGGCGTGCTGCCCGTCGCTGTCCGCGCAGACGATGTCCTGTCCCGGCAGATTGTCGGCGATGAACCCAAAACCGGTCCTGAGGGCAAAGCCCTTTCCGTGGTTCCGGGCGTAACTGACCACGTGGCACCCCAGGGACTTCACATCCTCGAATACCTCCCTGTAGGCGGGGCCGCTGCCGTCATCCACCACCACGATGCCGGCGTGGGGTGCGGCGTTCCGGATGGAACGCACCAGGGCGGGAAGATGCCGGTCCGGCTCGTAGGCGGGGATCAGGATGACCATGGCACGCCCTACTGCCCGATGTAGAGGATGTCGGAGGTGGCGCGTTCCTTGTCCTGGCCCAGCGGGTTGTTCACCAGGTCACCGTTGAAGTACATGGTGGACGAGCCGCCGCCGTCAATGTTGTACGCCGTGGTGGCGCCCAGGCCCTGCATGATTTCGGCCAGTCCCGTCATGGTCACGCCGGCGCTGTAGCCGGGGCTGCGGCCGTCCACCACCACGAATACCAGGTGGTTCTGGTCGATGACCCCGACCGCGGTGCGGGGCTGTTCGCCCTGGATGGAGTGGTTGCCGATGTTGGTGTCCACTTCCACGTCTTCAATGCCGGCCGCGATCCCGCCGTTGTCCAGCAGGGACGGCCCGAATGACAGGGTGTTCCAGACGCCGTCGGCCACCAGCTGGGCAGCTGTGGTGGTGGTCTCGTCGTAGACCTTGACGGTGCCGTCACGGTAGAAGGCCAGGCCCTGGCGGGCACCGGCGTCGCGGAACACCACACCGTTGCGGATGACGATCCCGGTGTCGCGGAAGCCGTAGTAGTCGCCATTGATGGCGAAGATGGCGTTGTTGTCGGCCGCGATGGCGGACGTGTTTTCGGTGATGTTCTCGCCAAAGCTGTTGTTGGCGAAAGCGGACTGCAGGACGGTGGCATCCGTCAGTACGACGTCGGCCACGTAGTAGGTGACGGTACTGTCGCCGCTGCCCGTGGTCACCTTGGAAATCGAGATGTTCGAGGTGCCGGAGACATAGGAGGAGTCTGTGGTGACCGCTTCGGTGGTGCCGCTCGAGGCAGCGGAGGTGGCCGCCGCCGTCGTCCCGCCCTGGCTTGCCTGGTAGGCAGAGACATCGGAAATTTCGACGTGTGGAACCACAAACCGGTCAAGGGCCCACGCGGTGGCCCCGCCGGCTGAGAGCGTCAGAGCCACGGCCCCCGCCGTAACCGCCTTCCGGACGCGTCCGGGTTTACGTGTTGGTCGCTGCTGAGGTGTCATGCCTCATTTCTAGGCGGCCAACTTAGCAGCAGGATGTGCCCGCTATGTGCTACTCCTGTGAGACAGGAAGCGGAGATACCGGCGCCGCGGAAAGAGGCGGTGGCGAGGCAGGGGACGCCTCAACAACCGCAGGGCACAGCTGCAGAGCGAGCTCCTTGAGTTCGGTTGGCCGGAACGGTTTGGTGAGGTAGGCGGCCGCACCCGATGCCATGCCGGCCAGGATGTCATCTTCCTCGGACCGGGCCGACAGGAACAGCAGGGGAGCCTCGCTGAGGGCACGGATGGCCCGGGCCACCACATGCCCGTCCATATCCGGCAGGCCAAGGTCCAGGGTGACCAGGGAAATGGCGGGATCAGCAGCGGCGGCAATGCCCTCCGCGCCCGTGCCCACTGCCCGCACCTCGAAGCCGGCGCGCGAGAGGACCACGGCAATCAGTCCACGGATATCGTCGTTGTCTTCCACGACAAGGCAAACACGCTGCTGTTCCATCAAGCCCCCCGGCGAAAAGTTGGCACCAGTCTACCGGCGCCTTGGAAGCGGCGGGGATTTTCCGCCTAGCCGTCGTAGTGTGTCCGCGCCGGGCCCTGCCCCAAGGCGTTGACCACTGCGGCCGCCACCTCGTGCAGCTTGGTGTTCCGGGTGCTGGAGGCCGTCCGCAGGATCTCGAACGCGTCCTGCTGGCTGCACCGGTTCTGCGCCATGATGATGCCCACTGCCATGTCGATAACGGTCCGGGACTCCAACGTGGCGCGGAGGTTCGCTGCCGTCTCGCTGTAGTGCGCAAACCGCACTGCAAGCCTGAGTGCCAGCGATGTCTGCCGCACGAAATCCTCGGCAAACTCCAGCACACGGCCTTCAAAACGATGGGGGCGGCGGGAATACAGCAGCAGCGCCGCCTTGGTTTCCCCCTCCAGCCGGAACGGAACCGCTGCGACGGAACGGACCCCGTGGCCGGCCACGGCGGCGGCATAATCCGGCCACCGGTCGTCCTGGGCAAGGTCGGGAGCGTGGACAGTCTCCTGGGAAGTGGAAGCCGTCACGCCTGGGGTCTCGGAGAACCGGTGTTCCAGCCGCCCTAGGGACGTCGCTTCCTCGCTGCTGCTGGCGACGGTGGCAGCTTTCCGCTGCCGGAGCAGGGTGATGGCGCACAGCATCTCATCGCCCGGCTCGGAGAGATTGCGCGCGGACACCCGCGCCAGCTCATTGAGGAAGTCCTCAACATCGGAGCTGTTGAGGACCAGTTCATGCAGGTGTTCACTAACGGATGTATCGGTTTTTGCTGTTGACTCGCTGGCCACGGTTTTCTGGTGCCATTCGCTCAGGTCAAAACGAGCCCGCAACGCACCCACACCCCGCTGCTGGGCAGGGGGCCGGTGATGGTCGCTGGATCGACGAACTTTCCAACGGCCTGCTGCTAAACCGATAACCAGAGTATATACAACCGCACAGGCAGGAAGGCGTCACACCGGCCCGCCCGTTCCTGCCGGAGGCTGGTGCCGAAGCGCGGCAGCGGGCAGAATGAAGCGGGACCCGCCGTGGGGGAAGGACATGAGCATGACCAGGCTTCTCATCATCGGTCCGCCGGGCTCCGGCAAGGGGACGCAGGCCGAACACCTGGCCCGCCACTTCGGAGTTCCTGCCGTTTCCACCGGGGATATCTTCCGGAGCAACGTCGCCCGGGAGACGGAGCTTGGCAACCAGGCTGCAGGCTATCTCGACGGCGGACAGTTCGTCCCGGACCACCTCACCAACGCCCTGGTCAAGGACCGACTCCTGGACCATGATGTCCGCCAGGGGTTCCTGCTGGACGGCTACCCCCGCACCGCGCCGCAGGCGGCAGAACTGGACACCATGCTCGCCTCGCAGGGCTGCAGCCTGGATGTTGTCATTGAGCTGCAAGCGCCCGACGCGGAACTGGAACAGCGCATGCGCCGGCGGGCACTCGAGCAGGGACGGACTGACGACACCGTGGACGTCTTCCGTCGCCGCCTTGACCTCTACCACCGGGAAACCCATGAAGTAGTCTCGGTGTACGCGCGCCGGGGCATCCTGGTGTCCGTCAACGGCAGCGGCGACCCGGGGGAGATCACGGGTTGGGCGATCGCCGCCGTCGAAAAGTTCCTGGCCTCTCCCCGGCCGCCGGCCTGACCCAAGCACCGCACGTGAAACGCTGACCCAACAGAAGGAACCACTGATGAGAATTGCCGTTACTGGCGGAAGCGGAAAACTTGGGCGCCATGTAGTGCGCCGGCTCACCGGGGACGGGCACCAGGTCCTCAACCTGGACCGGGCAGGGGACCGGAATCCGGGCCTGCTGGTGGTCGACCTGCGCAACTACGGCCAGGTTGTGGATGCACTCCTGGGCGTGGATGACCGGCATGAGGGGTTCGACGCCGTCGTCCACCTGGGAGCCATCCCCGCCCCGGGTATCCTGCCGGACGCAGCCACGTTCGAGAACAACATGCTGTCCACCTACAACGTCTTCCAGGCGGCGCGGCGCGCCGGCATCAAGAAGGTCGTCTACGCGTCCAGCGAGACAGTCCTGGGGCTGCCGTTCGACATCGATCCGCCCTACATTCCGGTGGATGAGGAATACCCGCCGCGGCCGGAGAGCACCTACTCGCTGGTGAAGCGGCTGGAGGAGCAGATGGCCGTGGAGATGACGCGGTGGGACCCCGAACTCAGCATCACCGGCCTGCGTTTCTCCAACGTCATGGACGAGGCCGACTATGCCCGGTTCCCCTCGTTCGATGCGGACGCGACCCTGCGGAAGTGGAACCTGTGGGGTTACATCGACGGCCGCGACGGCGCCCAGGCCGTGGTGCGGGCCCTGGAGAACGCCAAGCCGGGATTCGAGGCCTTCATCATTGCCAATGCGGATACGGTGATGAGCCGGTCCAGCGCCAGCCTTGCCGCCGAGGTCTTCCCCGCGGTCAAGGTCACCAAGGAACTGGGCGAGCACGAGACCATGCTGTCCATCGACAAGGCGCGGCGCCTCCTCGGCTTCGAGCCCGAGCACAGCTGGCGGAACCACGTGCCGGAAGGAGCGGGCACCACCGGCGGCGGTGCCGAAAGCCAGGAATAAGCGGTCAAAAACGCCGGCCCGCAGGAATCGCCAAGGGTTGGCACAGGATCATCCAAGGAGCCGGAAGCAGTGCGCTTCCGGCTCCTATCCTTTTGGTACAGCCAACAGGTTGCCGGTAACCGGGGTGGATTTGCCCGTCCCGGCCGGCCCGCCCCGCTACCTCAAGGACCCCCAAAATTCGTACCCGATCCTTCGTGCCGCCCGTCCTCACGGCCCTGCTCTCCGCAACCGCCCTTTCCGCGGTGTCCCTGCCCGCAGCCGCTGCCCCAGCGGTGCCCGGCGATTCCGGCAGCCCAACCGGCCGCTACATCATCCAGTACGCCGCCACTGCCGACGTGGCCGCAGAGGTGTCCGGACTGCGCGGCCAGGGCCTCGCCGTCGGCCGTACCTTCGAGCATACGATCCGCGGCGCCGTCGTCACCGCCAACCCTGCCCAGGCAGCAGCCCTTGCCAAATCCGGGAAGGTGCTGTCCGTGGAGCCCGACGCCCCCGTCAAGGTCTCGGCCACCGAGCAGCCAGCCCCCTGGGGACTGGACCGGTCAGACCAGCGGGCCCTTCCCCTCTCCGGCTCCTACTCCTGGACCGCCGCCGGCGCGGGAGTCACCGCATATGTGGTGGACACGGGCATCCTGGCCGCGCACACCGACTTCGGCGGCCGGGTGGCTGCCGGCTGGACAGCGGTGGCGGACGGCAACGGCACCACGGACTGCAACGGCCACGGAACCCACGTAGCCGGCACTGTCGCCGGGGCCACCTACGGGATCGCCAAGAGCGCCACCCTGGTGCCGGTGAGGGTTCTCGACTGCAGCGGATCCGGCTACAACTCCGACGTCGTCGCCGGCCTGGACTGGATCGCGGCCAACCACGCCGCCGGAACACCCGCTGTCGCCAACCTCAGCCTAGGCGGAGCCGCCAGCAGCACCGTGGACAGCGCCATCCAGGCGGTCCTGAACGACGGCGTGACTACGGTTGTCGCGGCCGGCAACTCCGCCATGGATGCCTGCACCGGTTCGCCCGCCCGCGTCCCCGGCGCCGTCACGGTCGCGGCCAGCGACTCGGGCGACAAACAGGCATCGTTCTCCAACTTCGGATCCTGCGTAGACCTCTACGCGCCCGGCGTCGGCATCACCTCCGACTACTACACCTCCACCACTGCCACGGCATCCATGTCCGGAACCTCCATGGCCGCCCCCCACACCACCGGCGCCGCCGCCGTGCTGCTGTCGCAAAACCCGGCCCTGGCCCCGGCCGACGTTGCCGCGGCGCTGGTCTCCAACGCCACGTCCGGCGTGATCAGCGGCGCCACCACGGGCACCCCGAACCGCCTGCTGTATACCGGAACGGGCGCAACCGCCCCCGCTCCTGCCCCGGTCCCTGCCCCGACGGCCAGCGCTGTATCGCCCGCTGCGAACGCCACGGCAGTGGCCACGGGAAGCAACGTGGCAGCTACGTTCAGCACCGATGTCCAGGGCGTCTCCGGAGGAACCTTCGTCCTCAGGAACGCGGCAGGCAGCACCATCGCGGCTGCCGTCACGTACAACTCCACCACCAGGACGGCCACGCTTGATCCGGCTGCCACCCTGGCCGCCGACGCAACCTATACCGCCACCCTGGTGGGCGGAAGCTCGGCAATCCGGGATGCGGCAGGCACGCCGCTGGTTACAACCAGCTGGTCGTTCACCACAGGCCCGGCACCCACTGTCACCAGCTACTCACCCGGCAGCAATGCCCTCCTGGTCCGCCGAAGCAGCAACGCCAGCGCCACCTTCAGCGAGGCAGTCCAGGGCGTGGGCACCAGCACCTTCACCCTGAAGAACGCCGCCACCGGAAGCATCGTGGCAGCAACCGTCTACCGCAACGGAACCACCAACCAGTGGATCCTGGACCCGCAGGAACCCCTGGCCGCCAAGACCCGCTATACGCTGACGCTGACCGGGGGAGCAGCCGGCATCCGCGACCTCGCGGGCAACCCCCTCGCAAGCCGCAGCTGGCAGTTCACCACCGGATCGTTCTGACCGCGTGATGGAGTGATTGGTCCGTTCCCGGGATAATCTTCAGCCTAGGCAATCATCACGGCACGCGTTCACCGCGGCATAGGGACGGGCAGCACAGTGGCACAGAAATCAGCAGGGTCCGCAGTCACGGAACAGAATACCGGCAGGTGGCATGCCTTCCACGAGAAGTTCGTGGTTGAGGAACGGTATGTGGACCCTGCAGACCGGCGGCGCCTCTACCGCGCATCCGTCATCCTGGCCGTGGTGGGGCTGGCCCTCTTCATCGCCATCCTGGTCAGCGTGGTGCAGGCTGACGGCATTTCTGTTGTCGATGCCCCGGTGCGCGAAGCGCTGCTGACAACGCGTTCAGGCGCCCTCACAGCCGTCATGATCTTCCTGGCGGTGCTGTTTGGCCCCATCGCACTGCCCATCATCGTCCTGGTGGTGATCCTGGTCTGGGGATTCGCGGCCAAGCACGCGTGGCGGCCCATCCTGCTCGCGTCCGCCATGCTGACCGGGGTCATCGTTTCGCAGATCATCCTGCATATCGTCCAGCGCTCCCGGCCGCCAGTGGACCAGATGCTCTTCGGGGCGGACCAGACCTTCTCATTCCCGTCCGGGCATGTCCTGGGTGCCTGCGACTTCCTGCTGGTGGGGGCCTACCTGATCTTTTCCCGTCGCCGGAACCGGCGGGCGGCGGTGCTTGGATTCGTCGGCGCCGGCATCGGAATCTTCCTGGCCATCGTCAGCCGGCTGTACCTGGGATATCACTGGACCACGGATGCGCTCGCGTCCTTCTCGCTGTCGCTGCTTATCCTCGGCGGGGTCATCGCGCTCGATACCTGGCGGACAGCGAGGATTCCGGGCGAGCCGGTCACCGGAGAACTGTCGAAGGCCGAACTGCCCCGCGAGTAACCGGCAGTTGGGGATAGCTGCGAGGGGCACCGCTGAAGCGGCCCGGCTTACTGCTGCCGCGACCTGGCGCGCTTGAGGGCACGGTGCAGTTTCATGTTCGCCGCCTCCAGTTCCAGGACCTTGGCAACGCCTGCCAGGTTCAGTCCCTCTTCGAGGAGTTGGCCGATGCGCATCAGTACGGCGATGTCATCGTCGCTGTACTGGCGTGTTCCGCCGGCCGTCCGTGATGGCGTCAGCAGGCCTTTGGTCTCATACAGCCTGATGTTCTGCTGGCCGGTCCCGGTCAGCTCGGCCGCCACCGAGATGGCATACAGCGCCCGTGACCCTGGCGAACGGACGGCTTTTCCTGCGTCCGGATCTGCCATATTTCCCTCCCAAAAACTCCTGTCAGCTGCCTTGCTTCAGTTTCCCACGAGTGCTATAAAAAATCTATATCCATCACCATAGATTAGGCGGTGCTGGGTAGACGCAGATCAACACTTGGAAGCCGAAGGAGTGGGAAATGATGTTGATGCGTACCGACCCGTTCCGTGAGCTGGACCGGCTCACGCAGCAGGTCTTTGGAACCGCTGCACGCCCGGCGGCCATGCCTATGGACGCCTGGCAGGAAGACGGCGAATTCGTGGTCGCGTTCGACCTTCCCGGCGTGAAGGTGGAGTCCCTGGACCTGAACGTCGAAAAGAACGTCCTGACGGTGCGGGCCGAGCGCAAGGATCCCACGCAACCCAACGTGGAACTGGTGGCTTCGGAACGCCCCCGCGGCGTCTTCAGCCGGCAGCTCATCCTGGGTGACACCCTGGACACCGAGAAGATCAAGGCCAGTTACGACCAAGGTGTCCTCACCCTGCGGATTCCGGTGGCGGAGCAGGCCAAGCCGCGGAAGATCGAAATCGAGACCCAGCAGCACGGGAAGCAGGAGATCGGCACCTAGGGCACGGTTTTCCCGCCGGTACCCCCGCCCACCCGCGGGGGCGCCGGCGGAAACAGGAGGCTGGGATGAGTGAGGTCCCTGATTACTACGCCATCCTCGGTGTGGGCCGGGATGCCACCCGGCAGGAAATCTCCCATGCTTACCGTGCCCTCATGCGCAGCCACCATCCCGATATGGGCAGCGGGCAGGCAACCAGGGGCAAGGGGGCGGTGGGACCCCCCGCGCAGGAGGATGTGCTTCTCCGGATCATGCAGGCATTCTCAGTCCTGCGCGATCCAGGGCGCCGCGCTGAGTACGACCGGAAACTGGCCGCAGCGGAGCCCACCATCATTCCGGTCCGGAAAGTCCGCGGCACCGGCGGACCTTCAGGACACACCATCCGTGTCACCCCGGTGCGATGGGAAAGCGGACCCTGGTCCTGACAGGGGCCCGGGGCCAACCAGCCAAGGAGGCGGAAGACTGCATGAGCGAGTGGCGGCGTTATGACTCACACCTGATCCCTGCATTCCATGAGCGCTTCGAGCAGCGGTGGGGTGCGGGCACCGCGCCTTTCCTGGATCCGGAAGCGCATGAACAGCCGCTGCCGCGGGCGCAGTGGATCAATCCTGCCACCGGCGCAGCGCTGGCGGTGGTCCCGGTGTGGACGGCGGACGAGCGGCAGCAGCGTTCCTTCGGTGTGTTCTACCTCCCGCCGGCGGGGGATATCTGGGTGCTGCGGCCGGGCTACACCGGGTACCTTGAGCCGTCCGACGGCGACACGGAGCACCTGGTGACCCTCCGCAATGACGCCTTCCGCAAGGCAGTGGCGCACGCCAAGGAGTTCCTGTTCGGCTCGCAGTAGCAGCCGGAACCGGATGCAGGGTGCTGCTCGTCAGCCGCCCCCCGCTGTGACATTCTGGGACGTACCCCTGACCACCGTGACCAAAAGGCTGGACCACATGCACATCTCCGCCAAGGACCTCGCAGCGCTCATCCCCCCGGGGTTCACGCTTGGCGTCGCAACCGCAGCATTCCAGATCGAAGGGGCGCTGGACGAGGACGGCCGCGGACCCGCCGGCTGGGACAGGTTCGCTGCCCGGCCGGGTGCGATCGTGGAAGACCACAGCCCGGTGGTGGCCACGGACCACTACCACCGGATGCCGCAGGACGTGGCACTCCTGAAGCAGCTCGGCGTCGACTCCTACCGGTTCTCCTTCTCCTGGCCGCGGATCCAGCCCGGCGGCACCGGGCCGGCAAACCGTACCGGCCTGGCGTTCTACGACCGGCTCCTGGATGAGCTCCTGGCCAACGGGATCTCACCCATGGCCACCATCTACCACTGGGACACTCCGCTGGAGCTGGATGAGGCGGGCGGCTGGATGAACCGCGACACCGCCTACCGCCTGGGCGAGTACGCCGCCCTCGTTGCGGAGGCCTTCGGGGACAGGGTGGCCCGCTGGGTGACCATCAATGAACCGGCCACCGTCAGCGCCAACGGCTACGCATTCGGGCTGCACTCGCCCGGCAAGGAGCTGGCCCTCGGTGCCTTCCCCACGGTCCACCACCAGTTGCTGGGGCATGGGCTCGCCGTCCAGGCCCTGCGCGCCGCCAGGGTGCCGGGGGAAATTGGCATGACCAACGTGTACTCGCCCATGGTGCCGAACTCGATCAACCCGCTGGACAGGATCAGCGCCGGGCTGATGGACCTGGGCCAGAACCGTCTATACGCAGACCCGGTCCTCACGGGCAAGTACCCGGACCTGATCCGGGCAGCCAAGTTCTTCAGCTCCTTCGACCACCCCGAAGAGGACCTGGAGATCATTTCCCAGCCGCTGGATTTCTATGGGCTCAACTACTACATGCCCACCAAGGTGGCGGCGGGCCCCGGCGGCGGTACCGTGCCGTCAAGTATGGCGGAGGCCATGGGCAGCGACCTCAGCGCAACGGGCAGCGGCGCAACGCCGTTCCACGTCGAAACCTGGCCGGAAGCGGACATCACGGCCTACGGCTGGCCCGTTAAGCCGGAGTACATGGCGGTGGCACTGAAGGAGATGGCAGACCGGTACCCCAACCTGCCGCCCGTGATCATCACCGAGGGCGGAGCGAGCTTCGAGGACATCATCGTCCGGGACAAGTCCACCAACACCCGGTTCATCCCGGACGAGCGCCGGCTCAAGTACATCTCCGACCACCTCGAAACCGCCCTTCGCGCCACCGCTCCGGGTGGTGTTGCCGAGTCCATTGACCTGCGCGGCTATTACGTGTGGTCGTTCCTGGACAACTTTGAGTGGTCCGCCGGCTACAACCAGCCTTTCGGCCTCCTGCACGTGGACTTCGAGACGCTCGAGCGGACGCCCAAGGCGTCGTATTTCTGGTTCCAGGAGCTTATCGAGGAACGCGACCTGGCCGCGGCGGCAGGAGCAGCCATCGCCCAGGCGCTGGTTCCGGACCTGGTGGACACTGACCAGGAAGTCGGCAGCGACGACCTGCCGGGCGGCAACGGCCTGGTGGGCAGTGAAGCGCCCGACGACGGTGCGCCCCTGGGTGCCGGGGCCCAGTAACGGAAGGGCTGGGTCAGCCCCGGAGCAGGTCCAGCATGGCCAGTTGCTTTGCGATGCCGGCGCCGTCGGGGGAGTAGATCCACGGTACCCGGGACGTTGTATGGTCGCCGTCCTCGGAGTGGCCGCCGGCAAAGACCGACTCACTGACGGACAGCTGCCGGATGGCGATCGCGGCCACCTTGTCCGGGTGGTCTGCGGCGAAGGCGGAGTAGATGGCCTCGTCATGCTGGCCGTTGTCGCCGATCAGAAGCCAGCGCATGTCCGGGAATTCCTGGGCCAGCCGCTCCAGGTTGCGGCGCTTGTGGTCCTGCCCGCTCCGGAACCAGCGGTCCTGGGTCAGGCCCCAGTCGGTCAACAGCAGCGCGCCCTTGGGGTACATGTTGCGGTTCAGGAAGCGGCCCAGCGTAGGGGCGGCGTTCCACGGGCCGGTGGAGAGGTAGATGACAGGGGCCTCAGGATGCTCGATGGTGAGCCGGTCCAGCAGTACCGCCATGCCCGGTGTGGCCATGCGCGCCCGCTCGCTGAGCACGAAGGTGTTCCACAACGCCAGGAAGGGCCTGGGCAGGGCGGTCACCATGACGGTGTCGTCGATGTCGGACACGATGCCGAACTGCACGCCGGGGGCGGTTACCTGGATCAGTGCCTCCGCCGGTTCGGTTCCCTCGGCACGCAGGACTGCGGTGTGCCAGCCGGGGGAGAGCTGCACGTCCACCTCGGTGTCGATCAGCCCGCCCCGGTCCGCCGTGACGTGGGTGACGACGTCGCCGATGGCGATTTCGACGTCGGTGAACTGCAGCGGCACCCCCGTGAACGCCCGCCAGCCGCGGATGTTCTGGTTGCCGTTCTTCGCTTCGTGTTCGGCCTTGCTCCCGGGAAGGGGCTTCTGCGTCAGCAACACGCGCCCCAGTACGCGCACCCGGGTGGTTGATCCGTAGCCCTGGTACGCAATGGTCTGGGGCACGAATTTCCAGCGCCTGGCCAGCTGGATCCGGACGTCGTTGACCGCGTCGGACAGCCGGTGTGCCAGCCGGAAGAACTGGCTTCCGGACAACGCGTCGTGGCCCTTGCTGTTATGCCGGGCCGTGTCCTGGGCGGGGTTCTGCGGAGCCGTGTCCATGCCACCACTCTGCCACAGGGCGGCCCGCGGCATCAGCCGCGGCCGAGGATCGCGCGCAGGGTCCGGGCGTTACGCACCGCGTTCCCGCCGCCGTCGTTGTTGAAGTAGGCGTAGACGTCCACGCCCGCACCCTCCCACTCGCGGATCCGGTCGGCCCACCAGTGGAGGTCGGCGTCCTGGTAGGAGCCCCCGTACAGGTGCTGCTGGTCCGGCCCGTGCAGCCTGATGTAGGTGAAGGGCGCCGTAGTGCGCAGGATGCAGGGCAGGTTGGCGCCGCTCATGATGCAGTACGCCGCGTTGTGCCGCTCCAGCAGCCCGAACACCTCGGGACTGTCCCAACTGGGGTGCCTGAACTCCACGGCAACCCTGATCCAGGACGGCAGCGCGGCAAGGAAATAATCCAGCCTCGCGTCGTCGCGCTCAAGCTGCGGCGGAAGCTGGACCAGGAGCACGGCCCGTTTGTCCCCCAATTCATGCCAGCACCGCACGATGCGCTCCACCCACACCTCGGGGGAATACAGCTTCCGGGCGTGCGTCAGTCCCCGCGGAGCCTTGACGGACATGCTGAAGCCGGGCGGCAGGCGCCGGTTCCAGCCGGCGAAGGTCGTGTCACGCGGCCACCGGTAGAAACTCGCGTTCAACTCGACAGTGCCGAACTCGGCCACATAGCACTGGAGCCGGTCACGGGCAGGCAGCCCTGGCGGGTACAGGACGTTTTCCCAGTGGTCGTAGCTCCAGCCGGAGGTGCCGATGTGGATTGCCATCGGCCTCAGGCTACACCTGCACGATTCCCACCCCCTGGGGCCCGCGGTGTGGCAGGGTAATGTCATGGCGCGAATCGAGGATTATGCGGTAGTCGGGGACCTCCAGACCGGAGCCCTGGTCAGCAAGGAAGGCTCGATCGATTGGCTGTGCCTTCCCCGGTTCGATTCCCCGGCGTGCTTCAACGCGCTGCTGGACACCCCGGATGCGGGACGCTGGCTGCTGGCGCCCGAGGGGGCAGGCGCCTGCACGCGCCGCGGCTACCGTGACGGCACCCTGGTCCTCGATACCGAATGGGAAACGCCGGATGGAACGGTGCGGGTGACGGATTTCATGCCGCCCCGTGACTCTGTCGCGGACATTGTGCGGATCGTGGAGGGCATCAGCGGCAGCGTCCGCATGCACGGGGAGCTGATCCTGAGGTTTGACTACGGGCACATCGTTCCCTGGGTGCGCAAGGACAAGCGCGGGCTCCACGCCATCGCCGGCCCGGACGCCGTCTACCTGGTGACGCCGGCACCCCTGCATGGCGAAAACATGCACACGGTCAGCGACTTCACCGTCCATGCCGGTGAGAAGGTGCCCTTCGTGCTGACATGGGCGCCCAGCCATGTGGGCCGCCCGGTCAGCGTGGACGCGGAAGAAGTCCTTGAAAGCACGTGTGCGTTCTGGCGCGGCTGGTCCTCCCAGTGCACGGTCAAGGGCAAATACCAGGACGCCGTGGTCCGCTCGCTCATTACGCTCAAGGCGCTGACCTACGCGCCAACCGGCGGCATCGTCGCTGCGGTCACAACGTCCCTTCCCGAGCAGCCCGGAGGCCAGCGCAATTGGGACTACCGCTACTGCTGGCTGCGCGATGCCGCCATGACGCTGCAGGCCCTGCTGGCCGCGGGCTACACCGCGGAAGCCGCGGCATGGCGGGACTGGCTGCTGCGGGCGGTGGCCGGGGATCCCGCCGACCTGCAGATCATGTACGGCATCCATGGCGAGCGGCGGCTGCCGGAGCTGGAGTTGCCGTGGCTGAAGGGGTACGAGAATTCGGTGCCGGTACGGATCGGGAATGCGGCCGCAGAACAGTTCCAGCTGGATGTGTGGGGCGAAGTGCTTGACTGCCTTGCCCTGACCCGCAATTCCCTGCTAAAGCACACGGACGAGGCCTGGGACGTCCAGATCGCCCTGATGGAGCACCTCGAAACCATTTGGGACCAGCCGGACAACGGGCTGTGGGAAATGCGCGGTCCACGCCGGCACTTCACGCACTCGAAAGTCATGGCGTGGGTGGCCGCGGACCGGATGGTGAAGGGTGTTCGGGAATCCGGCATGCCCGGGCCGGTGGAGCGCTGGGAGGCGCTGCGGGACCGGATCCGCGCTGACATCATGGCCAACGGCTTCGACGCCGCCCGCAACACCTTCGTCCAGTCCTACGGCGGCACGGAGCTGGATGCCAGCCTGCTGCTGATCCCCCGGGTGGGATTCCTGCCCCCTGACGACCCCAAGGTGGTGGGGACCATCGAGGCGATCCAGCGGGAGCTGACCGAGGACGGGTTCGTGCTGCGGTACCGGCCCGAAAAGAGCGACGACGGCCTGCCGGGCGACGAGGGCGTCTTCCTGGCCTGTTCATTCTGGCTGGTGGAAGCGCTCCTGGGTGCGGGCCGCCCCGAGGAATCGCGTGAGCTCTTCGAGCGGCTGCTGGAACTGCGCAACGACGTGGGGCTGTTGAGTGAGGAATGGGCCGTGAAAGCGGGGCGCCAGCTAGGGAACACGCCGCAGGCCTTCAGCCATTTCGCCCTTGTGACTAGCGCCTTGGAGCTTCATCAGGATACGGTTCGGCGCAGTGACACTCCCATTCCGCCGCCAGGGGCGGATTCGCGCTGAGGCGGCGCGGACCGGGACCGTAACTTCTCCTTCGCAGGATAGATAAGTATACTTACTAACACCTCATGGAGTGCTCCCAAGCACAATGCCGTGATTGATGGAGGAGTGATAGTTATGGCCGGATTTTTTGAGCTCGTGGACGCCCCTGACGGTGGTTACCGCATCAGGATGATGGACGGGAGCGGAAACCTGATGGCCATCTCCGTAACCTTCCCCACCAAGAGGGCTGCCGTGGCAGGCGTCGCGATGGCCCGCGAGATTGCCGGCACGGGCCTGATCCGGGACAAGAGCCTGGACGGCGCGGGGACGATCATCCGCGACCGTGTGCGTCCCGTCAGCTCCGCCAAGGAAGAAGCTGCCCGGCACAAGAAGGCACCGGAAGTCCGACGGGCAGCGGTGGGCTGATGCCGGACTTCCCAGCACCCCCTGGCGGCACCCGCCGGGGGGTCCTCTTTGACGTTGACGGAACCCTGATCGACTCGTCCTACATCCACACCATCGCCTGGTGGGGTGCGTTCCGCCAGTACGGCCACGACGTGTCCATGGCTGCCATCCACCAGCTCGTGGGCATGGGCGGGGCGCGGCTGGTGGACAACCTCCTGCCGCAGGACCGGGACCGCAGCGAGGACCAGGACATCATGGCCAGCCACGGTGCACTCTACGCCTCGCACTGGCCATCCCTCCGCGCCCTCGACGGTGCCAAGGACCTGCTGGGCCAATGCCGCGAAGCCGGCCTTGCCGTGGCCCTTGCCTCATCGGCGCGGGAGCGGGACCTGCAGGTCATGCGGTCGGTCCTGGATGCCGATGCCTTCATCGACGCCGCCACCAGCGCCAACGACGCCGAGGAGAGCAAGCCTGCCCCGGACATCCTTGAGGCTGCACTGGAAGCGCTTGGCATCGAGGCCGCGGACGCCGTCTACGTCGGGGATGCCGTGTGGGACATGAAGGCGGCGGCGGCGCTGGGCATCCCGGCCATCGGGGTTACCTGCGGCGGGATCCACGCGGCCCAGCTGCGGGACGCCGGTGCCGTGGAGGTCTATGAGGGCCCGCGCCACCTGCTGGAGAACCTGGGGGCCAGCGCCATTGGCTGGCTGCTTGCCCTGGAAGCCAAATCCTAGCCCTGCAGTAAGCTTCCCGGTCAGAGTGGCTGGCCGCCGGGCACTGAGTCCTCGTCCCCGGCGATGGCGGGCTTGATCCATGACACAACGACCTTCACCGAGCCGTCGTCGTTGCGCTGGATGTCCGTGGCCACTTCGGCCGCGGGGGCGCCCATCTCCGCCACCCGTGCCTGGTAGGTGCCGACCAGTTCCGCAAGGCTCTCCTCCGTCCATTCGCCCGGACGCATGCGGGTGGAGATCTCGACGGGTTCCGGCTGGTACAGCGACATGGCGATCCTCTTTCGCGTCGGCTTCTGCTGTGCCCTTCCTACGCTAGAAGCAGTCGACGGCGGCCACAAGCTTTTCATCAGCATGCTTACTTTTTTCCGCCAAAACCGATAGCGTCGGGGAAAGGACGCCCTCGGGTGTCCTGGTCGGCCCGCGGAGGCCCGGGGGCAAGGCAAAAGCGAAAGGAAGACTGTGAAAGCACTGACGTGGCAAGGAAAACGTTCGGTAAGCGTGGAAGAAGTGCCGGATCCCGTCATCCAGGAATCCACGGATGCGATCATCCGGATCACCTCCACCGCCATTTGCGGCTCCGACCTCCACCTCTACGAGGTCCTGGGGCCCTACATGCACAAGGGGGACGTCATTGGCCACGAGCCGATGGGCATCGTGGAAGAAGTGGGCAGCGGGGTTACCAACCTCCGCAAGGGCGACCGCGTGGTGGTCCCGTTCAACATCGCGTGCGGCTCCTGCTACATGTGCAGGCAGGGCCTGCAGTCCCAATGCGAAACCACCCAGGTCAAGGAAAAGGGATCCGGCGCCGCCCTCTTCGGCTACTCGGAACTGTACGGGTCCGTTCCCGGCGGCCAGGCCGAATACCTGCGCGTGCCGCACGCCGACTACGGTCCCGTGAAGGTGGGCAACGACCTTCCGGACGAAAGATACCTGTTCCTCTCCGACATCCTGCCCACCGCCTGGCAGGCCGTGGAGTACGCGGATGTCCCCGCCGGCAGCACCCTCGCCGTGTTCGGCCTTGGCCCCGTGGGCCAGTTCGCCGGCCGGATCGGCGTGCACCGCGGCTTCCGCGTGATCGGCATCGATCCCGTTCCGGAACGCCGGGAAATGGCAGCGCGGCATGGCGTGGAAACGCTCGATTACGGCAAGGCCATCGGGGACGAACTCCGGGAGATGACCGATGGCCGCGGGCCGGACGCCGTCGTGGACGCCGTCGGCATGGAAGCCCACGGCTCCCCGGTGGCGGGCTTCGCCCACCAGGCGCTGGGCCTCCTGCCGGACAAACTGGCGCAGAAGGCCATGGAGCACGGCGGCGTGGACCGGCTCGCTGCGCTGCATGCCTCCATCGATGCCGTCCGCCGCGGCGGAACGCTCTCGCTCAGCGGCGTCTACGGTGGCACGGCCAGCCCGATGCCCATGCTCACCATGTTCGACAAGCAGCTCCAGGTGCGCATGGGCCAGTGCAACGTACGCCGCTGGACGGACGCCATCCTTCCGCTGGTGGAGGACGACGCCGACCCGCTGGGTGTGATGGACCTGGTGACCCACCGCTCCGGCCTGGACGGGGCGCCGGCGCTGTACGAGAAGTTCCAGAAGAAGGAGGACGGCTGCATCAAGGTGGTCCTTAACCCGGGCGCCTGAGCCTTCCCAGCCGCATCAGAACAGAGGCCGTTATGGAATTCCATAACGGCCTCTGGCGCTGCCTCGCGGCGGAACGGGCTAGGTGAGCTTCACCTGGCGGTTCATGTCCTTGTAGAGCAGGTAGCGGAACTCGCCGGGTCCGCCGGCGTAGCAGGCCTGGGGGCAGAAGGCGCGCAGCCACATGAAGTCGCCGGCCTCCACCTCCACCCAGTCGTTGTTCAGCAGGTACATGGCCTTGCCCTCCAGGACGTACAGGCCGTGCTCCATGACGTGGGTTTCCGGGAACGGGATCACTCCGCCGGGCTGGAACGTGACGATGTTGACCTGCATGTCATGCGCCAGGTCGCTGGAGTCCGTGAAGCGGGTGGTCTTCCAGACGTCGTTGGTATCGGGCATGGACGTGGGCTGAACGTCCTTTTCGTTGGTGACGAAGGACTTGGCCTCGTACCCTTCCAGCCGCTCGTAGGCCTTGCGGATCCAGTGGTAGGACACGATGTCGTCGGAGACGTTCTCCACGCCCCATTCAGAACCAGCCGCAAGGTAGGCGTAGCCGCCTTCCTCAAGCTGGTGCAGTTCGCCGTCGAGGGTCAGGTTGAGCTTGCCCTTGGTGACAAAAACGACGCCTTCGACGCCGGCCTCGAATTCGGCCTTCGGGGCGCCCCCGCCCGGACCGATCTCCACGATCAGCTGGGAGAAGGTGGTGGCGAAGCCGGAGATGGGGCGGGCGATGATCCACGAGCGGGTGTTGCTGAACCCCGGCAGGTTGGACGTGACGATGTCGGTCAGCACGCCCTTCGGGATCACCGTGTAGGCCTCGGTGACGATGGCGCGCTCGGTGGTGAGGTGGGTCTGCGGCGGCAGGCCGCCTTGCGGGTAGTAGTAGTTGCCCATCGCGGGATCCTTTGCTTAGGAGTTGGAAGTGGTGGCCAGCCGGGGGTGCGCCAGTGCGGTGAGCTGCGGAAGTCCGACGCCGGCAAGCGCCTGGACTTCCCCGGTACCGACGGCGCCGCACTGGACGCCCCGGAGGACGAACGCGGCCAGGGCGCGGGCGGTGGCGGGCTCATCCATCACGCCGCCTTCGGTCCGCTCCACGTAGTTGCGCAGCCGGGCCGCGGCGGCCGGGAGGCCCTCACGGTAAAAGGCGTAGGTGGCGGCGAACCGGCTGGGCAGCTGGGCCGGGTGCAGGTCCCAGCCCTGGTAGTAGCCGCGCTCCAGCGACCGCCGTACCAGGCGTCCGTGCAGTTGCCAGGCGTTTTCCACGTTGTCGCCCACGGGAATGATGTTGGTGGACCCGTCGGAGAGCCGGATGCCCGTGCCGGCCACGGCCAGCTGCATGACTTCCTTGGCGAAGTCCGCTACCGGGTGCTCCATGGACTGGTACTCGGCGGAGATCTGCAGCGACGCGGAGTAGTCATAGGTGCCGTAGTGCAGGCCGCTGATCCGGCCCGGGACGGCGTGCGGCAGCTGTGCCACCGGCGAGGTGCCCTCCGGGCCGAGGATGAGCTGCGGTGTTTCCACCTGCACCTCAAAGCGCAGCCGGCCGGTGGGCAGGCCGTGCACGTCCTCGAGCCGGGACACGGCGTAGTCCATGGCCTGGACCTGGGCCACGGTGGTGACCTTCGGCAGGGTCAGGACCAGCCCGTCCGGCAGTTCGCCGGCGGCCGCCAGCCCAGAGACGAACAGGTCGAGCGTCCGCAGGCCGCGGGCACGGGTTGCCGCCTCGAAGCACTTGAACCGGATGCCGATGAACGGGGGAGCGGACCCGGCCGCGACTGCGGCGGCCACCGCGGAAGCCGCCGTGACGGCGGCAGCGTCCTCGGCGTCGTCGCCCCTGTCCCCGAAGCCGTCCTCGAAGTCCAGGCGGAGGTCCTCGATGGGCTCGCTGGAAAGCTTCGCCTCGACGCGCGGGGCAACAGCCTGTGCCAGCGCGGCATCCTGGCCCAGCAGTCCGCAGAGTTGTCCGAACCCGCCGTGCGCCTGCACGGCCGCGGTTGCCTGGGCGCCCCAGTCGCCAGCGAACGACGGCGTGAAACGGTCCGCGGGAACGTACACCGTGTGTACGGGCTGGCGGGAGCCGTCGTCACCGGGGTAGTTCTGCTCCAGCAGCCGGTCCGTGGCAGCAAGCTGCCCGTCGATGTGCGCAAGGTCCCCCGCGGAAAGCGAGGACTTGGGTGCCGCCATCTCAGCCCACCAGCTCGTAGGCGGGCGTGGTGAGGAAATCGGTGTAGTCGTCCGAGAGGCAGATGTCCGCGATCAGTTCGCTGGCCGGCTGGTAGTAGCGGCGGAAGGCCTCGTCACCGAATTCGGTGCGCAGCCGTTCGGTTTCCTCGCCGAGGATCCGCTCCACCAGTTCCCGGGTCACGGTGTTGCCGGTGTCCGCCAGGACGGACTTGTTGCGGATCTGCTGCCACACCTGGGAGCGGGAGATCTCGGCAGTGGCGGCGTCCTCCATGAGGTTGTGGATGGCCACCGCGCCGTTCCCGGACAGCCACACGGCGGTGTAGGCGACGGCGACGTAGAGGTTCAGCCGCAGGCCGGCCTCGGTGACCTGGCCGCCGGCGGACTGGACGTCCAGCAGCTGCTCAGCGGTGACCGAAACCTCCGGACGCTGCTTGTCCACCTGGTTGGGCTTGTCGCCGAGTACGGAGTCGAAGACTTCGCGGCAGGTGGGCACCAGGTCCGGGTGCGCCACCCAGGAACCGTCGAAGCCGTCGTTTGCCTCACGGGTCTTGTCGGCCCGCACCTTCTCGAAGGCGGCTGCCGTGACTTCGGGGTGGCGGCGGTTCGGGATGACGGCTGCCATGCCGCCCATGGCGAAGGCGCCGCGCCGGTGGCAGGTCTTGACCAGGAGCTCGGTGTAGGCCCGCATGAAGGGCGCGGTCATCACCACGGAGGCGCGGTCCGGGAGGACGAACTCCTCGCCGGCATCACGGAAGTACTTGATGATGCTGAACAGGTAGTCCCAGCGGCCGGCGTTCAGGCCGGAGGCGTGGTCCCGCAGTTCGTACAGGATCTCATCCATCTCGAACGCCGCCGGGATGGTCTCGATCAGCACGGTGGCGCGGATGGTGCCCTGGTTCAGCCCCAGGAAGTCCTGCGCGAACACGAACACGTCGTTCCACAGCCGTGCCTCAAGGTGGCTTTCCATCTTGGGCAGGTAATAGTAAGGGCCCTGCCCGTTCAGGACCAGCTGCTTGGCGATGTGGAAGAAGTGGAGCCCGAAATCCACCAGTGCCCCCACCGCGGGTTCGCCGTTGAGCAGCAGGTGCTTCTCCTCCATGTGCCAGCCGCGGGGGCGGGCCACGACGACGGCGAGCGGGGCGTCGGTGCGGAGCCGGTACTCCTTGCCTTCCTCCGAGGTGTAGCTGAGGGTTCCTTGGGCGGCGTCACGGAGGTTCAGGATGGCGTCGATGACGTTGGCCCAGGTGGGTGTGCTGGCGTCCTCAAGGTCCGCCAGCCACACCTTGGCGCCGGAGTTCAGGGCATTGATGGCCATCTTTGCCGGCGAAGCGGGCCCGGTCATTTCCACCCGGCGGTCCTGCAGGGCTGCCGGTGCGGGCGCAACCTTCCAGTCGCCGTCGCGCACGTCCTTGGTCTCCGGCAGGAAGTCCAGCTTGCCGGTTTCTGCAACCCGCTGCCGCTTGACGGCGCGGGCCGCCAGGAGTTCGTTGCGGGTGCCGGCGAACCGGTTGTGGAGCTCTTCCACGAAGGCCAGTGCCTTGGGCGTGAGGATCTCCTCCGCACGCGCGATCGGCCGGGGATCTGTGACGGTGATGGCCATTTCTGGTCCTTTCCTTTGGCTGGAAGTCTGGCGGTCAGGCGGAGGCGAGTGCCGGCGCTGGTTCCTTGGCAGAGTCGGCCGGTTCGGCAGCTGTTGCCACGTTTGCGGCATGTGCTGCGGCAGCGACGGCTGCAGCGACGTCGGCCGTCACGTGCGGATCGAAGATGCTGGGGATGATGTAGCTCGCATTGAGCTCATTATCATTCACCCGGTTGGCGATTGCCTCTGCGGCGGCCACCAGCATGTCCGGCGTGATGTCGCTGGCGCCGGCGTCCAGGAGCCCGCGGAAGAGGCCCGGGAAAGCCAGCACGTTGTTGATCTGGTTGGGGAAGTCGCTGCGGCCCGTGGCCACGACGGCGGCGTGCCGGGAGGCAATGGCAGGGTCCACCTCGGGCGTCGGGTTGGCCATGGCGAAAACGATGGCGTCCGGTGCCATGGAGGCGACGTGCTCCTCGGCGAGGATGTTGGGGGCGGAGACGCCGATGAAGACGTCGGCGCCCACCAGGGCCTGGTGCAGGTCGCCGGAGAAGCCTTCCTGGTTGGTGTTTTCCGCGATCCAGGTGCGGTGTGGATCGTTGTAGGTCTGGCCCTTGTGGATGGCGCCGGACCGGCCGGCGGCCACGATGTGCCGGGCACCCTGGGCCTTGAGCAGCTGGATGATGGCGGAGCCGGCGGCGCCGACACCGGAGACCACGATCCTGACGTCCTCGATCTTCTTGTCCACCACGCGGAGGGCGTTGACCAGGGCCGCGAGGGTCACGATGGCGGTGCCGTGCTGGTCGTCGTGGAAGACCGGGATGTCGAGTTCCTCGCGCAGGCGCGCCTCGATCTCGAAGCAGCGGGGCGCCGCGATGTCCTCCAGGTTCACGCCGCCGAAGACGGGGGCCAGGAGCTTGACGGTGCGGATGATTTCCTCGGTGTCCTGGGTATCCAGGCAAACGGGCCACGCGTCCACGTTGGCGAACTGCTTGAAGAGGGCGGCCTTGCCCTCCATGACCGGCAGGGCGGCGGCGGGGCCGATGTTGCCCAGGCCCAGGACGGCGGAACCGTCGGTGACCACGGCAACGGTATTGCGCTTGACGGTCAGGTTGCGGGTGGCGGCGGGGTCTTCGGCGATGGCCAGGCAGACGCGGGCGACGCCGGGGGTGTAGGCCCGCGAGAGGTCGTCGCGGTTGCGCAGCGGGACCTTGGGGACCACTTCGAGCTTGCCGCCGAGGTGCATCAGGAAGGTGCGGTCCGAGACGTGCTGGACGGTGACGCCGTCGAGGGCGTTCAGGGCGTCCTTGACGCGGGCCGCGTGGGCGTCGTCGGTGGTGTTGCAGGTGACGTCGACAACCAGGGTCTCGTGGTGGGACTCGGTGACGTCCAGTGCGGTGATCGCTGCGCCGGCTGCTCCGACGGCTGCGGCAAGTTCGCTGGTGGCGCTGAAGCTCGACGGTGCTTCCACGCGCAGGGTGATCGAATTTCCGGGGCTGGGGTTCGCCATTGAATGTCCTCCTGTTGGGCCTTGTCCGGCTGCTGCTCTGATTCGAATGTTTTCGTATTATGGATATTATTATCTACTTTATGGAAACACAAGCCCTTGCAATGTGACCGGCCAGCTGCCATCGCCGCCGGGGTCACGGTGCTGTATGTTGGGTGTTCTAAGCACTCTTTTCACGATGCGGATAAGAGTTGTCGGATTCCGAGCCATAGGAGACAACGGAATGGCAGAAAAAGCCTCGGGCGGGGTGCAGTCGGTGGAGCGCGTCTTCGAACTGCTGGAGCTCATCACTGATGCCGGCGGCGACGTCACGCTCAGCGAGCTCTCCTCGTCCACGGACCTCCCGCTGCCCACCATCCACCGCCTGCTCCGCACGCTGGTGTCGCTCGGCTACATCCGGCAGCTGCCCAACCGGCGCTATGCCCTGGGTCCGCGGCTCATCCGACTGGGGGAAGGGGCCAACAAGCAGCTCGGGGCCCTGGCGCGGCCGCAGCTCAAGACCCTCGTGGACCGGTTGGGGGAGACTTCCAACATGGCCGTCCTGGACTCGGACATGGTCATCTACGTGGCGCAGGTGCCCTCGCTGCACTCCATGCGCATGTTCACCGAGGTGGGCCGGCGCGCCCACACCCATGCCACCGGCGTCGGAAAAGCAATCCTCGCCCAGCTTGATGACGACACTGTCCGCGGCATCGTGGCGCGCGCCGGGATGCCCACGCCGACGCCCAAGAGCATCGGCGACGTCGAAGAGCTCCTGGCGGACCTCAAGCTCATCCGCGAGCGGGGCTACTCCATTGACGAGGAGGAGCAGGAACTGGGCGTGCGCTGCTTTGCGATGGCGGTTCCCAACGCCCCCACGCCCACGGCAATCTCCGTGTCCGGCCCGGTGTCCCGGGTAGACGAGGACTTCGCCGACAAGGCCGTCCCGGTCCTGCGTGAAGCGGCCGAGGCCATCTCCCGCGAACTGAACCGCACTTGATCTACACACTCAAACCACGCACTTCGGCGGCCCTTCCCTTTCGGGAGGGGCCGCCGTCGTTCGCCGTGTCCGTGCTAATGTTCTGATGCCTTCTCGGCTGACTGGATGGGCACTTCCTTGCCGTCGCAGTCGATCAGCTTGCCGTTTTCGAAGCGGTCGCCCTCTGCCAGGCAGCGGAGGTCCTCCGCGCGCACCAGCCGCTCGGTACCGGCCACGAACACTGACTGGTTGTCCGAATTGCCCGCCCGCAGGTGGTTGAACAACAGGTTCAGCAGGATGGCCATCACTGCAGCCGAGCTGATGCCCGAGTGGAAGATGGTGCCGAACCAGGACGGGAACTGGTCGTAGAAGGCCGGGGCGGCGATGGGGATCATCCCGAAGCCGATGGACGCGGCAACCACGATCAGGTTCATGTTGTTCTTGTAGTCCACCTTTGACAGGGTGCGGATGCCGCTCGCTGCCACGGTGCCGAAGAGGACCACGCCGGCGCCGCCGAGCACGGGGGTGGGCACCGCCGCGACGACGCGGCCCAGGACGGGCAGCAGGCCGAGGACCACCAGGATCACGCCGCCGGCGCTGACCACGAAGCGGCTCTTCACCCCGGTGATCGCCACCAGGCCCACGTTCTGGGCGAAGGCGCTCTGCGTGAACGAGTTGAACAGCGGCGAAATGGCGCTGGAGAGCATGTCCGCCCGCAGGCCGTTGCCGATCCGCTTGGAGTCCACCTTGGTGCCGACGATCTCGCCCACCGCGATGATGTCCGCCGACGTCTCGGTCAGGGTGACCAGGATGACGATCAGCATGGAAATGATGGCTGCCGCTTCGAACGTCGGCGGGCCAAAGGCGAAGGGGGTGGGGAACGCGACGATCTCGCCCTGGCCCACCTTGGAGAAGTCGGCCATGCCGAAGGCCACGGCAATCAGCGTGCCCAGCACCATCGCCAGGAGGATCGAAAGCCTTGAAATGGCTGCGCTGCCCACCTTGCTCAGGAGCAGCACGATGCCCATGGTGGCCGCGGCCAGTCCGATGTTGGCCACGCTCCCGTAGTTGGGTGCCTTGTTGTTGCCGCCCATGGCCCAGTTGGCCGCCACCGGCATCAGGGTCAGGCCGATCGTGGTGATCACCGTTCCCGTGACTACCGGCGGGAAGAACCGGATGATCTTGGAGAACAGCGGGGTGATGAGCAGGCCGATCAGGGAGGCTGCAATGACTGATCCGAACACCGCCTGGATTCCGCCGCCGCCGTGCACGATGGCCACCATGGTGGAAACCCCGGCGAACGAGACGCCCTGGACCAGCGGCAGCTGCGAGCCGAAGAAGGGGATGCCGACGGTCTGCAGGATCGTGGCGAGGCCGCCGACGAAAAGGCAGGCGGCGATGAGCAGGCCGATGTCCTGGGAATTCATCCCGGCGGCGGCGCCGATGATCAGGGGCGGGGCGATGATACCGCCGTACATGGTGAGGACGTGCTGGAAGCCGTAGGCGAAGGTGCTTCCGATCGGGAGCCGTTGGTCCTCCGGGCGGCCC
Organism: Arthrobacter sp. NQ7; assembly: GCF_029581595.2. NCBI lineage: Bacteria > Bacillati > Actinomycetota > Actinomycetes > Micrococcales > Micrococcaceae > Arthrobacter > Arthrobacter sp. NQ7. The sequence continues at coordinate 16,987 of NZ_JARFXU020000026.1, read as the reverse complement.
TTGGCCCCTTTACCGGCGGCCGCGGCGGCCAGTTTCTTCTTGGTGTTCATGGCAGACTTTCTTGGTTCATGGCAGACGTCATCGTCTGGCTAACTGGTGTCTGGCTAACAGGTAAGGCTGTGGGTGGTGCCGGGTTGTCCCGACGGGCCGCCACCGCGTGGTGGTCCGGCCCGCCGGGACTCCGTGGTGGTTCTTTAGCAGAAGCCGGCGATGCCGGACCAGGCGGCGGGCGCCGCTGCGGCGTCGTCGCGCTGCACGGTGGCCTCAATCAGGCCGTACGGGCGGTCAGCCGCGTAGAAGACCTCATTCGGGTTGTCCAGGCCGAACGGGGAAAGGTCAACGAGGAAGTGGTGCTTGTTGGGCATGGAGAACTTGATCTCGTCGATCTCGCTGTGGGCCTCGAGGACCTTGGCACCCATGTCGAACAGGGTCTGCTGCAGGGCGTGGGAGTACTTCTCCGTGAAGCCTTCGAGCAGGAGGCCCTTGACGTCGTCGTAGCTCTTGTTGAAGTCCAGGCTGCTGAAGTCGGTTCCGGTCTTGTAGCGCCAGCGGGCCGAAACGTCCGTTGCGAGGATCCGGTCGGTGGTCTCGGGCAGCGTGGTGTAGCGGTCCCGGGGGTAGCCGACGAAGCCGGACTGGGTGGACTTCAGGACGGTCAGGTCCTTCAGTCCCGAGATCAGGTGGCTGGTGGCACCGTCACGAACCAGGACGGCGGTCCGGACTTCCTGCCCGTTGCGGACGAACGAGTGATCGTGCTCGCTGCCGTGCGCCTGGATCCGGTTCCATGCGTAGGACTCGGCTTCCCAGCGGCCGCCGGTAACCCAGTCGAAGCTGGAGGTGAAGTGCTCGCCGAGGCGCAGCAGGAAGGCTTCCGGCGAACCGATGCCGTCGCGGGCAAAGGCGTAAATGGTGTTCTTCTGGGTGTCGGTGGCCACCACGTGGGCGTTGTCGCCCTCCAGGTGGGCCGCGGCAAAGTCGCCCCGCAGCTGCGAGGTGACGTTCAGGTCCTCGATCTCGTGGCGGTTGGTGTCCCTGGTGATCTTGACGACGCGGACTTCTGCCTTGCCGTACTGGTTTTCGCCGAGGATGATCTTGCTGCTCATGGTCTGTTCCCAATCTCCGGTAAGTGGAACCAAGGTTCCATCACTGAAATTAAGCGCGCGTTTCGAGCGCGTTTCCGGTGGAGCCGACCCAACAAAAAAGAGCCGGCATCCATTGATGCCAGCTCATTACGACCCTGCCTGCTGCTCCCAGGTTACGTGACCTGCGCCACGAGTTGCCTACCAGCGTACCCCTGCTTGCCGGTGGTGTACATCACAAGCCGAAAATTCATTTTGTGACTGGCTGCCCCCGGCCCCGGTCGCGAAAGGTCATTGACGCCCGGCGGACACGGCCCTACTCTTTTCACATAGCAATAAAGTGTTTCCGAAGTACGGAAAAAATTGCGCTAGAAGGAGGAGCAGATGAACCCCCAGGAGCAGAACAAGGTCGCGGAATTCCCGGCACCGGGCCAGGAGTTGTACCTGCCCCTCGGAGGCACGGATCCGGACTTCTACATCCCCGCCGAGCACGAGCGGCGCAACTCCGGGTTCTCCCGCTGGCTGCGCGCACTTCCCGTCTTTGGCCGCCAGCGCCCCTGACGCTTCCTGCCGGGCCAGACCGGGGCTAGGCCCGGCCCGGCCATTCCTTGCCGGCCCAGGGGTCGTAGTCCGCAACAAGCTCCTCCTGGGCCGGACGCTCTGCCTCGGCGACGTGCTGCAGGTTCACCCGCACCCGGTACCACAGCGAACTCGATCCACGCATCCCGTCAATAAGGACGTCGGCAGGGCTGAGGGACGGCACGATGTTGGCATGTCGGGACTTCCATTCCTCAAGGGCCGCCAGTGCCTCCGGCTTCGTCCGGGTGCGCGCCACCTCGATCAGCGGCATCGTCGACTGCCGGCGGCCCGACCCGTTGGCTCCCCGAGGTGCCTTTTCGGCCGGACCCAACTCCTTCGCAAGGGCCAGCAGGCCATCAAGGGAGCCCACGGCGTCGTCAATTCCCCGATGCGGGTCGCCGATCTCCGCGAAACGCTCCAGCACGGTGGGAACCGTGAATCGCTCCGGCCGGGCGGTCCGGACTTCGTCCCATGTCAGGGGTGCCGAAACGCGGGCGTCGGGCAGGGCCCGCACCGAGTAGGCTGACGCCACCGTCCGGTCCTTGGCGTTCTGGTTGAAGTCCACGAACACGCTTTCGCCGCGCTCTTCCTTCCACCACCGTGCCGTGGCCAGCCCGGGCGCCCGGTTCTCCACCTCCCGGGCGAGGGTTTCCGCGGCGAGCCGGACATCCTTGTAGGACCAGTCCGGGGCGATCCGCACCAGGATGTGCAGCCCCCGCGAACCGCTGGTCTTCGGCCATCCCACCAGCCCGGTATCGGCCAGGACCTCCTGCGCCACGTAGGCCACATCAACAATCTGCGACCAGTCCACGCCGGGCATGGGATCAAGGTCCACCCGCAGCTCGTCCGGGTGTTCGAGGTCCTCGGCGCGGACCGGATGCGGGTTCAGGTCCAGGCAGCCCAGGTTGATGACCCAGGCGAGGCCCGCGGCATCCCTGATCACTGCCTCCTCCGCGGAGGTCCCCGACGCATAGTGCAGCGTGGTCGTGTCGATATACGGTGGGTGCTTCTCCGGGACCCGTTTCTGGAAGAACGGCTCCGCGTCGATGCCCTTGGGGAAGCGCTTCAGCACCATCGGCCGGCCGCCGGCACCCCGCAGGGCTCCGTCCGCCACTGCAAGGTAGTACCGCACCAGGTCGAGTTTGGTCAGCCCCGGCTCCGGGAACACCATCTTGTCCGGGCTTGAGATGCTGACCTCTGCACCATCGACATCAAGGACTTCGGGCGGCGTCTTGGACGGTGTCATGCGGTCACGCTAGCAGCGGGCGCGGCATATGTCAGCCGTTTACCAGGCGCTTCGCCGCAGCGGAGTGCTCCGCGATGAGCCCGGCGATGTCCAGTCCCGGGATCTGCCCGTCCACCACCCGCCACTGGCCGCCCACCATCACCCGGTCCGCCCGGTCCGCCGCGCACAGCAGCAGGGCTGCGAGGGGATCATGGCTGCCGGAGAACCGCAGGTCATCGAGCGTGAACAGGGCCAGGTCCGCCTGCATGCCCGGGGCCAGCTGGCCGAGTCCGGTCCGGCCCAGGACGGCGGCCGAGCCGCGGGTGGCCCAGCCGAGTGCCCGCTCCACGGGAACATCGGCGCCGTACCGCAGCCGCTGGAGGTACAGCGCCTGCCGCGCTTCCAGGATCATGTTCGAGGCATCATTTGACGCCGACCCGTCCACGCCCAGCCCCACCGGGACTCCGGCTTCCTCGAGTTCCAGGACGCGGGCCGTGCCCGAGGCCAGCCGCATGTTGGAGGTGGGGCAGTGCGCGACGGCGGTCCCCGCGGCGCCGAGGCGGGTGATCTCGGCGCCGCTGAAGTGGATGCCGTGCCCCAGCCAGGTGCGGTCCGTCAGCCAGCCCACGCTGTCCAGGTAGTCCACCGTCCGCAGGCCGAACATTTCCCGGCAGAAGTCCTCCTCGTCCAGCGTTTCCGCGAGGTGGGTGTGCAGCCGGACGTCCAGCCGGTCCGCGAGCGCCGCGCTCTCGGCCATGATCTCCTTGGTCACCGAGAACGGCGAGCAGGGGGCCAGCGCAATCTGGATCACCGCATCGTCCCCGCGCTCGTGGTACCGGCCCACCAGGCGCTCGCTGTCCGCCAGCACCACCTCGGGACGCTGGACCGTGGACTGCGGCGGCAGGCCGCCGTCGTCCGTTCCCAGGGTCATGGAGCCGCGGGTGAGGGTGGCGCGCATGCCCAGCCGGCGGACCGCCGCCACCTCGATGTCGATCGCATCCTCAAGCCCCGCGGGGAAGAGGTAATGGTGGTCGGCGGCGGTGGTGCAGCCGGAGAGCAGCAATTCCGCGAGGGCCACCGTGGCGGCCAACTCAAGGTCCCTGGGGGTCAGCCGGGCCCAGACGGGATACAGGTTCTGCAGCCAGGGAAAGAGCGGGGCGTTGGCCACCGGCCCCCAGGCGCGCGTAAGGGTCTGGTAGAAGTGGTGGTGCGTGTTGATCAGCCCGGGCAGCAGGACATGCCGGCCTGCATCGAAGGTTTCGCTGACGGGCGCCGACGGCTGCTGGCCGGCTGCCAGGACTTCTTCGATCACGCCGCCGTTGACCACCACCCCGCCCGAGGCGTCGAGGCTGTTGGCGCTGAAGGCGGCCAGGGGGTTCCTGATCCAGAGCCGGTTGTGCGGTGCTGCGAAATGGTTCACGGGCGGTCCTTGTCTGAGCGAAGTTGCGGTGAAGCCAGCTCAGTGAAGCCCTGTCTGCTGATCCAGGGCCCGCCGTCCCGGGGGAGTGCGGGTGGGATCAGGCTAGGTAACGGGCGCGGGGTGCGTCAATGCCGCCTATTGTGACTGGCGCCGCCATCCGGCGGCAGTGAAGCGGAAGAAACACGGATTTCACATCGCGAAATTAAATTTCCAGAAAACTATGGCGTGGCCCACAAACCGGTGCTAATCTCGATTCTGCCAAAGGCGGGCACCCGAACTCCGGGAAGCTATCTACCAGGCGCAACTTAACCTTCACAGCACATGCTGAAGCCTGGTAACCGTCGCACCTGGTTCTACTGGTCCTGCACGGCAACAGGCTTCCCGGCAAAAGGAAGTCGCATCATGAGTACCACCGTCACGGCCGAACAGTATTTGGCCAGATCAATCCGGCTGGCAACGGCCAACGTCCTCAACAGCGGCGGGCCCTTCGGCGCCATGATCGTCACCGCGGACGGCTCCACCTTCGACGGCGTCAACCGCGTCACCGCGGACAACGATCCCACCGCCCACGCAGAAGTCACCGCCATCCGCACCGCCTGCCGCGAGCTGGGCACCTTCGACCTCAGCGGGGCCACCCTCTACACCAGCTGCGAGCCCTGCCCCATGTGCCTGGCGTCCGCGCTCTGGGCCCGGATTGACCGGGTGGTGTTCGCGGCGGACCGGCATGACGCAGCCTCGGTCGGCTTTGACGATGCCGTCTTCTACGAGTACTTCGACAACCAGGACAGGGATTCCCTGATGCCGGTCTCCAAGCTGGAACTGGGCGATCCCCAGGCGCCGGCCCCGCTGGAGCCGTTCAATACCTGGAACACCCTCGAATCCAGGATCGACTACTAGGCCCGGCGGCTCAGATGACCATCCTGGACCATTCCCACGAGGAGCATGCGGCTCCAAGTACCCCCTCCATCCGGCAGGCCCCGCGCGCTTCGAAACTGCCGGCGTCGAACTCCTTCCTTGACCGCTTCTTCCAGATCAGCCGGCGCGGTTCAACCCCCGGGCGCGAATTCCGCGGCGGACTGGTCACCTTCTTCACCATGGCGTACATCGTCATCCTGAACCCCCTCATCCTTGGCGGGTTCAGCGCTGACAACGCCCCCACCGACGTCGCCGGCGGCTGGCTCTCCGCAGCCCAGGTGGGTGCCGTCACCGGCCTCACCGCCGGCGTCATGACCATCCTCTTCGGCCTGATCGCCAACCTGCCGTTCGGCCTGGCCGCAGGGCTGGGCATCAACTCCTTCCTGGCCGTCTCGGTGATCCAGGAGGTCACCTGGGCCGAGGCGATGGGCCTGGTGGTGATCAACGGCATCCTGATCGTCCTGTTCGGCGTCACGGGGGCCCGGACCGCCATCTTCCGGGCCGTGCCCAAGGAACTGAAGGCAGCCATCACCGTCGGCATCGGCCTGTTCATCGCCTTCATCGGCTTCGTGGACTCCGGATTTGTCCGGCCCACCGCGGGTGGGCCTCCCGTCCAGCTGGGCGACGGCGGCTCCATCACCTCCGTGCCCACGCTCGTGTTCGTCGTCGGGCTCCTGGCCATGGGCATCCTGGTGGCCCGCAAGGTCCAGGGCGGCCTGCTCATCGGCATCGTCGGCACCACCGTGCTGGCCGCCGTCGTGGAAGCCATCATGAAACTCGGCCCTGCCAGCGCCACCAACCCCGGCGGCTGGCACCTGAACACCCCCGTCCTGTCCGGCCAGCTGGTTTCGGCACCGGACCTGGGCCTCGTGGGCCACTTTGACCTCTTCGGCTCGTTCGCCAGGATCGGCGGACTCGCGGCCACCATGCTGGTCTTCACGCTCGTGTTCACCAACTTCTTCGACGCCATGGGCACCATGACCGGACTGGCCAAGAGCGCTGGCGTCGCCCACAAAGACGGCACGTTCCCGCGGCTGAAGGCGGCCTTCATCGTCGAAGGCTTCGGCGCCGTGGCGGGCGGGGCCACCTCCGGCTCCTCCAACACCGTGTACATCGACTCCGCGGCAGGAATCGGTGAGGGCGCCAGGACCGGCCTGGCCTCGGTGGTGACGGGCCTGCTGTTCCTCGGCTCGATGTTCCTTACCCCGCTCACCAGCGTGGTGCCGCTCGAGGTCGCCGCCGCCGCCCTGGTGGTGGTGGGCGCCATGATGATGGCGCAGATCCGCGAGATCAAGTTCACCAAGTTCACGGTGGCGCTGCCCGCGTTCCTCACCATCGTCACCATGCCGCTGAGCTACTCGATCGCCAACGGCATCGGCGTCGGCTTCGTGAGCTGGGCCGTCATTGGAGCTGCGTCCGGCAAGGCGAGGAAGATCCATCCGCTGATGTGGGTGGTGAGCGCCGGGTTCCTGGTGTACTTCGCCCGCGGGCCCATCAACGCCCTGCTCGGCGGCTGAGAACCACCAAGCGCGAAGCCCCGGGGACATCCGCACCGGCACGAGTGGTGCGGGTGTCCCCGCCGGGATGCTTTTACATCGACTTGACAGGACAGACAATGGACACCACCGCCGCGCGGAAGAAGGAGTGCCGCCATGCTTGACCTGATCCCTTCGCTTGGCGCCTGGCTGCCCACACTCGAGGGCCGGCAGTTCGCCGTCGCCACCATCGCGGCGGCCAGTGGTTCCGTGCCGCGCCCGGTGGGAACCTCCATGATCATCACCGCCTCCGGTTCCGTGCTGGGCAGCCTCTCCGGCGGCTGCGTGGAAGGCGCCGTGGTGGCGCTCGCCCAGGAAGCAATGGACGACGGCGGCGCACGCCGGAAGACCTTCGGCTTCAGTGCAGCTGACGCCTTCGCCGCCGGGCTCACCTGCGGGGGAGAGCTGGACATCCATATTCAGCCGGTGCCCGGCGACACCGCGCACCCGCTGCGCACCGCCCTCCAGGAAATCGCCCAATCCGACCCGGACCAACCCGTGGCGCTGGTACGGACCCTCGGCACCGGGGGAGGAAGCGCCCGGGGAGGAGGCGCAGTCGTGGTGCCCGCTCCGGGTACGTTCCGGGCGGCAGGCTCGCCGGAGCTGTCAGCTGTGCTTCACGGAGAGGCGCTGATGCAGGTGGAATCCCTGGTGCGCAGCGGTGGTGCCGGTGTGGTCCGGCTGTCCGGGCCGGGTGGCTGCCCGCCCGACCGCGACGGCCGCAACGGGCGCCTGGAGGAGCGTGCAGTCCTGGTGGAGTCGAGGCTTGCCCCGCCCCGGATGCTGGTGTTCGGCGCCAATGATTTTGGCGCCGCGCTGGTGCCCGCTGCCAGGCTGCTTGGGTACCACGTGACCCTGGTCGATGCCCGCCCGGCTTTTGCCGGCCAGCCCCGCTTCGCTGCCGCCCATCAGGTGGTCACGGACTGGCCGCACCGGTACCTGGCCGCGGAAGCAGCCGCGGGCCGCCTGGACAGCCGCACCGTCGCCGCCGTCCTGACCCATGACCCAAAGTTCGATCTTCCGCTGCTGGAGGCCGCGCTGGCCCTGGACCTCGCGTATGTGGGCGCCATGGGCTCCCGCCGCAGCCACCTCCAGCGGGTGGGGGACCTGCTCGGAGCGGGCGTCCCGCCGGAGCGGATCTCCCGGCTGCACTCGCCCATCGGCCTGGACCTTGGGGCTGTCACCCCCGCGGAGGTGGCGGTGTCCATCACCGCCGGGATCCTGGCGGCCCGAACCCGCGCCGCCAGCTGCATGCCGCTGCGCGACACCTCAGGCTCCATCCACCAGTACGCTGCGCCCGCGCCGGCGCCCACAGACTTCAACCACCAGGAGATCGCATGGACATGAACACCATCGAGGCGGTGGTCCGCACCACCGACCCCGCGGAATGGCGCGACGGCGATGCCTGGCTGGCCGGCGGCACCGTCCTTTTCTCCTACGGCAGCTACGCGTTCGGTCCGCAGCCCCTCACCCGGCTCCTGGACCTCGGCTCAGCCGGCTGGACACCCATCACCGTCACCGGCGACGGCATTGACATCGCCGCCACCTGCACCGTTGCCGGGCTCTACAACCTGCCCGACCTGCCGGAGGTGTCCGGCCGCGGCTGGCCCGGCCTGGACCTGGTGAGGGCTTGCTGCGATTCGTTCGTGGCCTCCTTCAAGGTGTGGAACATGTCCACGGTGGGCGGCAATATCTGCACTTCACTGCCCGCCGGGCCCATGACCTCGCTCTGCGCCGGACTGGACGGCACCGCCACCATCCTTTCCACGGGCGGCACCAGCCGCAGCGTCCCGGTGGCGGACTTCGTCACCGGCGACGCCACGAACTGCCTGGCACCGGGCGAGCTGCTCCGCAGTGTCCACCTCCCGGCGTCGGCCCTTTCCGCCCGGGTGGCGTTCCGGCGCCTGTCGCTAAGCAACCTGGGCCGGTCCGGTGCGCTGCTGATTGGACGGCTCGACGGCGGCACCTCCCTGGTCCTGACCGTCACCGCCGCGACCAAACGGCCGGTCCAGCTGCGCTTTGACGGGCTGCCCGATGCCGACCATCTGGCCGCGGCCCTCGATGAGGCGATCCCCGCAGGCCTTTACCACGACGACATCCACGGGCTGCCGGCCTGGCGCCGCGACATGACCTACCGGCTGGCCGAGGAGATCCGCGCCGAACTCGCAGCGCCCGAAGGGATGCCGGGACTGGCTGTCTCGGGCGACTTCTGGCCACCGCGGACAGGCCCGGCTTCCGGTTCCACACACCTTTCGAAAGGGGCTTGAGCAATGCCCATCGACATCAACGGCACCACCACCGAAAGCCAGCCCCGCCCCGGGCAATGCCTGCGGACCTTCCTGCGGGAACAGGGGAACCTGGGCGTGAAGAAGGGCTGCGACGGCGGCGACTGCGGCGCCTGCACCGTCCACGTCGACGGCGTCCCGGTGCACAGCTGCATCTACCCCGCGGTCCGCGCCGAAGGGCACTCCGTCACCACCATTGAGGGGCTGGCCGCCACCGGCGGCGGCACCGGCCTGCATCCTGTGCAGCAGCAGTTCCTGGAACGCCAGGGCTTCCAGTGCGGGTTCTGCACCGCCGGCATGGTGATGACCGCCGCCACGTTCGACGACGGACAGAAGGAGAACCTGCCCCGGAACCTCAAGGGCAACCTCTGCCGCTGCACGGGGTACCGCGCCATCGCCGACGCCATCTGCGGGGATGCGGGCCACCCCGATCCTGCCGGCCAGGGTTCGGGCATCGCCGGGCCCGGGCAGCCGGACCCCGCGCCCGGCCAGCTGGGCGATGACGTCCCGGCCCCGGCCAGCCGTGCCGTGGTCACCGGTGCCGCACGCTACACCCTGGACATCCCCGCGGACCAGGCACAGGGACTGCTGCACCTGAAGATCGTGCGCTCGCCCCATGCCCACGCCCGGGTTGTCGCCATCGACAAGGAGGCGGCGCTGCAGGTTCCTGGCGTAGTGGCCGTCCTGACCTCCGAAGATGCCCCCGCCCAGCTGTTTTCCACCGCCCAGCACGAACTGTTCACGGACGATCCGGATGACACGCGGGTGCTCGATGACGTGGTGCGCTTCATCGGGCAGCGGGTGGCCGCCGTCGTGGCCGAGACCGTGAGCGCCGCCGAAGCGGGCGTGCGCGCCCTGCGGGTGGAGTACCAGGAACTGCCCGCCGTCTTTTCGCCCCAGGAGGCGCTGCTGCCCAACGCGCCGCTGGTCCATGGCGACAAGGAGGCCGTAACGTCCCGGATCGCCGCGCCGGAGCGGAATGTGGTGGCGGAGCTCCACTCCGAGCTGGGGAGCGTGGCCGACGGGTTCGCGGCCGCGGACTTCATCCACGAGCAGACCTACCAGACCCAGCGGGTGCAGCACGTGGCCCTGGAAACGCACGCCGCCATCGCCTCGGTGGATGACCAGGGCCGGCTCCAGGTCCGCACCTCCAGCCAGGTGCCCTTCCTGGTCCGCCGCACCCTCTGCCGGGTTTTCGGGCTGGACGAGGACAAGGTCCACGTGGTGGCCGGACGCGTGGGCGGCGGCTTCGGCGGCAAGCAGGAAGTCCTCACCGAGGACCTCGTGGCGCTCGCAGCCCTGAAACTGCAGCGGCCGGTGCAGCTGGAACTGACCCGCACCGAGCAGTTCACCGCCACCACCACCCGGCACCCGTTCACCATCAAGCTGAAGGCCGGCGCCGGCAAGGACGGCCGGCTGACCGCCCTCGAACTGGACGTGGTCACCAACACCGGCGCCTACGGCAACCACGGACCAGGCGTCATGTTCCACGGCTGCGGCGAATCGCTGGCGGTCTACAACTGCGCCAACAAGAAGGTGGACGCCCGGTCTGTCTACACCAACACCGTGCCGTCCGGGGCGTTCCGCGGCTACGGGCTGAGCCAGATGATCTTCGCCATCGAGTCCGCCATGGATGAGCTGGCCGCCGGGATCGGGATGGACCCGCTGGAGTTCCGCCGCCGGAACATGGTCCGGGAGGGGGACCACATGCTGTCCACCCAGCCGGACCCGGAGGAGGACGTCCACTACGGCAGCTATGGCCTGGACCAGTGCCTGGACCTGGTCCGGGACGCACTGGACCGCGGCAAGGAGCGGTACCGGCAGGCAGGGCTTGGGGACCTGGGGCCGGACTGGATGGTGGGTGAAGGCGCCGCCCTGTCCATGATCGATACCGTGCCGCCGCGCGGCCACTTTGCCCACTCCCACGTCCGGCTCCTGCCGGACGGGACGTACCAGGCCGACGTCGGGACCGCCGAGTTCGGCAACGGCACCACCACGGTGCACGCCCAGCTCGCTGCTACGGCACTGTCCACCGAGGCATCCAGGGTGGTGGTCCGGCAGTCCGACACGGACCTGGTGGAACACGATACCGGGGCCTTCGGGTCCGCCGGCACGGTGGTGGCAGGCAAGGCGACCCTGGCCGCCGCGGAAGAGCTGGCCGTCCGGATCCGCGCCTTTGCGGCCGGGATCCGGCAGACCCAGGCATCCGCGTGCGTTCTCGACGGTGACGCCGTGGTGGTCGACGGAACTCCCGTGGCACTGGCGGATCTGGCGCAGGCTGCCGCGGATGCCGGCGTCGAACTTGCTGCCGAGGGGCGCTGGGGCGGCACGCCGCGCTCGGTCGCATTCAACGTGCACGGGTTCCGGGTGGCCGTGAACCGCGGCACCGGCGAGCTGAAGATCCTGCAAAGCGTCCAGGCGGCCGACGCCGGCGTGGTGGTCAACCCCCGGCAGTGCCGCGGCCAGATCGAAGGCGGGATTGCCCAGGCCCTTGGTGCCACGCTGTACGAGGAAGTGGTGGTCAACGACGCCGGGAAGGTCACCACGGACATCCTCCGCCAGTACCACATTCCCACCTTCGCGGACGTGCCGCGCAGCGAGGTGTACTTCGCGGACACCAACGACAAGATGGGGCCGCTGGGTGCCAAGTCCATGAGCGAAAGCCCATTCAACCCGGTGGCGCCGGCGCTCGCCAACGCCATCCGGAACGCCACCGGAATCCGGTTCGCGTCCCTGCCCATCGCGAGGGACAGGATCTACCTGGGGCTCAAGGAGGCCGGGCTGGTGCCCAGGTTGGAGCGGGTCCGTTCCTAGGGAAACCGATGGCCATACCTCCGGTTGTGCGGGCCCAGCCCGGGGTCAGATCTGACCCCGGGCTGCATCGTTGCATATAGTCGGGGGATGGAACAGCGGATTTTAGGCAAGACCGGACGGAATGTGTCCATCGTGGGGCTGGGTACGTGGCAGCTCGGCGCGGACTGGGGCAACGTGGACCCGGCGCAGGCGCAGGCAATCCTGGCGGCTTCCGCGGAAGCGGGGGTCACCTTCTTTGACACCGCCGACGTCTACGGTGACGGACGCAGTGAGCAGGCCATCGGCAAGTTCCTTGCGGACAACCCGGGCCTCGGCATCACCGTGGCCACGAAGATGGGCCGCCGGATGGAGCAGCGGCCGGAGAACTACAACCTGGCCAACTTCCGCCAGTGGGTTGACCGGTCCCGGAAGAACCTGGGCACCGACACCCTGGACCTGGTCCAGCTGCACTGTCCGCCCACTCCCGTCTACAGCAACAACGAGGTGTACGACGCCTTGGACACCCTGGTGTCCGAAGGGGCCATCAAGAACTACGGGGTCAGCGTCGAACGGACGGACGAGGCCCTCGAAGCCATCCGCCACGACGGAACTGCCTCGGTCCAGATCATCCTGAACGCCTTCCGGCTCAAGCCCCTGGATGAGGTCCTTCCGGCTGCCAAGACTGCGGGCGTGGGCATCATTGCGCGCGTGCCGCTGGCCTCCGGCCTGCTGTCCGGCAAGTACTCCAAGGACACCACCTTCGCTGAGAACGACCACCGGAACTACAACCGCAAGGGCGAAGCCTTCGACGTCGGCGAAACCTTCTCCGGCGTGGATTACGAGCTTGGCCTGAAGGCCGTGGCCGAGTTCGAACAGCTGGTGCCTGAAGGGGCAACCACCGCCCAGGCTGCCATCGCCTGGATCGCGGCCCAGGACGGCGTCAGCACCGTGATTCCCGGCGCCCGTAACGTGGAGCAGGCGCGGGCCAACGCTTCTGCGGCTGATGTCAGCATTGGTAAAGAGTTCGACGACGGCGTCCGTTGGATCTACGACCACTACTTCCGCGAGGCCATCCACCCGCGCTGGTAGCAAGCTTTAGGGCAGGCCTGCGGGCGCCTGCGGGGCAAGGAGTTGATCGGTGACCAAGAGGTCGGATTACAGGGCAGCCCTGGAATCGCTTCCGCCCGGACAGTGGTTGGCCTACCTTGACGCTGAGTCCGGCCTGCCCGGCCCGCGCGGCAACATCGAGCTGGCGGAGGCGTTCGCGGACGTTGCCGACTCCACGCTGATCACGCTGTGTGCGCAAAGCCCTGACGAGTACCGTGCCATGTGCGGTGCCGTCGGCCTGGGCCGGCTGCTTGTCGAGGGCCGGCCGGGTTCCGCGGAATCATTGCGGGACCTGGCGGGGGACCACCGCTGGCGGGTGCGCGAAGGCGTTGCGATGGCCCTGCAGCGGCTGGGCGACGCTGATATGCCGGCGTTGTGGCACCTGGCGGCGGAATGGCTCGGCGACGGGCACGTGATGCAGCCCCTGGTGGCGCGTGCGGTGGCCGCCGGGATCTGCGAACCCCGGCTGCTGCGCACCCCCGAGGATGCAGGAAGGGCGGTTGACGTCCTGGACAAGATCACCGCCGCCATTGCAGGAGCCGATCCCGGCTTGCGGCGAAGTGAGGAATTCCGCGTGCTGCGGCAGGGCCTCGGATACTGCTGGAGCGTCGCAGTCGCCGCCGCCCCGGACAAGGGATTCGGGTACCTGGAGAAATGGGCTGGGAGCGTGGGCAAGGACGTGCGCTGGATCCTGCGCGAGAACCTTAAGAAGGCGCGCCTCGCGAGAGCTGACCAGGCTGCGTGTGAACGCCTGGCCGCACGCTTGGAAGAACCGGGCGAATGAGTGCTCCTGCCATCGCGGCATTCGTTGAGCAGCTTGCAGTCGTTGACACGGGTGCTGCGGCCAACAATTTCTTCAACCACGCAGTTCCGGAGAATGCGCTCCGCCGCCGTAACCTGGAGATTTACCTGCAGGAGATGCTGGACCGCCGGCCCAAGGTACTGCTGGTGGGCGAGGCACCGGGCTTTAGGGGCATGCGTATCACCGGAGTGCCCTTCACCAATAGAGTCATCCTCGGAGGCCCCGCCAACAGCTTCGGGCTTTTCGGTCCCGGCAAGGGTTACGTGCTGCCGCCCGAAGCCGCGGGGGTTGCCGCGGAGCCCACCGCTACCGTGCTCTGGCAAGTCCTGGAAGAAGTGGATTTCCTTCCGCTGCTGTGGAGTGCCTTTCCCTGGCATCCGCACCAGCCCGGCAGGCCCCTGTCCAACCGCACGCCCAGGCCCTCCGAGACCAAGCTCGGCACGCCGTTTCGGCAGGAGCTTTCGGAGCTGTTCGGCATCAGTACCATCGTGGCGGTGGGCAATGTGGCCCAGCACAGCCTGCAACGCAGCGGCCTTGACGTACCGAAGATTCGGCATCCCGCCCACGGCGGCAGGTCCGGCTTCAAACGGGGGCTGGAGCAGTTGCTGGAGCATGGGATGCCGGCCTGAGCTGAATTCCCCTTATGGATCCTGATTGTCGTACCCCCTTGTCATGATGGGTTTATGGGGAAGGCAGCGGTGGCGAGGGCTTTTGAGGAGATCAAGGCTGCCCTTGCCGTGCTGAATGCTGAGGTGGATGGGGCCGGTGCGGTGCCTTTTTCTGCAGCTGACCCTCTTGCTGGTTTGGCGGATGGTTGCCTGGATATTCTGGCCGGGTCCCGTGAGGTGGAGGCCGTGATTTCTGCGGTGAAGGCCAGGGCTGCGGTGACGTACGCGGACACCGCCTGTGCCGTTGCCGGGCCGGATGTTCCGGTGGTGGCGCAGGAGATGGCGGTCGCTGCGGAGATCGGGTGTGTGTTGGCGTTGGGGCCGCGGGCGGCGTCCTCGTTCCTGGTGACCTCGCACGCCGTTGTTTCCTCATTGCCGCGGACCTTGGAGGCTTTGCAGGCCGGGACGATTTCCTGGCAGCACGCGGTGGTGATGGTCGATGAAACCGCCGGCCTGGATGCCGTGGGGGCGGCGGCGTTGGAATCCCATTTCCTGGACCCCGAAGCACCGGATGCGGCGCGGGGTTGCGCGGCCGGGGAGTTGCCGGCGCACCGGTTCCGGGTCAAGGCGCGGACATGGCGGGAACGCCACCATGCGGAGTCGATTGAGAAGCGGCACGCCAAAGGGGTGGCGGAGCGGCGGGTGGAGTTCCGGCCGGACCGGGACGGGATGGCCTGGCTGTCTGCGTGCCTGCCCGCGGACCAGGCGCTTGCCGGGTGGAACCGGCTCACCGCCGTCGCCCGTGCCCTGCAGGGCCTGGACGAACCCCGGACCCTGACCCAGCTCCGCGCGGACCTGTTTGCGTCCGCTGTTCTCGGCAGCGGCACACCAGACGGCACGGACGCCCACGGGACGGCAGGCGGCGCGGATGCCAGGACGACTTCCACCGGCACGGATGCTTCCCCCGCCACGGCCGGTGGCGCCCGGGCCCGCCACAGCGACAGCAGCGGCGGGGGAGACTGCCTTACAGCTGCCGGCAGCGTTGAAGAAACAGATTTACCGCAGACATCAATAAGAGCGCAGGTGCTGGTCACGGTTCCGGTGTTCTCGTTGCTGGGCCTGACCGATGAACCGGCGATGCTGGACGGGTACGGTCCCATCCCGCCGTCAATGGCCCGGGAACTGGTGGCCTCCGGTGCCGGGTCGTTCCACCGGGTGTTGGTGGACCCGCGGGACGGGGCGCCGCTGGAGATCGGCAGGACCAGCTACCGCCTCACGAAAGCCATGCGGGCCTGGCTAAGGATGCGGGACGGCAAGTGCCCGTTCCCCGGCTGCAGCAACCACTCCCTCGACAACGAGGCCGACCACCTCCTCGCCTGGGCCAACGGCGGCACCACCGGGATCAGCAACCTGGGCCAGCCCTGCCCAAAACACCACAAACTCCGGCACACCACCGGCTGGAAACCCACCCTCGCAACCAAAAACGAACCACCCGGCTGGACCTCACCCACCGGCCGGCACTACGCCAGCGAACACCAGGACTGGGAACCACCACGCTGGCCGGAGGGGATAAGGCCGGGCGCCGTTGACATCTTCCACCGCGGGCCGTCGTCCGGAGAAGATGCCCTCGAACGGTTCCTGCGCGTCCGCGCCTGACCACCCCAGCTGCTAGTGAAGCAGCCCCAACTGGTCAGGGGTGTCCACGTCCTCGCCGGTGGACAGGTCGCTGCAGTCCACTTCGTCGATGAGCTCCGGATGCGCCCGCAGGAAGCCCCGCGCCCCGGCATCGCCACTCACCGTTGCGCATACGTCGTCCCGCAGGGAGGTGTCGATCAGAAGGGGATGGCCGCGCCGGAGAGCCGCCTGACCGCCGTCGCCCGGATGGATGTCGCTGTAGGCAGCGGCGGTGATACGCCACGGGCGGTGCCGGGCCAGCAGCCGTTGAACCGTTGACGCGGTGAGGCCCGGCTGGTCCACCAGCGCAACCAAGAGATGGTCTGCCGGGTCCGCGGCCTGGTGACCGAGCAGGAACGAGCCGCCCATGCCCGTGCGCCAGTCCTGGTTGACGACGACCCGGTAGCGGCCCAGTTCGGCCGCGGCTGCCACCTCCTGGGCGCCCGCTCCAAGCACCACCACCACCTCGCGGCAACCGCCGTCGAGGAGGTTTCCGGCGATAGCCTCCACCAGCGGCCGTCCGCGGTAGGGGAGCAAGGCCTTGGGGCCCAGGCCCAGCCGGGTGCCTGCCCCGGCGGCCAGGACGATGCCCGTCGCCTGGCGTTCCTGCGCGGTGTCCACCCCCGTGTTGCCCATAACTGAACCCTAATCAAACAAGGGCAGCCGGGTCAGTCTCCCCACGGAAGTGACCCGGCTGCCGGGTGCGCTGGCGTCAGGCGTCGCCGCCTGCTCCGCCGGTGGTTCCGGCGTTGACGTCCAGCAACTTGTAGCGGTCCAGGGCATACGACGGCGCACCCGCCTCCACTTCGCCCCTCGCCGCAAGCAACTGCAGTACTTTCACCACGATGGAGTGGGTGTCGTTCTTGAAGTAGCGGCGGGCTGCTGCGCGGGTGTCGGAGAAGCCGAAGCCGTCGGCGCCGAGGGTGGCGAATTCGTTGGGGACGAATTGCCGGATTTGGTCCGGG
>NZ_JARFXU020000025.1:18253-61849 GCF_029581595.2 Arthrobacter sp. NQ7 | reverse complement strand
GGCCGGGCAACGCGGCCGGGCACTGGCCCTGCGCCTCGCCGGCAACCGGGTGGGCCAGGTGATGCTGCCCAGTGCCATCGGCGTGGTTGCCGCGGGGCTTGGCTCCGCGGGCGTCTTCCTCGCCTCCGCCGTGGTGGTGGGCGGGACCATGGTGCTGCTGCGGGGTGTGGAGCTGGATTAGCTGGCACGGCCGCGTCACGCCGGGCAAGGTTTCAGGCAGGGCCCGACGGCGCGAGGCCGGGTTTCCGGGGCTTCCCCGCCTAGGGCGGCCCGAAAGCCTGCCGTGCGTGACGCCGTCGTCCGTGTTTTGGGGGCGTGCGGTGTCAGTAGACGGAGCCCTCGAGCAGCTCGGAAAGGCGGCCGGCCGCGCGGCGCAACTCCGGGACCCCGGCTTTCAGGGTGGCCTCGCTGGCCGCTTCCACCGGGCTGGTGAGCGAAATGGATTCCGTGGGCCGGCCCGTCCGGTTGGGGACCGCCATGGCCACTGACAGGACGCCGGTAGCGCGCTCATCGGCAGAGAATGCGTAGTCGGTTCCCGGCTCCGGGAGCCGCGCTCGCAGTTCCTTTGCCGTCAGGTCCGCGTCTTTCTGGCCGGCTGCCACGGCCGCCGCCACCGCCTGCTGAAGTTCGTCATCGGACGCCGATGCGAGCAGGATCTTTCCTGCGGCACCGAGCGTCAGGGGCAGCCGCTTGCCCAGCGGGAGGTCGTAGCGGAGGGGTGCCTCGCCGTCGACGCGGGCCACCAGGATGCGCTCGAAGCCGAGCCGTGAATACAGCGACGCCGTCAGTCCGGTCTGCGATGCCACCTGCTGCAGGACGGGGCGGGCCGCGACCACCAGGGGATCGTTCTCCAGGAAGCTCCGTGCGGCGGGCAGGACGGCCGGGCCGATCCGGTAGGACTTGTCCGTCTGGCTCACCATTCCGAAATCCTGCAGCACCCGGAGGATCCTCAGCGTGGTGGGCAGGCTCATGCCGCAGTTCCGCGCCAGATCGCTGAGCCGCTGGGGCCGTTCGGCCCGCTGCAGTTCGGCGAAGACCTCCATGGCCCTCGAGAGGGAGCGCATGTTCGAGGATTTGGGGCCCTCTTCTGCCGTGCCGGCCGTACTGGAAGTCGTAGTCGCCATTCTTCCATCCTATGTAAGTTCCTTGCACTTGACAGTACCTGTGTCTCCTGTCACTATTTCTCAGTACGCAATATAGTTTCATTCTATGAAATGCAAAGACGCGCAGTGAAAAGGACACTCATGACAACGGAGTCAGTCACGACGAAAGCAGGCAGCACGCTTCGGGTCGCCCCGGGTGTACTGGCGGGAATCGGCGCCTTTGCCGCCGTCGGCAGCTATGTCCTGGTCAGTTCGGTCGGCCTGGGGCTCTGGACGTCCCTCGGCCCGGGCGCCGGAATGTTCCCCTTTGCGATGGGGGCGCTCCTGGTGGCGATGTCGGCAGTCTGGCTCCTCCAGGAACTCCGCAGGCCGAGCGCCAGGGGTGACGGTGTGGACGCGGGGGTAGTCATTTCCGTCGTGGCGAGCCTGGTCATCCTTGCATCCGTCATGGACCTGGTGGGCTTCCAGCTGGGCATGTTCGCGTTCCTGCTCTACCACCTGAAAATCCGGGGACGCCGGGCATGGGTGCCCTCACTGATCATCGCCCTGGCGGGAAGCGTCGGCGCCTTTTACGCCTTCAACTACGGCCTGAACGTGGCCCTTCCCGTGTCGGCATTTACTCCGCTGAACCTGATCGGACTCTAGGCATGGAAACCCTCAATGAACTGCTTGGCGGCTTTGCCACCGCCATGACCTGGCAAAACCTGCTGTTTGCCTTCCTGGGCTGCCTGCTCGGCACCATCATCGGCGTCCTGCCCGGCGTCGGACCCGTCGCGGGCGTGGCACTGCTGATCCCCCTCACGCTCAACCTGGACCCCGCAGGGTCCATCATCATGCTGTGCGCCATCTTCTACGGCACCCAGTACGGCGGCACCATCACCAGCGTCCTGCTGAACACTCCCGGCGAAGCGTCCTCGGCCATCACCACCATCGACGGTTATGCGATGACCAGGATGGGGAGGGCCGGAGCGGCCCTGACGCTGGCCGCCGTCGGGTCCTTCGTCGGCGGCACCATCGCCACCGTCGGCCTTGTCGCCGCCGCCAAGCCGCTCGGCGAGCTCGGCCTGCTGGTGGGGCCGCCCGAATTCTTCGCGCTCATGGTGGTGGGCATCTCGCTGCTGGTGGCATTGGCCGGAAAGTCCATGGTCAAGGCCCTCATCTCCGGCGCCCTGGGCCTGCTCATCTCCATGGTGGGCATCGATCCCGTGGCCGGCGCTCCGCGCTTTACCTTTGGCATCGACAACCTGATGGACGGGGTCAGCTTTGTGGCTGTCATTGTCGGCGTCTTCGGGCTTTCGGAAATCCTCTCGTTCCGCCGGGACGCGCCCACCCCGGTGGTGCATGCCCCCGGTTTCCGGCAGTTGTTTCCATCCAGGACGGAATGGCGCCGCAGTGCACCTGCCATGGCCCGCGGGACCGGCGTCGGCTTCGGTCTGGGCCTGATTCCCGGCATGACCGGGTCCGTGTCAGCGCTGCTTTCGTACGCCACGGAAAAGCGGTTCAGCCGCTTCCGCCACGAACTCGGCAAGGGTGCCGTCGAAGGCGTTGCCGGGCCCGAGACCGCCAACAATGCCCACGCCAACGCGGCCCTCATCCCGCTGTTCACCCTCGGCATCCCAGCGTCGCCCACCATCGCGGTGCTGATGGGGGCGTTCCTGCAGCAGGGCCTCACCCCGGGACCCAGCCTGTTCACGGAACACTCGGAGATCGCGTGGGCCATCATCGCCAGCCTCTTCATTGGAAACGTCCTCCTGCTGCTGTTGAACGTCCCGCTGGTGGGGCTGTGGACCTCCATCCTCCGCGTGCCCACTCCGGTCCTCACGGCAGTGATCCTCGTGTTCATGGTCATCGGCGCCTACACCATCAACTTCAGCGTCTTCGATGTCTACGTCATGATCGGGTTCGGCCTCCTTGGCCTGGCACTGCGGAACCTCGACATTCCGCTGGCCCCGATGGTCCTCACCCTGGTGCTGGGCCCGCTGATGGAACGCTCCCTGCGTGAATCGCTGGAGATATCCCAGGGCGACTTCACCGTCTTCGCCAGCCGTCCCATCTCCGCCGTACTGATCGGCATTGGCCTGCTCATTATCTGCAGCCCGCTGCTCAAACTCCGTAAGCCCAAGGCGCTCACGGAGGACCCCGAAGCCTGACCTCCACCCCAAACCGCACACCCGCACCACTTCAAAGGAGAAGACCCATGTCCCGCAAGAAAATTCTCGCAGCCGTCGCAGCTGCCTCCCTGCTCGCCCTCACCGGCTGCGGTGCCAACGCCGGAGCCAGCAATTCCGGCGCAGCCGCCGGTGACTTCCCGAAGAAAGGCAAATCCATTGACCTCATCGTCGCCTTCTCCTCGGGCGGCGCCGTGGACACTGCCGCCCGGCTCATCCAGCCGGTCCTGGAAAAGGAACTCGGCACCAACGTTGAGGTCATCAACAAACCAGGTGCCGGCGGCCAGATCGGCTACACCGCCCTGACCGGCGCCAAGCCGGACGGCTACACCATCGGCGCCACCGGATCCCCCTCGGTAGTGGTCTCACCGCTGGACCCGGCCCGCGGCGCGAAGTACACCAGGGACAGCTTCCAGCCGCTGGGCCGCCAGGTGATCGACCCCACCGTCATCGCCGTCCAGCCGGACAGCCCGTACCAGACCCTGAAAGAGCTGCTGGACGCGGTCAAGGCCAAGCCGAAGTCACTCACCGCCAGCACCACCGGCATCCAGACCGGTGAACACTTCGCCCTGGCCCAGATCCAGGAGAGCACCGGCTCGGAGTTCGCACCGGTCCACTTCTCCGAGGGTGCGTCCCAGGCCACCACGGCGTTCCTGGGCAAGCACGTGGACGTCCTGGTGGCCAATGTCAGCGACGTGACCGACCTCAGCAAGCAGGGCAAGGCGCGGGTGCTGGGCGTCATGTCCGGGGAACGCGCCCCCTCGCTGCC
Organism: Arthrobacter sp. NQ7; assembly: GCF_029581595.2. Lineage (NCBI taxonomy): Bacteria > Bacillati > Actinomycetota > Actinomycetes > Micrococcales > Micrococcaceae > Arthrobacter > Arthrobacter sp. NQ7. The sequence goes on along the minus strand of NZ_JARFXU020000025.1, from coordinate 57,809 downwards.
GGACATTCCCACGTTCAAGGAATCCGGCTACGACCTGACCGCCGGGACCGCCCGCGGCTACTCCGCCCCAGCAGGGCTCCCTGACGACGTGGCCAAGAAGCTCGAAGCTGCCATCGAGAAGGCCATCGAGGACCCAGCCGTGGTGCAGAAGATGAAGGACCTGGGCCTGCAGACCAGCTACCTCAACGGTTCTGACTACGAGAAGTTCTGGGCAGGCCAGGAGGACGACTTTAAGAAGGTCCTTCCGCTGGTCCAGAAAAAAGACTGACCCACACCCCCGAAGGAACTGACCATGACAACTCCAGCCATCGACACCAGCGCTGACTTTGACCGCCCGGACCCAGCCATCGTGGACCGGCTCGCCAACCTGCCCGCCGCCAATATCGGTGACGCCATGGACCGGCTCGGCGTCGCGGACTCCGCCATCCAGGCCGTATGGCCCGGCGCAAAGCTCGCCGGGCCGGCGTTCCCCGTGTGGACCCGTCCGGGCGACAACAAGGGGATCCACGCCGCCCTGCAGCTGGCCCGCCCTGGAGACGTCATAGTGGTCGCCGGCGGCGCCGATGAATCCCGCGCGCTCCTTGGTGAATTGATCGGGGAGCGGGCCATCAACCTTGGCGTCGCCGGCTTCGCGCTGGACGGAGCAGCGCGCGACGCCGAGGCGCTGGGTGAGATCGGCATGCCCGTCTTCGCCAGGGCTACTTCGCCCGCCGGTCCCTACAAGGACGGCCCGTTCAGGCTGGGAACCGCCGTTGCCTTCGGCGGAGTCCCCGTCCTGCCAGGCGACATCATCATCGGCGACTCCGACGGCGTGGTGGTCATCCCCCGCGAACAGGCAGCAGCCGTCGCAGAAGCTGCGGAAGCAGTATTCGCCGACGAAACCAGCCGCCGCCAGGCGATCGTCGCCGCGCGCTCCTAGAGAAGAAGAACCCCAAACCATGACAGCATGCACCGTTATCGGCCTCGGTGAAGCCGGAGCCACCTACGCCGCAGCCCTTGCCGCTGCCGGCCATCAGGTCACCGGTTTCGACCCGGTGGCCCCCACAACCCCTGCGGGCGTCACCCGCGCCGCAACCGCTGCCGCTGCCTGTGCAGGCGCCGGTATCGTCCTGGTGATGACCGGGGCGGCCGCCGCGCGAAGTGTGGCGGAGGAGTGCCTGCCGGTCCTGGCCGCCGGCAGCGTCTACGCAGACTTCACCTCCTCATCGCCCGGCGTCATGCAGGAGCTCGGACAGCTGCCCACCAAAGCTGCGTTCGCCGACGTCGCCATTCTTGGCCCGGTCTCCGCGCTGGGTGAGAAGACGCCCCTGATGGTGAGCGGTCCAGGCGCCCAGGCGGTTGCCGCCCTGCTGCGTCCCCTCGGCGTGCAGGTGGAAATCGCCGACGGCGAGCCTGGGGCGGCGATGGCCCACAAACTGCTGCGCAGCGTCCTCATGAAGGGCCTGGCGTCCGTGGTGGTGGAGGCGGTCACGGCCGGCAAGGCAGCCGGCCTGGAGGACTGGATCCGGGGCCAGATCGCGAACCAGCTGGCGGGGGACGGCCAGGCGGTCATCGACAGGTTCCTCACCGGCAGCGCCAAGCACGCCGTCCGCCGCTCCAAGGAAATGCAGGACACCGCAAGCTATCTCTCGGACCTCGGCGTCCCGGCCGAGATGACCACCGCATCGGCCGCAGCCCTCGCCCGCATGGCGCAGGCCGCCGAACCGGCCTTGCGCTGACAGCACAGCAAGGCACAATCAGGAACGGGTATTACATGATTTCGACAGCAACCGGCATTCCGCCGTCAGGAGCAGCAGCATGATCGGCATCTGGGCACTTGGCGCCTACCTTGCCGCCATCCTCCTCTGGACTACGGCCATGAAGCGCAGCGTGGGGGAAGCCATGATCCTGGGCTTCCTGGTGGTCCTGCCGTTTACCGGGGCCGCTGCGGCACAGGTTGGTTGGTCGGCGCTCTATTCGGCGGCGACCGACGAAATTGTTTACGCCACCATGGCATTCGTCTTCATGGGCTACCTGCTGGACAAGGGCGGCGTGCTGGACCGGCTGATCGACCTGCTGAACTCACTCATCGGAGGGGTAAAGGGCGGCCCGGCGTGGGTCTCCACGATAGCGTCCGCCGGCCTGGGCGGAGTGGTCCACAATCAGGCGGCCATCGCCGCGACGGTGGGCTCAGTGACCATTCCGTGGATGGAAAAGTCCAGGCTCGACAAGCCAGCTGCCGCAACCCTCGTGGCCGGGAACGCCGGGATGGGCATCACGTTCCCCTTCAGCGCCTCCATGTTCGTCCTGGTCGGCTCCGCCACGGTGGGGCCCCTGCTGGACATCAACGCCCTGGTCCTTCCCTTGCTGTTCGGCGGCCTGTGGTGCTTCCTGCACCGGCTCATCGTCACCTGGCTGCTCATCAGGAAGAGCGGGATGGCGCCGCTCGACGCCGCCCACCGCCTGTCTGTCCGGGCCGCGTTCGGCCAGGGGTGGGCCACGCTCCTGCTGTTCGTCGTCGTCGCCATTCCCCTGGTCATCACCTCCGGGTTCCTCACTTCGGCGCTCTCGGACTGGACCGGCGGCGACGTCAGCAAGTCGGTCAGCGTCATCGTCTGGATCCCGGTGGTCCTCCTCATCACCGGTGCGCTGCTGGGCAGGAAACAGCTGCCCCGCACCGGGCGTGCCTGGGGAAAGCTCCTGCAGGGCTCGGCCCCGCGGTTCGGCATCGTGGGCGTCACCGTGCTCTTCGCCTTCGCCGGCGCGAACGCGCTGGCCGCCACCGGCCTTCCCAAGCAAATGACCGCCCTGCTGAACGGGATGAACCTTCCCCTCTGGCTCCTCGCCATCCTGATCGGGCTGATCGTCATCGCTGTCGCAGCCCCGCTGTCCGCCACGGCCACCATGGCCGCCGTCGGAACGGTCGGCGTCGCCGCCCTCGTCGCGGCCGGTGTTCCGGCCACCACCGCGGCCGTGGCTGTCCTGGTGTTCTCCTCCTGCGAGGCCGCGGTCCCGCCCGGCGGGGCACCGCTCTATGTTGCCTGCGGCATCGCGGACGTCAACCCCATCAAGACCTTCGCCCGCCTGCTCACCCACTATGCGCTGCCGCTGCTGGTCATCGGCGTGCTGATCATCCTCGGCGTCCTGCCGATCTAAGGAACTCGATGCAAACATCACGAAGGTTCTTCGAAACCGTCTTCGTCATCACCCTCGGAGCGCTCCTGATTGGGGGTGTCCTGTTCGTGGCCGGGCAGGCCGCCGGACTGCTGGCCGGGCAAAATGCGTGGCTGGAGTTCTTCAACACCACCATCAAGCCGCCCGTGTGCATTGCGGCGTCCGTGTGCGCTCTGGCCGGGTTCCTGCTCAGTTACAGGCGCCCAAAAGAGCAGGTGCAGCGCCGGCAGGAGGCCCAGTCCCGGTGACCGATGACATCACGGTTCCCCGGTTCGCCGACCTCCTCGACAGGGCGGGTGCCCTGTCCGGCACTTCCTGGGGACTCTTTCCGGAGCCGGAGCGGGGAACGCCGTCCTTCATCACTCCCCGCGTGGTCCGGGAAGCCAAGAACAGTATCAGGACCGGGACAGTGTTCGGCCTGGACTACCCGGCCGATGCCTTCGACCCCGGCATGTCCCTCAAACGCGGCGCACCCCGGCACACCATCTACTCCTCCCATCCTGCCCACCGCGATGACTACCTTGACGGGTATTACCTTCAGGGCTCGAGCCAGATTGACGGGCTCCGGCACCGGCGGGCCGACGACGTGGGGTTCTACAACGGCGTCCCGGACCACCGGATCACCGAAGGCACTCCGGACCTGGGTATCCAGGAGTGGGCCAAACACCCCATCGCCGGAAGAGGTGTCCTGGTGGACGTTGACGGGTTCCGAAACGGTGTTGGCGAGCCCATCGACCATGCCGCCGGAGAACCGCTCACCCTGGACCTGGTCAGGTCAGCCATGCAGTCCCAGTCCCTGGCCACCCGCCCCGGCGACATCCTCATGCTGCACACCGGTTGGTGCGAATGGTTCCTCGCACTCGATCCCGAGGAGAAGCAGCGCCTCCGGAAGAGCCGGAAGGCGTCGGGCGTCGCACAGTCACAGGAGTTCGTGGCCTGGGCGTGGGACAGCCGGTTTGCGGTGATCGCCGCGGACAACTTTGCCTTCGAATGCCTCCCCGCCGTCCCTGAAAGCCCCTACCGGGAGTCCGCGTTCAACGACCACGGCATGATGCACCAGCACCTCCTGGCCAAGCTCGGCATGCCCCTGGGTGAGCTCTGGCGGCTCGGCCCGCTCGCACGGCATATGCAGTCCACCGGCCAGTGGGACGCCTTCATCACCATCAAACCGCTGAACATTACCGGCGGCACCGGTTCACCAGTCAACGCGACCGCCATCACCTGAAGTAACCGCGCCTGCGTCACGCCGGGCAGCTTTTGGCGGAACGCCCGACGGCGGGAGGCCGGGTTTCCGCGGCTTCCCCGCCTATGGTGGGCCGAAAGCGTGCCGTGCGTGACGCCGTCGTCCGTGTTCCGGGCAGGGTCAGCTAGGGCAGCCGGGAAGGCCGCAGCAGGCTCGGCTCACCGGCGCGGGCCGGATCAAGCGGCACCGGGCTGACCAGCACGGCCGGGCCCCGGTGCAGGAGCCCGCCGGACACGGCGCGGCAGCGGATGCCGCCCCGGCCCCGCATGGCCGGATGCGCGCCGGGAGCCAGCATCCCGTTCATCCACGCACAGGGCTGGGCATGCCGGCCGCCGTGGAACCGGACCACGTCCCCGCCGGACTCCAACGCAAAGTCATGCCCCAGCAGCGGTGCCAGCTGCGCGCCGCGGAGCACCACATTGCGGCGGGTCAGCAGGGGATCGAACGGACCGGCGCCCAGTTCGGCGGCGATGGCTTCAAGGGATTCGACGGCGAACAGGGTCACCGCGGCGTCCATGTGTGCGGCCTTGCCGAAGAACCGGTCGCCCACGATGCCCTTGCCGCCCACCACCTCCACCGTGTCCCCGTCAGTGGTGGGAACGTCGGCTGCGCCGTCCCGGGCCCGCCCGAAATAGGCGTGCGCGGGGGACACCAGCAGGTGCAGGATCTCGACCTCGTACCGGTAGGTCCCCATGTGCTCCCTTACTTCGCAAGCTCGGCCACGAAACCCCGCGGCTGAGGGTCCTGATGCAACCAGCGTAGGCCAGCCGGCATTGAAATCCGGCCCTCCAGTGGCAGGATCAGGAACCATGGACATCACTTCCGCCCCGGAACCCACTCCGCCTGCCAGGCGCCGGACCGCCCTCTTCTGGGCGTCGGCGGTGTGCGCAGCCGGCCTGGCGGGAGTTGCGGTGTGGATGCTGGCAGGCAACCCCGCCGTCCTGGGCGGACACCCCCTGCTGCCGGGCCTCCTGCTCGCGGCGGCCGTGGCGGGCGCGGCATGGGGAATCCAGCTCTGGCGCCGCCGTGACACGCCCCGGTCCCGCTCCCGCGTCCGGTTCGTTGCCGCCTGGGCCGGCCGGCTGGCCGTGCTGGCTCTCGCCGCCGGCCTGGCCTGGCTCGACCCCTTCGCCACCAGCCGGGGCCGGCGGCGGAGGCCGGGCCGACGTCGGACCTCACCGTCACCGAAACTCCCACCGCCATCACCATGTCACCCGAGGGCGGCAAGACCATGAAGGGTCTGGTCTTCTATCCCGGAGCCCGGGTGGATGCCCGCGCCTACCAGGACATCCTTGCCCCCGCCGTGGGCGCCGGATACCGGGTGGTCATCCTGAAGGAACCACTGGGGCTCAGCCTGCTGGACGGAAACCAGGCCCGCAGCGCCATGGCGGACAACCCGGACATCGGCACGTGGGCGGTCGGCGGCCACTCCCTGGGCGGGGTGTCCGCATCATCCTTCGCGCTCAACAACAGCGACGTCAAAGGCCTGGTCCTGTATGCGTCCTACCCGATCGATTCGCTGCAGGACCGCAGTGGCCTGTCCGTCCTGTCCGTGTCCGGCGGCAACGATGGCCTCAGCACTCCTGCGAAGATTGAGGCCTCACGGGAGCTGCTGCCCGGCGACGCCGAATTCGTGGCCGTCCGCGGCGGAGTGCACGCCTTCTTCGGCGACTACGGCGATCAGCCCGGCGACGGCCAACCGGGCATCAGCCGCCAGGCCGCCCAGCAACAGATCGCCGCCGCCACCGTATCCTTCCTGGAGAAGCTGTAGGCGCCGCAGGGTTTCGACGGGCCCGGCCGCCTGGAATTGGCCTCGCTCAGGCGCCCACGTAGGTGGCCAGGTGCCGCCCCGTCAGGGTCTCCCGCCCGGCCACCAGCTCGGCCGGCGTTCCCTCGAAAACGATCGTGCCGCCGTCGTGCCCTGCGCCCGGCCCGATGTCGATGATCCAGTCCGCGTGCGCCATGACGGCCTGATGGTGCTCGATCACGATGACTGACTTGCCGGAATCCACCAGCCGGTCCAGCAGGCCCAGGAGCTGCTCGACGTCGGCCAGGTGCAGGCCCACGGTGGGCTCGTCAAGGATGTAGACGTCGCCCGCCTCGGCCATCTGGGTGGCGAGCTTCAGGCGCTGGCGCTCGCCGCCGGACAGGGTGGTCAGGGGCTGGCCCAGGGTGATGTAGCCCAGACCGACGTCCGCCAGGCGTTCCAGGACTTTGTGGGCGGCCGGGGTCTTGGCATCACCCTCCGCAAAGTAGGCCAGCGCGGCCTCCACCGACATGTCCAGGACGTCCGCGATATTCATGCCGCCCAACGTATATTCGAGGACGGCGGGTTGGAAGCGGCGGCCTTCGCAGTCCTCGCAGGTGGATTCGACCGTGGCCATGACGCCGAGCTCGGTGAAGATCACGCCGGCGCCGTTGCAAGTGGGGCAGGCGCCCTCGGAGTTGGAGCTGAAGAGCGCCGGTTTCACGCCGTTGGCCTTGGCGAAGGCTTTGCGGATGGGTTCGAGCAGTCCGGTGTAGGTGGCCGGGTTGCTGCGGCGGGAGCCCTTGATGGCGCCCTGGTCGATGACGACGACGCCGTCACGCCGGGCCAGGGAACCGTGGATGAGCGAACTCTTGCCGGATCCGGCCACACCCGTCACCACGCAGAGCACGCCCAGCGGAACGTCCACATCCACGTTCCGCAGGTTGTTCGTGGAGGCGCCGCGCACCTCCAGCGCCCCCTTCCGGGCCCTGGTGGAATCCCTTAGCCGGGCCCGGTCGCCCAGGTGGCGGCCGGTGATGGTGCCGCTGGAACGCAGCCCGTTGACGTCGCCCTCGTAGACAATCTCGCCGCCGCCGGTCCCGGCGCCCGGGCCGAGGTCGACGACGTGGTCGGCGATCGCGATCATCTCCGGCTTGTGCTCCACCACCAGGACGGTGTTGCCCTTGTCCCGCAGCTGCAGCAGGAGGGTGTTCATCCGCTCGATGTCGTGCGGATGCAGGCCGATGCTGGGCTCATCGAACACGTAGGTGACGTCGGTCAGCGAGGAGCCCAGGTGCCGGATCATCTTGGTCCGCTGCGCCTCACCGCCGGACAAGGTACCGGCCGGTCGGTCCAGGGAGAGGTAGCCCAGGCCGATTTCGGTGAAGGCGTCCAGCAGGTCGCGGAGGCCGGCGAGCAGGGGGCGGACGGAGGGCTCGTCGAGGTCCCGGATCCAGGCGGCGAGGTCGCTGATCTGCATGGCGCACAGGTCCGCGATGTTCCTGCCATTGATCCTTGACGCGAGCACCTCCGGCGTGAGCCGGGTGCCGCCGCAGTCCGGGCAGGTGGCGAACGTGACGGCCCGCTCCACGAAGCGCTTCACGTGCGGCTGCATGGCCTCCACGTCCTTGGAGAGCATGGATTTCTGGATCTTGGGGATGATTCCTTCGAACGTGAGGTTGACGCCCTCCACCTTGATCTTGGTGGGTTCGGCGTACAGCATCGTGTCCAGCTGCTTCTTCGTGAAGGACGCGATGGGCTTGTCCATGGGCAGGCCCATGCCTTCGAACAGGCGCCCGTACCAGCCGTCCATGGAGTAGCCAGGGACGGTAAGCGCGCCCTCACTCAATGATTTCGAATCGTCGTAGAGCGCGGTCCGGTCGATGTCGCTGATGTTGCCCATGCCTTCGCAGCGCGGGCACATGCCGCCAAGGTAGGTGACCTGGCGGACCACGTTCTTCTCCACCCGGCCGCCCTTCTCGGTGCTCATGATGCCGCTGGCCTTCCGGGTGGGTACGTTGAAAGAGAACGCGGTGGGCGGGCCGACATAGGGCTTGCCCAGGCGGCTGAAGAGGATGCGGAGCATGGCGTTGGCGTCGGTGGCGGTGCCCACGGTGGAGCGCGGGTTGGCGCCCATACGCTCCTGGTCAACGATGATCGCCGTGGTCAGTCCCTCTAGGCGGTCCACCTCGGGGCGCGCCAGGCTGGGCATGAACCCCTGCACGAACGCGCTGTAGGTTTCGTTGATGAGCCGCTGGGATTCGGCGGCGATGGTGGCGAACACCAGGGAACTCTTGCCGGAGCCGGACACGCCGGTGAAGGCGGTGAGCCGCCGCTTGGGCAGCTCAACGCTGATGTCTTTGAGGTTGTTCTCGCGGGCGCCCTGGACGCGGATGAGATCGTGGGTGTCGGCGATATGGAGTCCGGCCGGGGAGGTTTCCGTCCCCGGGTCCATGCTGGTGTCCGTGCTCAAGGTGTCCCCCTTCTGGTGGAGCGGCACCGGCGCGGGGCTGTGCTGGCAGCCCCGCTCCGGCGTCGTCCGTTATATACGTGACTGTTGATATGCCTATGGCTGCTGGTTGATGCGGACGGTGTTGCCGGCCGGGTCGCGGAAGGCGCAGTCGCGGATTCCGTAGGGCTGGTCGATGGGCTCCTGGACGACGTCGGCCCCGCTTGCCTCCACCTTGGCGAAGGCGGCGTCCACGTCCGGGGAGGACAGGACGATGGTGGCGTAGGTGCCCTTGGCCATCATTTCGGCAATGGTGCGGCGCTCGTCGTCGGTGATTCCGGGGTCGACGGCCGGCGGGCACAGGACGATGGAAACGTCCTTTTGGCCTGCGGGGCCAACGGTGATCCAGCGCATGGTGCCGCGGCCGACGTCGTTGCGGATCTCGAAGCCCAGGGCGTCGCGGTAGAACGCCAAAGAGGCATCCGGATCGGTGGCGGGAAGAAAGGTTGAGGAAATGTTGATGTCCATGCCAGTCATGCTATTTGCGCCTCGCGGGCGGGCGCTTCTCGATTCCTGACCGGTCTGGTGACCTGTTTCGCCACGCACGCGGGGATGCCCGCCGTCGAATGCTGCGCCTCCTGTTTATAGACGCTCGGCGGCACGCCCACCAGCTCGCTGAAGCGGGTGCTGAAGGTTCCCAGCGAGGAACAGCCGACGGCGAAGCACACGTCGGTGACGCTGAGGTCACCTTTGCGGAGCAGCGCCATGGCGCGTTCGATCCGGCGGGTCATGAGGTAGCTGTAAGGCGATTCGCCGTAGGCGAGCTTGAAGCGGCGGCTGAAATGGCCGGCGGACATGTGGACATCCCGGGCGAGGGATTCGACGTCGAGCGGCTGCGCATATTCCCTGTCCATCCGGTCCTTGACGCGGCGCAGCTGCACGAGTTCGCGCAGGTACGGGTCGGGGGATGGGCTGCTGGTCACAGCTCCGATCGTGCTACGTGGCGGGGGTCTTGTCCAGACGTGCCCGGTATCACGGTCCAGCGGGCAAAATCGCGCGTGCCTGCAGGATATGATTGTCCCGCCGGCCAGTATGAGGTCCTCGCCCGAACAGGGCTCGAGTAAACGCAGCGTCCGGCAAACCAACTCTTAAATCACCTGCAAAACCCCTGCCCAATTGCTGTGCTCGGGTAACACCTTGAAAGGACGCCATGGAACTGCTGTGGGAAATCGCCGGCTGGGCAGGGGCGGTTGCGATACTCAGTGCGTACCTGGCAGTTTCCATGGGCTGGTTGAAAGCCGGCAAGGGGTTCCAGACGGCCAATCTGTTCGGCTCCGTTGCCTTCATCATCAACGGAACCCTGCACGGGGCGTGGCCGTCGGTGGTTACCAATATCGCCTGGTTCCTGATCTCTGCCGTTGCGCTGGTGCGCATGCGTGCGGAGGAGGCGTTGGTTGAGCCGGCCGAGGCCGCACACGTTCAATACCCGGGAGTTCCTGACTCCACCGGCCAGATGGCCGTCGTCGAGGCTTTCACCGAGGCCCTGCCCGTTGTGGGTTCGGCGCCAGGCCTGGCAGACGGGCCGCGGCTGGCCCTCTAGGCCGACAACGGCGGTTCGCGCCGGGGGTGGGGCGGTTTCACGGCCCCTTTCATTTCTAGTCCTATTGACAGGACAAAGCTTCTCTCATAACTTTTTTAGAGCGCTCCATCTGCGGCCGCCCTTTCAAAGGAGAGAACCCCATGAGGCTTGGTGTCTACAACGCGGTCCTGCATGACCGTCCGCTGCCCGAGGCGCTCGCAGTCATCGCCAGCCTGGGCCTGACGGGAATCGAGATCAACACCGGCGGCTTCCTTCCCCCGGTGCACGTTCCCACCTTTGACCAGATCCTGGTGAGTGACGCCGCGCGTGATGACTACCTGGCGCTTTTTGAGGGGACCGGGGTTTCCATTGCGGGCTTGAACTGCAACGGCAACCCGCTTCACCCCAACCCGCAGATCGGGGAGAAGCATGCCGAGGACATTCGCCGGTCGATACGGCTGGCCCACCGGCTGGGCCAGAACCGGGTGGTCACCATGTCCGGCCTGCCCGGAGGTGAACCCGGGGCGACTGTTCCCAACTGGATCGTGAACGCCTGGAACTCGGCTGCTCTGGATGTCCTGGACTACCAGTGGGGGATTGCAGCCTCGTTCTGGAAAGAGATGGACCGGCTGGCCCGGGACCTGGACGTCAAGGTGGCGCTGGAGCTGCACCCGCAGAACCTGGTTTTCAACACCGCGGACGTGCGCCGGCTGATTGAGGCGACCGGCGCCACGCATGTGGGGGTTGAACTCGATGCCTCACACCTGTTCTGGCAGCAGATGGACCCGGTGGCAGTGGTCCGCGAACTGGGCCCGCTGGTGTTCCAGGCCGCGGCCAAGGATGTCCGGATCAACCCGGGAAACGCGGCCCTTTACGGAGTACTGGACAACAGCTTCCGCCGCCTTTCCCCGGAGGAAAACCGCACCAACCTCGGCGGCGACGAATGGGTTAATGAGTGGCCCAAGGATTCTGCCTGGGACTTCGTGGCCCTGGGCCGCGGCCACGACACCGCCTACTGGACCGAGTTCCTGCGCGCCCTGCACGAGGTGGACCCGGACATGCTGGTCAACATCGAGCACGAGGACGTTTCGCTGGGCCGGATCGAGGGGCTTGAAGTGGCTGCGAAAGTCCTGCGGGATGCGGACGCGGCACTCCGGGAGTCGCTGGTCGGGCGGTAGGCCCTTTTGGACGCCCGGGTTGGCCCTTGGATCGCTTGTGACGGTCGTTCTTCAGGCGCGCGGAACCCACCGCGGCTCTTGGCCTGATCCGCCTAGACCATCCGCTCGCCCCATGCTCGACGGCGCGGACTCACTCCGCGGCGGCGACCCCGAGGTCCGCGGCGTGGCCGCTGATGACGCGTGCCAGGTCGATGTCGCGGCTGGTGATCCCGCCGACGTCGTGGCTTGAGAGCGTGACGCCGACTTCGGGGTAGGTGAGAGTGAGGTCGGGGTGGTGGTTGGCCTCCTCGGCGGAGGCGCCGATGCGGTTCACGAGCTCCAGCCCGGTGGAAAACTTCCGGGTCCTGAAGGTGGCGGCGAGGGCCTCGCCGGTCACGCGCCAGCCGGTAAGACCCGCCTCGGCGAGCTCGGCGGCCGACAGCTTCCGTTGGGGATCAGTCATGGTGACATCATGGCTCCGGATGGCTGCCGCGGGCTACCCCTGGAGGCATCACGCCTGCGGGGTGAGCGTCGCCGCGGGCGTTACGTCGTCTGCCCGAACCGCTCCTGTGCAGTTCGCGCGGACGTGCCGAGCGCGGTGCCGATAGCCTCCCAGGAGTCTCCGTTCGTGCGTGCGGCGCTCACGGCGGCGGCCAACTCGGCCTCCGCTTTCGCGGCCGCCGCACGGGCAGCGGTGATTCGGCGGAAGTCGGCGGCGTCCCTGTCAACGTGAGGCACAGGGCTTAGGCGAAGGAGCGTACCCGCCACCCGCAGCGGCGCCGCCAGGTGTTCGACGTGCAGGACGTAACCTTCTTCAGCCTCGCGTTGTACGTAGGCCGTGAAGACGGCTTTTCCGTCAGTGTCATCAAAATCCACTTTCCCATAGCTCTCATGGGGGCCAACTGGCCATGGGCGCGGCCTCAACCGCCCTCCAGCTTCGTACGGCGTCGGCCCGTGAGAGGGGTCCCCCACCGGGAAGCCGGCGGCTCGCGCTTCGTGACGGGTCATGCTGACCGTTCTCCTTTATCTTGTCCTGCCGCTGCACCCCGATGGGTTTAGCGCAGCAGCAACCTCTCTCAGCCGGGGTGGTGCCGCCAGCGCCCTGGTACAGAAACCAGTACAAGTCACTTCGGGCCGGACCGCACGAGTACCGGGTACCCGATCCTCGCCGCCGTGGACACGCGGCCGGCCCCAACAACCCCTACTTCGCAGTCATCCTGTACCGCTCGATCTGCCGCAGCCGCCGCAGCAGGCTGTCGCGCCGGGGGTGGGGGACGACGTCGGGCGCCTCGGCGGTCAGGTCCACGTGGGCGGTGCCGTACTGCCAGAGCAGGAGGTCGTCCAGGAGCCGGTCCGGGCCGGGGGAGTAGCGGTGGTCCAGGGCCTTGCGCACTTCAGTGATGCGGTTGGCGTTCAGCAGCCCGGCCAGCTGCATGGTCTGGTTCAGCCCATGGGCGGCGAGCAGTTCAGCGGCCCAGCCCCAGTCGTCGTCCACCTTGCGGTCCACGTGCGGGAGCAGGGTCCGCCAGACGTCCCGGATCCGGTTGGGGGTGAGCGGCGCGGCCCCTTCGCCGTCCACGTCCCAGTAGCTGCGGACTTCCTCGTACCGCTCATGCAGGTCGGCGAAGGCCGTCTCCACGGTCTCCAGCATGGCCGCCGTGGCCGTGAACTGCCGGTCGAAGTGGGGTGTCCAGGCGCGCGGGTCCTCGGCCTTGAACCGGATGTCATGCTCGATCTCGCTCCACGCGTGGGCGAAGATGGTGCGGATCTGGCACTCGAAAAAGTAGCTGCCGTTGGGCTGCAGGTCCGGGTTAAAGACCTGCTGGTACTCCTTCACGGCCTCGTTCTGGATGGTGCGCAGGATCAGGTGCCGGCTGGAGTAGCCGTAGGTGCCGGACTCGATGGATCCGATGTCCTTTTCCCGGTCGCCGCGGCAGTCGAACAGCTGCCGCTGGCGCTTGATGATGTTGGCCACCGCGGCATTCTCGGCCGGCAGCTTGGTGATCACGCGGATGCCCACCATGTCATTGAGGGTGCGGAACGGGTCCGGGAACTTCAGCAGCCGCCGGCCGCCGGGCTCCAGCGGCTCCTCGGTGCGCGAGATCTTCTCCTTGAAGGACTCCACGGTCTTGGTGCGGCCGGTGACGAACAGGGGCGTGACTTCGGTGTCCTTCAGCATGTCCCGCAGCACCAGCAGGACGTCCCGGGTCACCAGTTTCAGGGCAGGCCGAACGCGCTCGTAGATCTCCACGTTGTGCTGCACCGATTCGCGCAGCGGCTCGTCCAGGCTTTCCCAGTTACTCGGCATGGTCCCAGCTTACGGCCGGGGTCCGACAGGAAGCCGTTGCACGTCCCTAGGTTTCGGCAGCTGAGGTGGAGCCGCGCACCACCAGCGAGCTCTCCAAAACGAGCTCCTCCTGCTCCAGTGGCTGCCCTTCCATCAGCCGGCGCAGCTGCTCCCCGGCCTTGAGGCCCAGCAGCGCCGCGGGCAGGTGGACGCTGGTCAGGCCCGGGCTGCTGGTGGCCGAGTACGGCAGGTCGTCGAAGCCCGCCACCGCCAGCTCTTCCGGGATCCGCACGCCCTCCACGCGTGCCTCCTGCAGCACGCCGTAGGCGTGGGTATCGGTGGCGCAGACGACGGCGGTCACCCCCTCGCGCTGCCACTCGGGCCAGGCTGCAGCAAAGGCAGCCGCCGCTTCACCGACGTCGATGGTGGTGGCAGGGCTGTGCCCCGGATCCACTGCCATGCCGCGCTCCGCGGCCGCCGCCAGGAACGCGTCACGGCGGATGGTGAAGGTCTCGGTTCCCGTCACGCTGTCCAGGTAGGCCACGCGCCGGTGGCCGGCGTCCGCCAGGTGGGCTGCCAGCTCCCGGGCACCCTGGGCCACGTCAAGGTTTACCGCCGGGGCCAGCGATTCCAGCCCGGGGGCATCCAGCAGAACCAAAGGTCCGGTCACGGAGAGGTCGGCCAGGAAGCCGGCGTTCGGCGCATCAACCAGGAGGCCGGCGGGCCGCAGGGACATCAGCTTCCGCACGTCGTCCGCCTTGGGGAACTCGCCGGAGTCGGTGACGGACAGCAACAGCTGGTACTGCGGGCCCAGGGACTCGCGTACCCCGCCGATCACTTTGGCGAAGAACGGGTTGGAAATGTCCGGAGCCACCAGGATCACGATGGAGCTGACGCCTTTGGCCAGCGAGCTGCCGATCCCGTCCACCACGTAGCCCAGCTCTGAGATGGCCTCCCGCACCCGGGAAATGTTGTCCTCGGACACCCGGCCGGCCGTCTTGCCGTTGGCCACCAGCGACACGGTTGCCACGGAAACCCCGGCGCGTGCCGCGACCATCGCCGCTGTCACACGCCGCGGCCTGCCCCGCTGCTGCACCTGTTCCCCGGATTCCATACATCGATCCTATCCGCCACAGTGGTTACCAGAAGCCCCAGCGCATCAAGCGTTTGACGTGGGTAAACATCACACCAACGTTAAGCGTTTGACGTTGGCCACAAAAGCCTGCCATGATCACTCCCGGAAGACTGAAAACCCCTGCCGTCCGCGGCAGGCCCCAATGACGTGGAGAACCATCGTGGAACCAAATCGCCGGACCAGCCCAAGCCAGCCCCTGGAGGGCCAGCCCCGGACGACGGAGCGCAGGAAGATTATCCTGGACTGCGATCCCGGCCACGATGACGCCGTGGCCCTGCTGCTCGCGCACGGCAGCCCCGCCATCGACCTGCTGGCCGTCACAACCGTGGTGGGCAACCAGACGCTCGAAAAAGTCACCCGCAACGCCCTTGCCGTCGGCACCATTGCCGGCATCACCGGCGTCCCCTTCGCCGCCGGCTGCCCGCGGCCCCTGGTCCGCAGCATCGAAACCGCACCGGACATCCACGGCGAATCCGGCATGGACGGCCCCGCCCTCCCCGAGTCCACCATCGAACTGGACCCGCGCCACGCCGTCGACCTCATCATCGATACCGTCATGGCGCACGAGCCCGGCACCGTCACCCTGGTGCCCACCGCCGGCCTGACCAACATCGCCATGGCCGCCCGCAAGGAACCGCGCATCGTGGACCGCGTCAAGGAAGTGGTCCTCATGGGCGGCGGCTACCACGTGGGCAACTGGAGCGCCGTGGCCGAATTCAACATCATCATCGACCCCGAGGCCGCCCACATCGTCTTCAATGAGAAGTGGCCGGTTGTCATGGTGGGCCTGGACCTCACCCACCAGGCGCTGGCCACCCCGGACGTGGTGGAGAAGATCGCCGCAATCGGCACCACGCCTGCCAAGTTCGTCACCGAGCTGATGGACTTCTTCGCGCACACCTACAAGGACGCCCAGGGGTTCGACTACCCGCCCGTCCATGATCCCTGCGCCGTTGCCTATGTCATCGACCCCAGCATCGTCAGCACCCGCAAAGTGCCGGTGAACATCGAGCTGCAGGGCACCCTCACCCTGGGTATGACGGTCGCGGATTTCCGCGCCCCCGCCCCGGCCGACTGCCACACCAGCGTGGCCGTGGACCTGGACCACGCACGGTTCTGGGACCTGGTCACCGACGCCCTGGAACGCATCGGCGAGCCGGGCGCCAACACCAAAGTGGACGACGGCGGCCCGCACCAAGGTGCGGACCGCACCCCAGGCAACGCGTCCGACGCCGAACGCCAGGCAAGTGCCTCCCTCACCGCCGGAGGGGTCAAGTAAATGACTGCCACCCTGACCGAAGCCAAGACTGGCCGCGGCAACACCGCCGCCCTCATGACTGCCCTGCTGGCAGCCTGCGTGGCATTCCAGCTCAACGCCTCCATGCTCAGCCCCGCCCTGGTGACCATGGGCGAGGAACTCAAGACCGACCAGGCCGTCATCGGCCTCTCCCAGACCTGGTTCTTCACCGCCGCCGCCCTCTTTTCCCTGTTCCTGCCGCGCCTGAGCGACATCGTGGGCCGCAAGAAGGTCCTGGTGGGCATGATGGTGCTCATGGCCGTGGGGTCCGTGGTCGCGGCCCTCGCCCCCGACGTCACCTGGCTCTTCGTGGGCCGCATCATCCAGGGCGTCAGCGGACCCACCGTGCCGCTCTGCCTGATCATGCTGCGCTCCGCGGTCAGCAACCCCCGCAAATACGGCACGCTGATGGGCCTCATCACCGCCGTCAACGGCGGCGTGGCCGGTGTGGACTCCTTCGTGGGCGGCTACTTCGCCGAACACTACGGCTTCCGCAGCATCTTCTGGCTGATGGTGGTCCTGGCTGCCGCCGCCACGGTACTCGTCGTGTTCCTCGCCTCCGAAAGCAAGCCCGCAGCGGGCACCCGGATGGACTGGCCGGGCGTGTTCTTCATCGTGGTGGCCGTCGGCGCACTGCTGACCGCCTTGAACGAAGGCTCCAAGCTGGTGGCCGGCTTCAACTCCGGCACGCTGCTGCTGAGCCTGGCGCTGGTGCTTGTTTCGGCCGCCGCCTTCTTCGCCTTCTGGCGCACCGAACAGCGCGCCGCCCAGCCCATGGTGGAAACCGTGCACCTGCGCCAGCGCTCCACCTGGGCGCCGCTGCTGACCACCACATTGACCATGACCGGCATCTTCGCCGTCATCAACGGCATCGTCCCCGCCTACGTCCAGGCCGCCGACCCGGGCTTTGGCGTGGGCCCCACCGAAATGTCGCTGATCATCCTCACCCCGTACGCCCTGCTCGGCTGGCTGGTGGGCCCGCTCAGCGGCAAGCTTGCACCCGTCCTCGGGTACACGAAGGTGCTGCGGATCGGGCTGCTGGGCAGCATCGCCGCGCTCGCCGTCATCGCCTTCCTGGGCCTGAACAGCCTGCCGCTGATGATCGCCGGCACGGTCTTGCTGGGCATCATGTACGCCGGTACGGTCAACATCATGCTCAACGGACTCGGCGTTGTCCTCTCGCCCGCCGGTAATCCCGGCTTCCTGCCCGGCATGAACGCCGGCGCCTTCAACCTCGGCGCGGGCCTGAGCTTCCTCATCCTGCCCGCTGTGCTGGTGGCGACGTCGCCACTTGGCGATGCGAAAGCGTCCTACCTGACCGTCGTGGTCGTCGGCCTGGCACTGACCGTTGCCGCCTTCGCAGCGTCCATGCTCATTCCCAAGCCGGTTGAGGCCGAGGTGGCTCCATGAGTGCTGCAGCTGCCGCTCCAGGCCGGATCGTCGTCGTCGGCTCGCTCAACGCCGACCTCACCATCTACTGCGACCGCCTCCCGCAGCCCGGTGAAACCGTCCAGGGCAATGGGTTCGCGGTGAATCCCGGCGGCAAGAGCGCCAACCAGGCCGTGGCCGCCGCCCGGCTGGGCGGCCACGTCAGCCTGGTGGGCGCCGTGGGGGAGGACGCCAACGGCAACATGCTCGAGGCCTCGGTGGCCGGGGCCGGAGTGGATGTCAGCCATGTGCGCACGTCCGGCGAACCCACCGGCGTGGCCGTGATCGCCGTGGACGCGCGGGGCGAGAACAACATCATCATTTCCGCCGGCGCCAACGGCACCCTGTCCCCGGCGGACGTCGCGGGGGCGTCGGACGTGCTGGAGGGGGCCGCCGTCGTAAGCCTCTGCCTCGAGGTGGCCATGGAGACCGTGCTGGCGGCGGCGCAGGCAGGGCACGACGCCGGTGCCACAGTTTTGCTGAATCTCTCGCCGTACGCGGAGATCCCGCCAGCCCTGGCCGGGTTGGCGGATGTGCTGCTGGTCAACGCCCACGAGGCAGCGCTGTTTTTGGGGTCGGAGATACCGGATGCCGGCGCCCCCGATGAGGAGTGGGACGCGGTGCGTGGGCGGTTCGCCGGCCACGGTATCCAGCAGGTCCTGCTGACCCTGGGTTCGCAGGGGTCCGTGGTACTGGATTCGCTGGCGCCGGACGGCTCCCGCGTTGCCCGGATCCAGCCCACCCGGGTGGACGCCGTGGACACCACCGGAGCAGGCGACGCCTTCACCGGAGCGGTGGCCGTGCGCCTGGCCGCGGGCGACGCGCTCGCCGACGCCGCAGCTTTCGCCTCCGTGGCCGCCGCCCTGGCCACCACCCGCAAAGGCACGCAGGCGGCGTACCCGGAAGTGGCCGACGTCGAACGGCGCCTGCGCACTCAATAATTCCGCGGCTATGCCGCCGGCACGGGACTACTACGGACGCTGCCGCAGCAAGGCCCGGGCCAAACGGGCCGCAGCCTCTTCCAGCTTCGGCTCAGCCACGTCGCCGTAAGCCAGGCGCAGGCGGCGGTCGGCGTCCGTGCCCGGTCCGGAGGGGAAGAATGAGCCCCTCTGGTACTCCACCCCCTCGGCGCT
Organism: Arthrobacter sp. NQ7; assembly: GCF_029581595.2. Classification (NCBI taxonomy): domain Bacteria; kingdom Bacillati; phylum Actinomycetota; class Actinomycetes; order Micrococcales; family Micrococcaceae; genus Arthrobacter; species Arthrobacter sp. NQ7. The sequence continues at coordinate 39,201 of NZ_JARFXU020000025.1, read as the reverse complement.
GGCATCGGCGGCCAGCCGGTCGGGATCGATGGCCGGATTGGCGAGCTTGGGCCAGAGGAACAGGCCGCCCTCCGGGAGAACGGTTTCGAAGGCTCCCGGTGCTTCCCGGTGCAGGGCGCCGACCAGCGTTTCGGCGCGCCGGCGGTACAGCGACCGGGCCCGTGCCAGGGTGGCGTCGAAAATTTCCGGTTCGGACGTCACGAGTTCCCCGATAATGGCCTGGACCAATGTGGAGCTGTGCGAATCCTGGCGGCTCCGCAGTGCCACGAGGTCGCGCGCCAAGTGCCCGGGAGCCACCGTCCAGCCAAGGCGCAGGCCCGGACCGAGGGTCTTGGTGAAGGTGTTGATGTGGAGGACATGGTCGGAGTTGTTGAACTCCTCCACACTCTCCTGCCCACCGGCAAACCGCAGCTCGCGGTAAGGATTGTCCGCCAGGACCACAAAACCGTAGTGCTCGGCCAGCCGCACCAGTTCCTTGCGTGCTTCCGCCGGGAGCGTGCCCTGGGATGGATTGTGGAAGTCGGGCACCGTGTACAGGGCAGATGGCCGGGCGCCGGCTCGGAGCTGGTCGGAAAGATGGTTGATGTCTAGCCCTCGCGGTCCCATGAACACCGGCAACGTGCGCGCGTCGGACAATTGCAGTCCCCGCAGGAAGAGGGGGAAGATCGGGTTGTCCACGGCCACCAGGCCGCCGCGCTCCACGACGGTTTGGATGGCGAGGGACAGTCCGTGGAAGCCTCCGTTGGTGATCAGGATCCGGTCCGCGGAAACGCCCTCGCGCTCAGCGATCCACTCGCGAAGGGGTGAGATGCCTTCGGTCCGTGAGTACTGCAGTGCGGGAACACCGGGCCTGGCGAGGACGCGTGCTGTCGCAGCTGCCAGTTCATCGGTGGGAAGGACGCCGGGATCGGGAATTCCGCCGAGAAGTTCGATGGCGTCAGCCCGGCGGTCGCGCAAGGTTGCGTCGCCGAAGCCCTTCGGTGCCGTGAAAGCTTCGATCAGTGCAGGCCGCCGGGTAGTGGTCAGGTTCACGGTCATGCTGTTGCCTTTGCTAGTTGGTGGTTGGCCGCGGCGTCCACGGCGTAGGCGGGGGGCTGGGCAGCAGCCGGCGCCAAGGGAATAGCGGCCAGGAGCGCCCGTGTGTAGGGGTGCTGCGGACGCTGGAAGATGTCCTCTACAGTGCCGTCCTCGACAACCTGGCCCCGCCGCAGGACGGAGACAGTGTCAGCCACCTGCCGTACCAGTGCCAGATCGTGCGATACGAACAGGTAGGTGAGCCCGAGGTCGCGCTGCAATCTGGCGAGCAGTTCCAGGATGCCCGCCTGGACGGTCACGTCGAGCGCCGACGTGGGCTCGTCCAGAACCACGACGTCGGGTCTCAGCACAAGTGCCCGGGCGATGGCCACCCGTTGGCGTTGTCCGCCGGACAGGTGGCCGGGACGGCGGGCCAGGACGGAACCGGGCAACCCCACTGCCGTTAGTGCTTCGAACACCCGCTCCGCACGCTCGGCTTTCCTGCCAACTCCGAACTGGTCCAGTGGCTCACGGATGATCCTGCCCACGCGCCAGGAAGGGTCCAGGGAGGTGAACGGGTTTTGGTACACGAGCTGCAGGTGGCGGCGGATCCCGCGCACTTCGCCGCGGGACCGGCCCGACGTCGACTGGCCCGCTATGGCGATCTGCCCACCGTCCAGCTGTTCGAGGCCTAGCAGCAATCGGACCGCTGTGGTCTTGCCGGACCCCGACTCGCCCACGAGCGCGTGCGTCCGCCCGCGTTCCACGGAGAATGACACCCCATTGACGGCCAGGACCTCCTTGCCGCCGGCAGTGAAACGCTTGGTGGCATCCTGGAGCTGTATGTGGGGGCCCGGCAGGGGCGGGGCTTCAGCGCCGGTCCGGGAGCCGCCGTCGTACGCTGCTTCCGAAACCGGGGTACGCCGCTGGCTCCGGTACCGGTCCGGGTGAAGGGCCGGAACGTCAGCCTGCAGCCGGCGTGCGTAGTCGGTCTTCGGCGCGGCGAAGAGCTGACGCGATGCCCCGCTCTCCTGCACTGCCCCTTCCTTCAGGACCACCAGCGAATCGGCGCGTTCCGCCGCGATGGCGAGGTCGTGCGTGATCAGGAGCAGGCTGATTCCCAACTCGTGGCGGAGTCCGGTGAGCATGTCGAGGACCAGTTTCTGAACCGTCACGTCCAGTGCGGACGTCGGTTCGTCCGCCACGATCAGCGAAGGACGCGGCAGGACCGTCAGGGCAATCAGTACCCTCTGGAGCATGCCGCCGGAGAGCTGATGCGGGTACGAATCGTAAATCCGGGCCGGATCCGGCAGCCCGACCTGGTCAAGAACCTCCAGGATCCTGCGGCGCGGGACAGCAGGATCGGTCCCGCCGAGCAATGCCGCGGCCTCCTGGGCCTGCGCGCCGATGGTCCGCACGGGGTTCAGGGCCGACGCCGGGTCCTGCGGGATAAAGCCGAGCTCCCTGCCGCGTAGGGGCCGGAACTGCTTTTCAGGCAGGGCCAGAACCTCGCGCCCGTTCAATGTCACCCTCCCTGTGGCGGTCGCTTCACCGCGTGGGAGCAGGCGGAGGATCGCCTTGGCAATGGTCGACTTACCCGAGCCGGACTCACCGATCAGTGCCAGGCTCTCGCCGCGGCCAAGGGAAAACCCCACATTGTGGACGACGGCGGTGGGCCCGTAGGCGATCGACAGGCCTTCCACGGTTAGCAGGTCTGCTGACACTTCGGTGTCCTTTCGTAAGCGGGCCACGTCACTTCGCCTTTCGCAGCCAGCGGCTGATGCGGTTCACGGAGAGGACGGTGCCGACGATGACCACGGCGGGTGCATACACGAGCCACGGAGCCGTGACGTAGGTTTTGCCCGACGCGACCAGGAGGCCCCAATCGGAAGCTGGGGGTGGATCGCCGTAGCCAAGGAAGGCCAGGGAGGCGATGACCAGGATGGAGGTGCCGAACTGCAGGACGGCCAGGACAAGCACGGAACGGTAGGCGTTGGGGAGGATGTGCCCCAGCAGGGCGTGGAGCCGGGTTCCACCTTCCAGGTAGGACGCTTCCACGTAAGTTGCGCTGCGGACGCGGATGACTTCCGCCCGCATCAGCCTGGCGAAAACAGCGACGGCGGACACTCCGGTAGCGATGGCGGCGTTGATGGTCTGGAAACCCAGGGAGCTGACGATGACGACTGCAAGCAAGAACCCGGGGATGGCGAGCAGCACGTCAACCAAGCGCCCCAGGATGGCATCAAGCCAGCCGCCCCGGAAGCCGCTGGCCAGGCCGATCATACTGCCGACGACCAGGCCGATGAGCACGGCCACCAACGCGCTGCTCACCGAGGACGCAGCCCCGTACACCACGCGGGCGTACTGGTCCCGCCCGAGGTAGTCGGTGCCGAACCAGTGTGCCGCACCCGGCGGCGCCAGTTTGGCGGCCGTGTCTCCCGTGACGGGGCTGAAGGAGGTGAAGATGCCCGGAACAAGCGACCACAAGATGACCAGCAGCACCACGGCGAAGGACAGGACGACCGTGGCCGGAGGAAGGCCCGAGGTCAGCCTTTTCGGCGCCTTCTCCACCTCTTGCGCACCGCCGTCGAGGAGCTTGGGATTGCTGAGGATGGCAGTCATGTTCCCACCTTCTCCCGGACTTTGACGCGGGGATCCAGGAGTGGCGATGCAAGATCTGCCACGAGGTTCAGGGCCACGAAGATGACCGCGGAGAGTGAGACCACCGCCTGCAGGACAGGCTGGTCCTCACCCGTAACGGCCTTCTGGACTACGGTTCCGATGCCGTCCCGCCCAAAGATGGTTTCCGTAATCACGGAGCCTCCCAGCAGCTCACCAATGATGAGCGCCACCATGGCCACCGACGGCAGGGCAGACGGCTTAACCAGGTGCTTGGCGAACAGCCTGGCTTCGGTCAGTCCCCGTGAGCGGGCCACTGCCGCGTACTCCTGCCGCGACTCGTAATCGAGGCTTGCAATGAGAACCTCAGCCAAGGGTGCCGAAACCGGAATGGCCAGTGTGACGGCCGCGAAGAGGGTGGCCACCGGGCTGTTGGGATCCGTGGTGGTGAACGAATGGAGCCGGAAAGCAAAGAGCTCGATCAGGATGAGGCCGATCACGAAATTCGGCACCGAGAGGAAAAGCGACGGTATGGAGCGGACAACGGCTGCCCACTTCGCCGGCAGGTACTGGGCGCCGTAGGCGATGACCACGGCGAAGAGGACCGCAATCACCAGTGCACTCGTGGCAAGAGTAAGAGTCGACGGCAAAGCGTCACCTACCAACTGGGACACCGGCAGGTTGGACTGCAGGGAGAAACCCAGTTCGCCGGTCAGGAAGCGCCCCAGGGAGAGCAGCAGCTGAACGATGACCGGCTGGTCGAGGCCGTAGAACGCCACGATCCGCTGGATGTCTTCTTCGCTGAGGCCATGCTGGGGATCCCGGAGTGTGTTGGTGATCGCGTCACCCGGGAGGACGCTGATGACCAGGAAGGTGAGGACATAGGCGAGCAGAACCACGACGACCGCCTGCCCCGCCCGGATGAGGGCAAAGCGCCCGTAATCGCTGGTCACTTGGCGATCCATGCGGTGTAGAAGTTCGCGTAGGCCAGGCCGTTGTACTGGACGTCCTTGACCTTGGGGTTGATCAGGTAAAGGCGCTGGACGAGCTGGTTCAGCGGGACGAAGTATCCCTGGTCCAGGACGTACTGCTGCAGTTCGTACGCCACTTTCTCACGGGATCCCCGGTCTGAAGCCGTGGCGATGGCGGTGGACAGATCATTAAGCTTCCGGTCGGTGGTGCCCAGGCCGAACCAGTCTTCGCCCTTGTTCTGGCTGGTCAGGACACCGGCCACAGTGCCGACGTCAACGAAGCTGCGGGAGGTCTGGAACAGCGGCGGCTTGCTGGCCTGCACAGCCGCGTACCCCGCGACGTCCACTACCTTGAGGTTGACCTTGATGCCCACTTTCTTGAGTTGCTGGGCGATGAGCTCGTCCTCGGCCTTGGTGGACGGGACATACGGATTGGGTGTCAGAGTGAACTCGAGGGCCTTGCCGTCCTTGGTGCGGTAGCCGTCGGACGCCTTGGTCCACCCGGCCTCATCAAGGACCTTGTTGGCCTTGTCGGGATCGAAGCTGAAGGAGTCGCTGAAGTCGCCGGCCTCCGGGACGTTGCCTTGGATGAAGGTAGTGGCAGCATTCCAATCCTCCGTATAGACGGTCTTGCGGATCTCCTCGCGGTCAATGCCGTGCTGGATGGCTTGGCGAACGGCGGCCTCATTGGTGGGAAACGCTTGGGTGTTGACCTGGAATCCGTCGACGAAACCGAGGTAGCGGGGCGTTCCAACAGTGAAGCCTTGGGCCTTGAGTGACTCGATTTCCTGCGGCTCAACGTTGAACGCTACGTCCGCCTGGCCGGAGACGACTGTGGAAGTCCGCACGGCGGTGTCCTTGATGACCTTGTAGGTGATGCTGTCCAGGCGGGCGGGGCCGGTGTGGCCCAGCCCCGCAGGACCCCAGTTGTAGTCCTTGCGTTTCTCCAGCACGTAGCTGTCGCCCTGTTTCCAGGACTTGACGACGAACGGGCCGCTGCCGATTTCCTGGCTGAGGTCGGCTTGGGCCTCAACAGGGAGCGCGAGGGTCTTCGGTGAGAGCAGGATGCAGCCGTGGTACGCGAGCGTGGCGATGAAGCCCAGCGCGGGTGAGGAGAAAGAAACCTTGACCGTCCCGGTGTCGGTTGCCTCGGCGGAGACGAAGTTGCTGGACGGAAACAGGCCCACCTTGCTGACACCCCGCGTGGAGTCTCCCTTGGCCCACGCATTCAGGTTCGCGACCACAGCTGCAGCGTCCAAGGGGGTTCCGTCGGAGAAGGTCACCCCTTTCTTCAGGTGAATGACGAAGTCCTTGGCGCCGTTGAGCTCTTCCCAGCTCTCCGCGACCCAGGGGCTCAGCTCGCCCTTCTCGTTGACGTACACCAGCTTGTCCGTGATTTGTCCCCAGAGGTTGCCCTCGTAGCTGGAGATGGATGTCTTGCTGGAGACCCACCCGGTGTCGTAGCCCTGGATCAGGAAGGTGATGTTTCCGCCGTCGACCGGGGTATCCGGACTGGACGTATTGGTGGCGGTGACTCCACCGCATGCAGTCAGCACGGCACTGGCTGAAAGGGCGCTGAGGCCGGCGAGAAAGATCCGCCTCCGGATTTCAGGTTGATAGACGGTGTTCATAGGGTTCTCCTGGATGCATTGAAGTGGCGGGTGGCCACGGAGGTGTGCGGGCAGGGCGGTCAGATGGCCTTGCCGGGGTTGAGGGTCTGCTGGGGGTCAAGCGCGGCCTTGATCGCGTGCTGGATCTCGCGGCTGCGCTCGGAAAGTTCAAGCGCGGCCCATTCGCGCTTGACGGTTCCCACACCGTGTTCACCCGTCACCGTGCCGCCCAAGGACAGCGCCACTTTCACGAGTTCCGTGGCGGCTTCCAGAAGCACGGCGGGCGGATGCGCACCGTCATCGGCTGCTTTGTCCTTGGTGATGAGCGGATGGAGGTTCCCGTCGCCGGCATGCGACACCGCCGAAATGTCCACGCCGAAGCGTGCTTCCAGCACCGGGAAGGCGGCGTAGACCCGAGGCAGTTGGGACTTGGGCACGGCGATGTCCTCGCCGATGTACCACTTGTCCTGCGGGAAGCCACGGCCGTTGCGGCGGAGGTCCCAGAGCCGGATGCCGTCGTCGTCTGTCTCCAAGGTGACCCGGCCGCCGGCCTGGGTGAGCGCAGCGGTGAGGTCAGCGGCTTGTTCGTTGATGCCGTAGCCGTCGAGTTCGATGAGGATAAGCGCCGCACCGCGCGCCCGAAGGGCGGTGCCGGAGTGGGCGTCGATGTTCTCGAGGCTCGGGGTGTCGAAGAACTCGATGGCGGCAGGGCGCACCGGTGAGAGGGTGATGGCTGACAACCCTCTGGCGCCCTCGGCCGTGCTGTCGAAGAAGGCGCTGACGGTTCCGCGCGCCACGGGAAGGGGACGCAGCCGGACGGTTGCGCTTACGACAATCCCTAGGATGCCCTCAGAGCCGACAAACAAGGAGGTGAGATCAAGCCCTGTGACGCCCTTGATCGAACGGTGGCCGACGCTGATGAGGCTGCCGTCGGCAAGGACCACGTCAAGTGACAGTATTGATTCGCGCGTGACGCCGTATTTGGCGCACCGGAGGCCGCCGGCATTGGTGGCAATATTTCCGCCGAGCGATGAAATATCGAAACTTGCCGGGTCGGGTGCATAAAAAAGCCCGAAAGGCTTCAGATGCTTATTTAGTTCAGCATTGATAACGCCCGGCTCGACCACCGCAATTTCATCCAGGCGCGAGACCTCGATAATGCGATTGAGCTTTTCCGTGGAGATAACCACCTGGTCTTGGCGGGCTGACGCGCCCCCTGACAGGCCGGTCCCGGCGCCGCGCGGCACAACCGTTATTCCAAGCTCGGCTGCAAGTTTCACCGCCGCCTGCACTTCGGCTGCCGTGGTCGGAAGCACGACGGCGGGGCCCGGCTCCTGCGCTGCGGCCGAAGTTTTTACCGTTGCAGCATCGTGGCTGTACCGCGCGGTCCCAGCACCTGGCAGCAGTACTTCGATGCAGGGAAGGTGGCTGGTGAGATCCAGGATGAAATCCTGGATGAAGCTTGCTGCTGCGCTGATCTGTTGTGTGGTCATGCCGGCGTCTCTCTGCCTGAAGTGACAGATGGTGGCCGCGTTTTCGCGTCCACCCTCCCAGGACTTCTTGGTGAAATTCCCCGGTCACGATGTGTCCGGGAGTCAATCCTAGAAAATTAGCCGTAAGGCGATAATCGGCACCAGTCAGTTCGACATGGCAATTTACACTTCTCAACCCGGAGTCGTAAATGCTCTATTTTCGTAAAATTGGAGTCATGGAGAGATACGCGGGGACATTATGTCTTCAAGGATCGCCGGATTGGATTCCCCCGCTTGCTAGGCCCGGGCCGGCGCGCGGACCGAGGCCCGCTCCACCGGCGGGCAGTTGATCCTGGCGGGCCCATCCGGGGCGGCATCGATCCCCAGCAGTGTCCGCACCCCGGCGGCGCCCAGTTCGTAGTGCGGCAGGGACACCGTGGACAGCGGCGGCCGCAGGTGGGCGGCGATGACTTCCTGGTTGTCGAAGCCCACCACGGCCATGTCGTCCGGGATGGACAGGCCGCGCTCCCGCAGCCCGTCATAGAGGCCCATGGCCATCCGGTCGTTGTAGCAGTACACGGCGCTGACGTCGCGCTTGAGGAGTTCAGCGGTGGCCCCGTAGCCGCCCTCCTGGTCCGGGTAGGCCTCCATCACCAGCGCCGGATCGAATGCCACCCCCGCATCCTCGAGGGCTTCGCGGTAGCCGGCCAGGCGTCCGTCCTTGGCCGGAGCCGGGATGGTGGCGTTGATGAAGGCGATCCGCCGGTGGCCGTTGCGGAGCAGGATGTCGGTGGCTGAGCGGCCGCCCTGGACCTCGTCCGGAACCACCGCCCGGGTCCCCGGCTCGGTGGAAAAGCAGTTGACCAGAACAAACTCCGCTTCCCGCAGCGGCTCCGGGATGTCCGTTTGCCGGTGGAACCAGGTGGAGTAGAGGATGCCACGGACCTTGTACTCGAGCATCATCTTGATGGCGTCCTGTTCCAGTTCGCCGTTGCCCTCCGTGTTGGCGATGAGCAGGGCGTACCCGTGCTTCCAGGCCTCGTCCTGTGCTCCGTGGATGATCTGGCCGGCGAAGGGGGTGGTGGCCACGCCGTCGGCCACCAGCCCAATGAACTTCGACGTCCCGCTGACCAGTGTTTTCGCCATCGCGTTGGGCCGGTACCCCAGGGTGCGGATGGCGTCCTTGACGCGCTGCCGCGTCTCCTCGGCGATCCGGGCGCTCTTCTTCTTGTTGACCACCAGGGACACGGTGGCCGTGGAGACCCCGGCGGCTTCTGCCACTTCGCGGAGGGTCACCGGGTGGGCCCGTTCGGGCAACCGCGGTGCGGGGGCGGCGGGCACCGCCTCACCTGGCTTGTTCTCCGTTGACATCTTCTGGCCTCCGTCAGGAGTATATCCGCCTGCCGTGGCCGTCATCCCTTGGTCGCCCCGCTTTCCAGGCCCTGGATCATTGCTTTGTTGAGCACCAGGAACACCAGCAGCAGCGGAGTGATGGTGACGCAGACGGCGGCGAAGGTGGCGGTCCAGTCCACCTTGCCCATGGCGCCGATGTAGTTCTGCAGGCCCAGCGGAATGGTCTTCAGCTCCTCGGACAGGACGAAGGTGTTGGCGAAGATGAAGTCGTTCCAGATGAAGATGCTGTTGACCAGGACCACGGTGACCACGGTGTTCAGGGACAGCGGCAGCGTGATCAGCCCGAAGATCCGGTAGGGGCCGGCGCCGTCCAGGGATGCCGCCTCATAGGTTTCCTTGGGGATGTACTCGTAGAAGGAGCAGAACAGGTACACCGACATGGGCAGTGAGAACCCGGCCAGCGGGATGATCATGGACTGGTACGTGTCCAGCAGGTTCACCGCGGAGTAGTCGATGAACAGCGGGACCAGGGCGATCTGGACCGGGACGATGATGCCGATCATGAACAGCCCGCGGACCAGTTTGCTGAGCCGGAACCCGAGCACCTGGATGGCGTAGGCGGCCATCATGCCCAGCAGGACGATGAGGATGTTCGCGCCCATGGTCACCACGAAACTGTTCAGGATGTTCCGGCCCAGGTCACCGGTTTCGAACGCCCTGGCGTAGTTTTCCCAGGTCAGGGCGCCGGGCAGGGCGAAGGGATCGCCGGTGGCAAAGTCGTGCTCGGTGCGCAGGCTGGTGAGGAACAGCCACGCCAGCGGGTAGACCTGCACGATCACGATCAGCATGATCAGCACGCGGGACAGGGTCCGGAACAGGTCCGGCCGCCGCCTGCGGCGTACGGGCCGCAGGGGAGGTTCGACGGCGGCGGGCCGGGTTGGCGGGGCTGCCTGGGTGATCATGCGTCTGCCTTCCGCTTGAGCAGGAACAGGATGAGGCCCACGGCCACGAGGCACTCGACCACGATGAACACCGAGATGGTGCTGGCGTAGCCGAAGTCCGTGCTGGTGAAGGCCGTCTTGTACATGTAGGTGGTCAGCAGCTCCGAGGACTGCCCGGGCCCGCCGTTGGTCATCAGGTACGGGATGTCGAAGCCGCGCAGGCCGTAGGTGGTGGCCATGATGGTGGTGGTGATCCACACAGGCCGGATGTACGGGAACCGGATCTTGCTGAACAGGGTCCAGCGCGAGGCCCCGTCCAGGACCGCGGCTTCCTCCAGCTCCTTGGGCACCGCGAGCAGCGCCGCGTAGATGATGAGCATGTACAGTCCGGTGAAGCGCCAGCCCTCCGGCGCGGACACCGCCGCAAGGACTGTGTTGACGTCCGAGAGCCAGGGCCGTTCCAGGCTGCCCAGCCCGATCCACTGCAGCAGCTGGTTGAGCAGGCCCACCGGCTCCAGCGAGTAGATCCGGACGAAGAGGAAGGCGATGGCCACGGTGGAGATCACGGCAGGCAGCAGGTAGAGGGTTTTAATGAGCTCCCGGCCACGGCGCAGCGAGGTGAGCAGGCTGGCCACCACCAGCGCGCCGCCCAGCTGCAGGACCAGGCAAATGGCCAGGTAGAGGAGCGCGTTCAGGAAGGCGCGCCAGAAGATGTCATCCGCGGTGAACATGCGCAGGTAGTTCTCCAGGCCCACGAATTCCATGTCGCTGATGCCGTTCCAGGAGAAGAAGCTCAGGAACAGGGACTGGAGGATGGGGAAGAGGACGGCCGCGCCGTACAGCAGCAGCGGCGGGAGGAGGAAGACCAGGACGGAGGTCCTGGACCGGTTGGGAAGCATCCTGGTGGGAAGCATGGCGGGCCTTTACTTGAAGAACTTCGGGGCGTTCTGGGCGATGGTGCTGTCCATGGTCTCCGTGAACTGCTGCGGCGTGATTTCGCCCTGCACCAGCAGGACGAGTTCCTGCTGCAGCCGCCCGTTGGTGGTGGGGTCCAGCTGGGTGTCCCACGGCATGGCCTGCTTGGAACCGAGGTCCTTGGCCTGGTCCAGCGCCTTCCGATACAGCGGGGTGGCGTTGGCCGGGACGGTGGTTTCGACGTCGGTGGTGGGGGAGAGCGCCCCGGTGGCCGCGTACTCGGCGGGGTACTTCTGCAGGGCGAACTTAAGGAAGTCGCTTACCAGCGGATCGTAGGTCTTGGCGTTGACGGCCATGCCGATCCCCGATGGCGAGACGAACTCGTTCGCCGCCGTCACCGAGCCGGCCGTGGTGGGCAGGGTGAAGAAGTCGATGTTGTCGCGGACGGCGGGGTTGAGCTTGTCCGTGGCCAGGCTGGGCAGTTCCCAGGTGCCGATGTTGTACATGGCGGCCTGGCCCGAGGTGAACTGGTTCTGCGCGTCGGAGTAGCCCTGGGCGGAGAACCCGTCCTGGAAGCACTTGGCCTTGCCCAGTTCCGCGAGCCAGTTGACGGTCTTCTGCCCGGCGGGATCGGTGAACTTTGCCTCGCCCTTCTTCAGCTTCTGCACGTACTCCGGCCCCGCCTCACGGAATGCCTGGTAGGCGGCGTAGCGTTCCAGCGGCCATTGGTCCTGGCCGTCAAGCGCGATCGGTGTGATGCCGGCGCTGCGCAGGGCCGTGCACATGGCGGGGATATCGTCCAGGGATTTCGGCACGGACACCCCGGCTTTGGCCAGCAGTGCCTTGTTGTACCAGACGTACTCCAGTTCGTACTGGAACGGGATCATGTACAGGGAGCCGTCGTCGAACCGCTGGTAGTCCAGGGCTCCTGGGCGGTACTTGTCGTAGATGCCGAGCGTGGTCAGCAGCTTCTCGGCGTCGAGCATCTTCCCCTGCTTCGCCAGTTGCTGGGCGAAGGGCGTGGCGTCGGTGTCGAACAGTTCGGGCAGCTTGTTGGCAGCGGCCAGGGTTTCGAGCTTCTGGATGTAGGAGGGCCGGTCCGGGGTGGTGATCAGGTTCAGCTTGAACCCGGGGTGGTCCTTGCCGTAGTCGTCGGCCAGCTTCTTCATGATGTTGATGACCGCGCCGTCGGCGGGACGGGAGAGCAGCCAGGAGATTTCCCGCGGCTTGATCTCGCCGGTGGGGGCGACGTTGGTGGAACTGGTGGAGGCTCCGCCCCCGCAGCCGGTGAGGGCGAGGGCGGTGACTGCTGCGACGGCGGCAGCGCGGAAGAGGTTTTTCATTGCGGCAATCTCCCTTGATTGGAGCCGATCTGTTGGGTGGGTCGGATGGAACGGAAGGGTGGTATTCAGTTGTCGGTGCGCTTGCGAACTTCGAAATCGGTAACAGTAACGGACCCTTCGCCGGCGAAGACGCCTATTCCGCCGGCGGCCAGGTCGTAGATGCGGGTGCTGAGAGCCACCCGCCGGTCCACGACGGCGACGCACAGGTCGCCGTCGACGATGACTTCCAGCGCGTGGCTTCCCGGTGCGAGGTCGCAGGGACGCTCAAGTTCGATGGCGAACGGGACATCCCCGGACACCTGCCATTGCCCGTCACCGGTAATGGTCCGGGGCCAGCGGTCGAAGACCAGCCGTCCGCGCTTCGGTTCGAGGCGGAGGACATAGGAGTGGTCGCCGTCCGGGGTGGAGCGGATCAGCAGCCCGCATTCGGTGGTGCCGGCCTGGATGTCGAACACTGCCCTGGCGTGGAACTGGGTGGGCATCGGGTTGGGGGTGACGGCGGCGCTGTAGCCGTCCGGGACGTCCAGCCGGAGGGGCAGCGTCGGGAAAGGCGCGGCACCGTCCAGCTCCAGCGGCACCTCGTCCCAGAAGCTGTCCACCAGTTCGTCGCTGAACCCGAACGCCAGCGTCCCGTCCGGGTTCTGCCGTGCCTCCAACACCGCCATGGTGCCCGCCCACTGCCAGGCGCCGTCGTCGGAATGGCCCTCTTTGCTGGCGATCCAGCCGAAGAAGAACCGCCGGCCGTCCCGCGCTGCCGTTTTCGAGGCGTAGAACGCGCGGCCGTCCACGCTGTCCAGGGCAGGCACCGTCCAGGGACCGGTGGGGCTCTTGGCCATGCGGTACCGGGTGGTGAAGGTTTCGGAGAACTCCGAGTAGACCAGGTACCACCAGCCGTTCCACTCGAACACGTCAGGGCATTCGTGGGTGATGTAGCGGCGCGGATCCCAGAAGGGCTCCGTGTGGGTCCAGGTCATCAGGTCGGTGGAGACGCACTGGGCGATGACGCCACGGCGGCGCTCCGGGCCTTCGGAGTGCCTGGCGGCGAGCAGCATCCGCCACAGGCCGGCGGCTTCGTCCCGGAAGACGAACGGGTCCCGCCAGTCGCCCGGCTCGTACTCTGCGGGTGCGCCGAAGGTGAGTTCCGGGTGCTTGGTCCAGTTGTCCATGCCGTCCGTGCTGGTGGCGTGCATGACCAGCTGCAGGGGCAGTCCGTCGGCGCCGAGGCGGCCGGGGTTTTGCCCGGTGTAGAACAGGTGGTGGATCCCGGACCCGTCGGCCACGATGCTGCCGGTGTAGCAGTTGAAGTCGGGGTCGGCGCTGCTGCCGTGGGGGAGGGCCACGCCGTGGTCCTGGAACTGGACCAGGTCCTTGCTGGTGACCAGGTTCCAGGCGGTTCCCGGCTTGGGCTCCGAGCGGATTTCGTGAAGGTAGAACAGCCAGAACTCGCCGTCCTTTTGGAAGGGGATAAGGTCGCCAACCCAGGCATCGGCGGGCTGGAAGAAGACGGGATAGCTCATCGGCGGTGATGTCCATTTCTGCTAAATCGTTTGATCACCTTGAAGGTAGCGCGGAGGGCGGTATTTGATCAAGCGTTTTAGCAAGATTTCTTTTCCCCGTCGATTGTTGCCGGCGGGCCGTGGAGGCTGGCGCGCTTAAACGCTTGACCGATGAAGTTGCCCGGCGTTACCCTCTTCTGCTAAAGCGCTTAATCATTTTCCGCAGGCCGGGGTCGACGCCGTTCCCGCCGCGATGGTGGCGCTTCCCGGCGGATCCTCCGCCCCATGAGAGGAAGTCAACGATGACCCATGCCATGTCCTGCCGCAATGCCCTGTCCCGCCGCCATCTCCTCCAAGGAACCGGAGCCGGGGCGTTCGCGCTTTTCCTTGGAAATGCCCTGGCCGCTCCTGCCGGCGCCCAGGCCTCACTCCGGTCCAATTTCCATATGACCCCGCCAACGGGCTGGCTCTGCGACCCGCAGCGGCCGGTCTTCCTCAATGGCGCGTACCACCTTTACTACCTGCACTCGGCGCAAAACAACGGGCCTGGTGGCTGGGACCACGCCACCACTGCGGATGGCGTGGCCTTTACGCACCACGGCGTGGCTTTGCCGCTGCAGCCGGACTTCCCGGTCTGGTCCGGTTCCGCCGTCGTGGATGCTGCCAACACGGCGGGCTTCGGCGCAGGCGCACTGGTTGTCCTGGCAACCCAGCCCACCGGCGGCATCCGCAAGTACCAGGAGCAGTACCTCTACTGGTCCACGGACGGCGGCTATACGTTCACGGCCCTGCCGGATCCGGTGATCCCCAATACCGGGGGCCGGACCGCCACCACGCAGGCTGAGATCGAGAACGCCGAATGGTTCCGCGACCCCAAGATCCACTGGGACGCGGCCCGCGGGGAATGGGTGTGCGTCATCGGCCGCGCCCGGTACGCCGCGTTCTACACATCCGCCAACCTGCGCGATTGGCAGCTGCAGCGCAATTTCGACTATCCGAACCACGCGTTGGGCGGCATCGAATGCCCCGACCTCTTCGAGATGACGGCCGGCGACGGCACGCGGCACTGGGTGCTGGGTGCCAGCATGGACGCCTACAGCATCGGGCTGCCCATGACGTACGCCTACTGGACCGGAACCTGGGACGGCCAGCAGTTCCTCGCCGACGATGTCACCAACCCACAGTGGCTGGACTGGGGGTGGGACTGGTACGCGGCGGTGACGTGGCCCGTCCTGGAGGCGCCGGACACGCGCCGCTATGCCGTGGCCTGGATGAACAACTGGAAATACGCCGCCCGCGATGTTCCCACCGATGCCACCGACGGGTACAACGGCCAGAACTCAATCGTGCGGGAACTGCGCCTGGAACGCCAGGCCGGCGGCTGGTACAGCCTGCTGAGCAGCCCCATCACTGCCCTCAGCCAGCACGTCACCTCCACCACCACGCTCCCGGACCGGACCGTCAACGGCAGTGCCGTCCTGCCCTGGCACGGACATGCGTATGAGCTGGAGCTGGACATTTCGTGGGAGGCCGCCACGAACGTGGGGGTTTCCGTTGGCCGCTCAGCGGACGGGCTGCGGCACACGAACATCGGCAAGTATGGCGCTGACCTCTATGTTGACCGGGCGCCATCGGATCTCACGGGGTACTCACTGGTCCCGTACACGCGGGCTGCCGCACCCATCGATCCCAACGCCCGGTCCGTGCACCTGCGGATCTTCGTGGACACCCAAAGCGTGGAAGTATTCATCAACGCCGGGCACACCGTGCTCTCCCAGCAGGTGCACTTCGCTGACGGCGACACCGGGATCTCCTTCTACACAGACGGCGGCCCGGCCACCTTTTCCGGAATCACCATCCGCGAGCTGGCGGCACCGGCTTGAAGGGCTAGGCCAGCGCGCCGAGGGTGACGCCGGTGTGCTCCGCGAGCCGGGCCAGCAGGGCGTCCTGGAACCGGGGGTCGTTGGCCGCTGGATGCGGTGTTTGCCGCCGCCCGTGGTACCAGTAGCCGCCGCTGGAGAGGGCCTCGGGATCGTCGCTGGTGGCCAGCCATTCCTGGGTCCGGTGGCCCAGTTCCAGGTCATCCGGGGCTGACCGGCCGCCCATCCGGGTGGGCACCCAGCCGGGGTCGACGGCGTTGCTGGCGACGTGCGGCACCAGCCTGGCCAGCGCTGCCGACAACGCAGTGACCTGCAGCTTGCTGGTGGAGTAGGAAGCCGTCGTCGTCCGTCCTGCCCAATCCAGGCCGTCCAGGCCGGTGGTGCCGCCGCGGTGCATGCCGCTGCTGAGGTACACGAGCCGGCGCGGGCCGGCGATGAGGGCCGTCAGCAGGTAGGGGGCCACCATGTTGACCGGCAGCAGAGCCGGGCCGCTGAGCACGCCGGCGTTGTGGATGACCGCGTCAATGCCGCCGATCCCGTTGGCCTGCTCCGCAATCTGCCGGGTGTCCGCAGTCACGGCCAGGTCCCCGAGGACGCACTGCGCCCCGCGGTCCAGCAGGTGCTGAACCGCGGGGAGCCGCTCCGCGGACCGCGCGTGGACAATCACCTCGTGCCCCTCCCGGAGCAGCGTCTCCGCCGCCGCCAGCCCAAGCCCGTCCGTGGATCCGGTGATGAAAACGCGTGCCATGCGCGGCCCTCCCTGGATTGCTTGTGGTTCCCAGTATCGTCCCGTTCAAGCGGCGTCGGTGGGCGCGGCCCTGTGGTCTATCACTGCCGTCAGCTCGTCGATGCGCTCCATGGCGGCATTCAGCTTCTCGACGCTGGCCCACAGGTCCGGATGCTGTTCCCGGACCTCGTCAAGGCCGGTACCCGCGGAGCGGAGCGAGCCCAGGTCGAAGCTGACGTTGGTGCGTGCCCCGGCGACGGCGGCGCGGAGGGCGCCGAACGCGACGACGACGTCCGCCACCAATGCCCGGTTGCCCTTGGTTGCCAGCCAGGCGAGATCGTCAATGGCGTCGATGGCCCGTTCGCCCAGGACCGCAGAGGCTGCCGCCGCTTCCACGGATGCCTGCCGGATCGCTTCCTCCCGCTCCTTGCCCGGTGCGAGCCGGAACGCGGCACCGAATGCCTTCGAGGCGGCGGCATCGTCATCGGCCAGGTCCAGGGCTTCCTTGCGCAGCGCCTGGGCCCGGCCGCGGATCCTGTCCGGCTCGCCGCCGTCGTCATCGCTGTAACCGGCAACCATGGACGTCAAGGACGCCGCGACGGCGAGCATCAGCCCCGTCCCCGCACCACCGCCCGGGGAGCCGGTGGACTCCGCCAGCGCCCGAGTCCAGTCCGCCACCGTTGAATCCTGCGTGGTCACTTCCTGATCTTCCATGCGGGAACCGTGCCCACCGGACGGTGCGGCTAAACGGACCCCTGACGTGGCGCGCCGCACGAACTGGCCCAGTTTCGAGGGTTCTGCCTGCGGACACAAGGCCCACTTCCGGTGATGGGGGCAGCTAAAGTGGGCCAGTGCAACGCCACCGCTATGAATACGGCCAGGACCCGAGCCAGTGGGGTGAACTTTTCCTGCCGGACCTCCCGACCGGCGGGAAACACCGGGGCGTGGTGGTGGTGATCCACGGCGGCTACTGGCGCTCCACGTATGGGGCCGAACTGGGTGAACCGCTGGCGAAGGACCTGGCGGAACACGGCATGGCTGCCTGGAACCTCGAGTACCGGCGCGCCGGGAACGGCGGGGGCTGGCCCGGCACGTTCCAGGACATCCTGGTCGGGATCGACAAACTCGCCGCGCTCGCCGGGCCGCACGGCCTGGACCTGGGCAAGGTGGTGGCACTGGGGCATTCCGCGGGCGGCCACCTGGCTGTCTGGGCTGCCGGGCGGGACCGGCTGGGGAGGCTTGGCCTGCCGGCGGCTGACCGTGGGGTACAGGCTCACGGGGACGGCGTCGGCCTGACCGGGGTGGTGAGCCAGTCCGGCGTGCTGGACCTGGCAGGGGCCGAAAAGCTCAACCTCAGCAACGGTGCGGCGGCCACCCTGCTGGGCGGACCGTCGTCGGACGTTCCGGAACGGTTCCGGTATGCGGACCCGATGGCCGCGCTGCCGCTGGACGTGCCCGTCTACGCCGTCCACGCCGAAAATGACGACGACGTCCCTCTGGCCATGTCCGCCGCGTACGTGCAGGCGGGCCGCCTGGGCCCCGTGCCCCCGCAGCTGGTCACCGTTCCCGGCGACCACTTCGCGCTGATCGACGTCACGTCGGAGGCGTACCGGACGTGCCGGGAGCTGATTGGCCGGCTGCTGCGCTGACATGAACTGCTGAGCGCGCCCCGTTTCTGGCAGAGTATGTCCATGCTCACAGTTATCGGCGAAGGCCTTGTTGACGTTGTCCAGCGTGCCTCCGGCATTGAGGCCCACGTGGGCGGCAGCCCGCTCAACGTTGCCGTGGGCCTGGCCCGGCTGGACCACCCGGTGCAGTTCATCGGTCGCTACGGCCGTGACGCCTACGGTGACTCGGTGGCGGCCCACCTGCGCTCCAGTTCAGTGATGCTGCCGGTTCCGCCGGACGACCTGCCCACCAGCGTGGCCACCGCACTGATTGACGACGACGGCGCCGCCACCTATACGTTCGACCTCACCTGGGAGCTGCCCGGCATGGCCGACCGGCTCGGCTTCATGCTGCAGGGCACCACCCTGCTGCACACCGGCTCCATCGCGACCATGCTGATGCCGGGTGCCACCGAGGTGCTGGCCGCCGTCGAATATGCCCACCCGTCCGCCACCATCAGCTTCGACCCGAACTGCCGGCCGAGCATCGTCACGGATGTGGACTTCGCGCGCAGGCAGGCGGAAAAATTCGTCACGCTCTCCGACGTGGTGAAGGCCTCCGACGAGGACCTGGCCTGGCTGTACCCCGGACAGGACGTCCTGGACTCGGCACGCAACTGGCTCGCCCTGGGCGGCGAGGAAGGGCCCGCCCTGGTGGTGGTCACCCGGGGCGCGGACGGGCCGTGGGGCGTGTGCCGGACCGGCGAAGCCAAGGTCGCCGCGCCCCGGGTTGAGGTGGCGGATACCGTCGGGGCGGGCGACTCCTTCATGGCGGCGCTGCTCTCCGGCCTCGTGGACAGGGAACTGGACGGCGCCCAGAACCGCCAGGAACTGCGCGAACTCCCTGCCGAAGGCCTCGCCGAACTGCTGGCCCACGCCGCCAAGGCTGCTGCCGTCACGGTCTCCCGCCCAGGGGCCAACCCGCCCACGCGGGCCGAGCTGAACGCGCTGGGCGGGTAGCCGCTACCCCCAGTCCAAGAGCTTTTGGCCGAGGGTCCGGTGAACGTCTCCGCTACAACTGCGGCACGCAGGGGCCGCTTCCCAGCAGGGCAAGACCGGCCCGGTCACCTGCCGCATAGTCCGTGACGCTCCTGTTTTCGGCAAACATGAGTTGGGCCGGATCATTGACATGGTTGAGGCCCAGCACGTGTCCAAGTTCGTGCATGATGATTGCCCGCACTTCAGCCGCACCGTCCGGGCGGCCGGCGGAGATAGCGGCAAGATCAGGGGCGTCGAGGCTTACCTGGCCCGCGGCGAGGACCAGTGGCACCAGTGGTTGCCCGGGAGCCTGCGCGTAACCGCTTCCGCCGAGTCCGGCCACGTCTCCGGCAAGGCCGGGAGTTTCCGCGGGAGTGGACCAGGCGATCAAAACGGGCGCCCAGCGTTTCCCGTAGCGGTCAGGCTGGAATGCCTGCCGGTCATCGCTGGGTGCCTCCGCCGTGGGTCCGTCGTACACAAACTTCAGACCCGATGCCTGCGACGCTGCTGCCACGGCTTCCCGGATCAGGAGGTCTCCACCTGCCGGCGCTTGTCCGGCCGGACAACGTAATGAACGGGGCGGCACGGATCGTAAGCAACCAGGTGCTGGTCTGCCCGGGGCGACTCCTGCAGTAGGAAGGCGGTGGAACCTGTGCTTACTGGAGGGGTGCCCAAGGGTGAGGGAGCGGCCTCATATCCCGGTGGCGGCACCTTCGCTCCGGGAAGGTAGGGCGCCGCGAGGGGAAGGACCACCCGGTCGAAAAGTGCGGGGGTGAAGTACAGGCAGGCAACGACGGCGATCCCGAGGGTGGTCCTGAACCGCACCGACCGCCGGGCTGGACGTGGGCGCCTTCTGTGCCACCCCCGGGCCTTCTTCCGCTGTACAGGTGCGGGGGCAGTACTGCGCCACGGTTCAGGCACCCCGGGCTTGCCAAAGGCCTCGTCGATGGCCCATTGCGGGATCCGTCCACTGGCCGAACGCCGGACCATTGGCGGTGCGGAGATGCCGGACATATCCGGCCGCGACGTGCTGCTCTTTCCTAAACCGGTCACCGGCATCCCCCTTAAGCGTTGCCGCTACGCTGATGGGGCGACCCCATCAGCGTAGCGGCGCGCTGCGCAGCCTTGGCACCGTAAATGCGCAGTATTTCCGCAGGAAGTTGCGGTGCCCGGGTGCCGCTGAAAGCTACTCCTTGCCCAGCCCGGCTGCGGAGGTCTTCCCGCCCGAGACGCTGTTGAGCGCGCGCAGGTCGAAGATGCCGTTGATGTCCGCCTGCTTGGTGGTGCCGGCGGTCACGCCGTCAGCCAGGAGTTTCTTGTAGGTTCCCGCGAGCGGGTCCACGGTGAAGACGATGTTCTTCAGGGACCGGTCGATGACGTCGGCCTTGAGCTCTGCGCCGGCCGCTTCCTTCAGTGCCGCATTGATGACCGTTGCCTTCTCCGTGGCGGAGGCCTGGTTCAGCCAGTCGACCGACTTCACGTGGCCCTTCAGCAGTGCCTTGACGGTGTCCGGGTGGTCGGCGGCGAACTTCTGGTTCACGATCAGGATGGTGGTGGGGAACTCGCCCGGCTTGCCGGAGAGCGAGCCGTCCCACAGGTCCTTCTCGTCCACCAGCACCTTGGCTCCGGCGTTCAGGACCAGGCGGGACGCCCACGGCTCAGGCAGCCACGCGCCGTCGAGCTTTCCGTCCTGGAACAGCTTCAGGGTCTGGGCGTTTTCCGTCGGGTTGATGGCGACGTCGCCGCTGCCGTCCACATTGGTTTTGTAGCCCTGGGAGGAAAGCCAGGCGCGCAGGGCGACGTCCTGGGTGCCGCCGAGCTGGGGCGAGGCGAGGGTCTTGCCCTTGAGGTCAGCCGCCGAGTTGATCTCCGGCTTGACCACCAGCTGCGCGCCGCCGGCCGCAGCACCGGCGATGATGTTGATCGACTCGCCGCCGCTCTTGACGAACGAGTTGATGGCCG
>NZ_JARFXU020000025.1:0-18153 GCF_029581595.2 Arthrobacter sp. NQ7 | reverse complement strand
GATGGCCGCGGGGCCGGCGTTGAACACCTGGGTGCTGAGCTTCGTGCTCCCCAGTTCATCGGCGATGAAGGCTTTGCTGACGCCCACCAGGGCCGGGGCGTGCGTGACATTGCCGAAGTAACCGAGTTTCAGCTCGGCGGCAGGATTGCCCGCCGGAGCCGCCTCGGCTGCCGGTGCCGCGCTGCCGTTGTTGACGGCGGAGGCGACGGCGGCACCCCCGCCGACGAGGGCCAGGACGGCTGCCGCGATGCCGATCTTCAGGCCGAGGGGGCGCTTGGGTTTCGCTGACTGTCCGGCGACGATGCGGGTTGAGGACTGGACGTGCGGGTTCTTGTCCTGCTGGTTTGCCATGGGGAAATCCTTTGCTGGGGCGGATGCTGAGACGAGATTACGGAGCGCCCGCCACCCCCACAATCAATCCCGTAGCGGGCGTTCACGCGGCGACGCGAACGCTCAACGCGGCGTAGCGCGGCGTCAAAAATCGTCGCGCGGCGTCTCCAACCGGTGGCTGGGGCCCACGGCAGCGGCCAAGCCTGTGGCCAGCAGGTGTGGGCCCTGATTCGCCCCCTTGCCCGGTGGGTACCTACACCGCATGGGGATCTCGTAAAACTAGGAAAGGACACACTCATGTTGCTTTGGATTGCCATCATCATCGCCGTTCTGTGGCTTCTTGGACTGCTCGCGAACATTGGCGGCGGCCTGATCCACATTCTCCTGGTCGTCGCAGTCGTGGTCCTGATCATCCACTTCGTCCGCGGCAGGTCCCGCGTCTAGCAAGCTGCCGCTCCCCCCGCCGGCCGGCAGCCCGGCGGCGGGGCCCGGTGGTTCACGCAGCCTTTACCAAAGGCAGTTCGTCCCAATGCGTGGTGTAGCGGGGCGAGCGCATGTCGCGTTTCATGGTCCAGTCCAGTCCCGACCTGATGCCGGCGTGCCCCAACCCAATGGAGCTCCGGCCAAACTTCTTGCCCACGTCCTCAAGAAGGGGCCCGATTCCGCGGTCCTCGTGGGGGTTCACGAACGGCTCCAGCGGCGGCTGGTTCCCTGTGGGACGGAGGTCTGTGAGCATGAGGCCGGCCTTGGCGTATTTGAGTCCGTCCCGGATGTGGGGCAGGAGCGCGTGGGCGGCCCTGGTGAGCAGGACCGGATCCGCCGTGGGCATCGGAAGCGCGACGCACACGGATGGATACGCCTGTTCGTGGTTCCTGAAGGGGGACGTGGCAGCGAACGCCGTCAGGACCTTCGCCTGCAACCCGTGCTTGGATAGCCGGGCGCTCGCCTGCTGTCCATAGATGCTGAGCACCTCGCGCAGGCATGCCGCTGTTGTGACGGGGGTAGCGAAGGAGCGGGAAAAGATCAGCTGGTCGCGGCCGATGCGCTCCTCCTCCATGGGGATGCAGGGGGTTCCCCGCAACTCCAGGACCGTCCGCATCACCACCACCGAGAACCTGTCCCTGATCATGACGGGGTCCGCGCGGACCAGGTCCAGGACGTTGAAGATTCCCAGGATGTTGAGCCGCCGGGTGAGCCGCCCGGCGATGCCCCAGATCTCGTCCACGGGCAAGCGGGCCAGCAATGCCTCCCGCACCTCCTGCGGGACGGCGTCCCACAGGCAGACTCCGCCGAAAGCTGCATTGTTCTTGGCCCACTTGTTGCAGAGCTTGGCCAGGGTTTTAGTGGGGGCAATGCCAACGCACACCGGCACCCCCACATGCCGCCGCACGGCGTCCTTCATCCGGCGGCCCAAAGCCAGCAGCTCTTCCGGCCCGCCCTTCACGCCCAGGAACGCCTCGTCGATGCTGTAGACCTCAAGCCATGCAGAGTACCTGCCCAGCAGTTCCATCACCCGGGCGCTGATGTCCCCGTAGAGCTCATAGTTGCTGGACTTCGCCACCAGGCCCCATTCCTTGGCCCGCGGCGCAAGCTTGAACCAGGGCTCGCCGGTGGAGATGCCCAGGGTCTTCGCCTCAGGGGAGCGGGTCACCGCGCAGCCGTCATTGTTGGACAGCACCACCAGCGGCCGTCCCTCCAATGAGGGATCGAAAGCCCGCTCGGCCGAGGCGTAGAAGCAGTTGACGTCCACGTGGGCAATCTGCGGCATCCGCCGCATCAGGGCCGGCTTAGCCATGCTGCTCCTTACACATGGTGGAGGCACCTGGTGGCTACGCCCCAGATGGTCAACTCGGACAGGGCAGGAACGTGGATGTCCGGATACTTCGGGTTCTCTGCCTGCAGTACCACCCCTGTGCGGGTGATGCGGAGCCGCTTCACGGTCAGTTCTCCATCCAGCACAGCGATCACCACGGATCCGTCGCGGGGCTCCAGCGCCCGGTTCACGATCAGTTCATCGCCGTCGCTGATGCCGGCGCCCTCCATGGAATCACCGGTTACCCGGACCACAAAGGTGCTGGTGATGTCCTTGATCAGGTGTGCATTGAGGTCAATGCGGCCATCGAAGTAGTCCTGTGCCGGCGACGGGAAGCCCGCTGCCACCGCCACGGGGGAGATCAGCACCGAGAACAGGGAGGCGCCCGCATCTATCACGCGGGGACCGACAATAACGCCCACAACACACCTTTATTCGAAAATACGTTCGATAGTTTCAGTGTAGCGCCGGTGGCTGACAACGGGCACTCCCCCTGCCAGGCGGCGGAGAGTCCGCGGCTAACGAAGGGCTGCAGCCGTCGTCCACTGTTCTTGAGCCATTCTTTACCGGATCAGGCCGCGTCCTTGTGCTTCATCCCCCATCCTGAGCCTGGGTGGTTGCCGCCCTGCCAGCAGGTGGGCGGCCAGCTGCCCGGCCGGATCGAGGAAAGGACCTGTCGTGAAATTTGAAGTCGCGGACCGGGGTCAAGGGCCGTCCTGGTGGCGCTCTGAAAACGGTGAACTGCTGGCGTGGCCGGGCCGCTATTTCGCGTCCATGGCCTTCGCCGAACGTGAGGCAGCCGCCTTCAAGGCAGCTGCCGCCAATGCCACCTTCGAAATCTTCCGGAGTTCGGAGGGGTGGCGGTGGAGGGCTGTGCAGCCGGTGGACTACTGCATGGCCTATTCGCCGGGCGCCTTCACCAGGCCGGCCCAGGCCCGCAAGGCCGGAAGGGAGATCAGGCACAAGGTCCAGCACGCCGTCGGCCCCTGACTGCAAGATGGGACGCGCCCGGTCCCAGAGCCACTCCCGGGCCATGCTCCACCCTGCGCACCCCGGCGGCCGGACGCCCACGTAGACTGGCAGGATGCGGCTGGTTGCAAGCGATATCGACGGAACAATCCTTGGGCACGATGGAAAAATCAGCCCCCGCACCATCCGCGCCTTCCACGCCTGCCGGGAAGCCGGCGTCGAACTTGTCTTCGTCACCGGCCGGCCGCCGCGGTGGCTGCACCCGCTCGAGGAGCAGCTCGGCCACACCGGGCGGGTGATCTGCTCCAATGGTGCCGTCGTCTGGGACCTTGAGGCGGACCGCCTGGTCTCCGCCCGCGCCCTCGCCATCGGGACAGTCCTGGAACTCCGCCGCATCATCAAGGAACTCCGGCCCGCCGCGCTGTTCGCCGCCGAAACGCTCAGCGGATTCCACCTCGAGCCCGGCTTCATCGAAAACGGGTCCAGTGAACTGCTTGCCGAGTTCACTCCCGCGCCGCTGAAGGACACGCTTACCGATGACGACGCGGTGGTCAAGTTTCTCGCCATCGTCCGCGAAGGCACGCCCGATGACTTCCTGGCTGAGGTGGCGCCCGTCGTCGCACACCTGGCCGCCGCCACGCACTCCTCGCCGGGCGTCGCCATGCTCGAACTGTCCCTGCCCGGCGTCAACAAGGCAGTCACCCTGGCGGAATATGCCGCGGCCCTGGGAATCGACGCCGCCGACGTCGTCGCCTTTGGCGACATGCCCAATGACATTGAGATGCTCCGCTGGGCCGGCCACGGTTATGCCATGGCCAGCGGCCATCCGGAAGCCATCCGGGCAGCAGGGCAGCAGGCGCCGCATTTTGACGACGACGGCGTAGCCCAGGTTTTGGAGGCCAGGCTGGCTTCCCTGGGCGTCCAGTTTTCCTGATCCCCAAACTCCCAGCTGCCGCTCACCTGGCGTTTACCTTTCCGCCGTAGCCTCAAACGTGGAAAGCAGGCACCTCGTACGCCGGCTCTTAGGGGGCAACCATGGCAAAGAACGTCAAGCAGCACCTTGCCGATGCACCGCTGCGCACAGCGATGCCCGCTCCGCACTGGAAGCAGCTGCGGCAGGGTGACCGCGTCCGGGTCCTGTTCTCGCCGGGCTTCGAGGCAGGCGGCGTGGTGGACACGATCACCCCTGACCATACGGCGGTGTGGGTCCACCTCGACGGTGGCCGTGGCCGGACCCTGCTGCACTGCGGCGACGGCGTGGACATCGTTGCGTGCGGGGAGACCGACTGCCGGGAATGACCGCACCGGCCTGATCCAGGTGCTGCTGGCGGTACGCTCGCAGTGTGACCCTGCCCTTTTTTGACCATCAAGACCCGTCCGGGCGGCAGCTTCCCATCGCCATGGCGCACCGTGGGTTCTCGACGGAGGGGCTGGAGAACTCCATGGCCGCGTTCCGTTCCGGCGTCAGCCTGGGATTCCGGTATCTCGAAACCGATGTGCACACTACTGCGGACGGCGTTCTGCTGCTCTTTCACGACGAAACCCTTGACCGCGTGACCGACGGCAAGGGGCGGGTAGCGGACCTGCCGGCCGCGGACGTGGCCAAAGCGCGGATCAGCGGCCGCGAGCCCATCCCCACCTTCGACGAACTGGTCACCACACTTCCCGACGCCCGGCTGAACCTCGACGTCAAGGACTGGGGCTCAGTCCGCAGCACTGCCGCCGCCATCGAGCGGCACCAAGTGCACCACCGGGTACTGGTCACCAGTTTTTCCGACCGGCGGCGGCGGGCGGTGCTGAAGCTGCTCAGCCGGCCGGTGGCCTCCTCGGCGGGAGTGGGCTCAACGGCGCTTTTCACCCTGCTGGGCCCTGTGCTCCCGCGTCCGGTGTTCCGGTTTTTGATGCGTCCGGTCCTTCGCGACATCCACGCCCTGCAGGTTCCCGTGCGTTACGGGCGGCTCCGTGTTGTCACGTCCGGCTTCCTCCGGCGCGCCCATGCCCTTGGCCTGGTGGTGCACGTGTGGACCATCAATGACAGCGACGAAATGCACCGGCTCCTCGAACTGGGCGTGGACGGCATCGTCACTGACCGGGCGGACCTGCTGCGCGGCGTGCTGCTGGCCCGCGGCCAGTGGCCGCACCGGCCGGAGGGCTAACCCCGGCCCGTGCTGGTGGACGGATCCTCATCGCCTTCGGTCGGGTCTGCCCTCAGTTCATCGGGGTTGCTGTCCGGAAGTCCTGCCGGCCCCGCTGTTGTTCCCCCGCCACCGGTGGGTGCCGTGGCATCCCCGGCCAGGCCGTCGTCGTCCGTGCTGCCGGTGCCGTCCCTGTCATTGTCCGTCTCATCGACGTCCCCGCCGAGGGGACTGTCGGACACGGGGGCGGGCGCAGCTCCGGTCTTCAAACCGGGCGCCTTCTGCTTCTCCGCCGACATGGCGTTGGAACCTTCGCTGAGCGACGAGTGGACCTCCACGTCGTCATTGGGGTCGGTGGGATCGGGCACATCCAGCTTTTCCGTGGGCTTCGATGTCCCGGCCAGGTCCTCCATGGCGTTTTCCGCTGCCTTGCCAATGCTGTCGCCGATTCCCATGTGACTGCTCCTTCCGGCTCGCGTGCCGGTGCCCCAGCGGCATACCGGCCCTACTCCTCCAGAATTATCAGCATGCTTACAATTAGTCCAGTGCTGGGGAATCAGACCGCAGCCGGAGAGGAAGGAAGAGCAGCGTGAGTACTTACCATCCGGAAAATGATCCCGCGAACCCCGACCGGCCGGGACAGGAAGAAGTGGGCGCCGCCCAGCCGCACCTGGATGAGCAGCGCAGCAGGGAATCTGGCCGTTCGGCGAATCCGGACCCCGCAGAGGGCAACGTCACCGGACTGGAGCCCGGCGGGGGAGTGCCCCCGGGAGAGACCCCGCCGGCAGAAGACCAGATGAGCCGGGACCAGGGGCACTCGGAATAGCTGCCGGACGGCCCGGGTCAGGGCGACTTGGTACCGCGGGAGGTTGTGGGGGAGTCGCCCTGGCCGGCCAGCTGGCGCTCCAGGCCGTCAACGTCCAGGCGCGTGTTCCAGTTGGTCCAGTCCTCGGGGCGCACGGACGGCCGGCCCAGCAGGTAGCCCTGCCCGGCGCTGATGCCCAGCTCGGTGAGGACCTTGAGCTCGCCCACCGTCTCGATGCCCTCGGCCACCAGGGTGATGCCGACCTGGTCGGTAAAGTCCACCAGGCAGGCCGCCAGCGCTCGCTGGAGGCCGTCCTTGTCCACGTCGCCGATCACGTTGCGGCCCACTTTGAGGAAATCAGGCTGGAGATGGATCATCCGGCTCAGGGCGCCGGCACCGGTGTGGGTGTCGTCGACGGCGAGCCGCAGCCCTTTTTCACGGAGTGGATTCAGGGCGGAAATAAACTGCAGGTATTCCTCGTCCGGAATATCCTCCGTCAATTCGAGCACCACCCGGTCGATGGGCAGTTCAATGTGCTCGAACAGTTCCGGCAACCGAGGATCCAGGCAGGACGTCGGCGAAATATTAAGGGAAACGTAAAGGTCTTCCGGCAGGTTTTGGGCGGCGGCAGCCGCGGAGCCCAGCGCAGCAAATTCGAGGTTTGCGCCCAGACCCACGGCGGCGGCCTCGGCGAACCACAGTTCGGCGGCGGCGCCGTCGTCGCTGACGAAACGGGAAAGGGCTTCCGCCCCAACCACGGTTTTCCCCTCCAGCCCGTAGATGGGCTGGAACGCGGTCATGACCATCTGGTTCTGCAGCAGGGCGCCAATGCGGGAGATGCTGCGGATTGCGTCCAGCTGCTCCGCGAACTGCGGCGGCAGCGCCGGCGCGCCAAGGCGCATGTCCCGGGTGGCCTCCAGCGTTTCCACCACGGTGGCGTCACTGCGCCGGGTCTCGAGAAGGTATTCCAGCAGGGCCCGTTCGGGCACGCCGGGATTCTCATCGAGGCTGTTGCTCAGCCGCTGCCGGACGGCGGCTCCCGAAGGATCCGTATCCGCCAGCACGGCGGCGATAATTCCCCATGCCTGTACCCGAACCGACATTAGCAACGCCCCCAGTTGACGAAGTAATGACCCGATGGCCCAATAATGTTCAAATGTCCAAACGCCTTATAAAAGTACGGTGCTGCCAGACCTGAATTCCGCGGCGGCGAAAAACCAGACACCGCACGCTGATCGTATAACGGCGGCCGGAAAAGCGCAGTAGTTTTGACGTTACTGGTTAGCGCTTTCCTGCTGGTCAGCCAGCAGTTGCGGAATCTGCTCCGGCGGCACCGGGCGGCTGAAGTAGTAGCCCTGCGCGCTGCGGCAGCCCAGGTCGCGCAGGATGGCGGCCTGTTCCGCCGTTTCCACGCCCTCCCAGACGGCCTCGAGCCCGCAGGCCCGGACCAGCTGCAGGACCGCAGCCACCAGGGCAGGCTGGCTGGGATCCGTCTCCAGCCCCGTGATCAGCGACCTGTCCACTTTGACCCGGTCCACGGGCAGCCGCCGGAGGTAGCTGATGGACGAGTAGCCGGTGCCGAAGTCATCAATTTCGATTCCCACGCCCAGGCCCCGGAGCCCGCCAAGCGAATAGCGGTCCAGGTCGTTGCCTTTGACGATCGCCACTTCGGTCAGCTCCAGCACCACCTGCTCCGGCTTCACGCCGGTCTCCTGGAGCGTGTTCCGCACATCCTCGATGAACTGCAGGCTCTGCAGGTCCGTGGCCGAAATGTTGACGCGCACCGAGAATGTGCCATCCACCAGGGAGGCGTCGATCCACGTCCGCAGCTGCCGTACCGCCGTCTGAAGGACCCACAGCCCCAGCTGCGAGATCAGCCCGGCCTCTTCGGCGAGGGGAATGAATTCGTCCGGCATGATGAAGCCCCGCGTGGGGTGGTTCCAGCGGACCAGCGCCTCCACGCCTTCGATCCTGCCGGTGCCAAGTTCCACCACCGGCTGGTAGTGCAGTGTCAGCGCGTCGTTCCTGATGGCGGCGCGCAGGTCGTCCACCAGCTGGCTGCGGAGCCGCCGCATCAGGAGCAGGGCAGGCTCGAACCGGTGCAGTTTGTTCTGCCCCTCAGCTTTGGAGGCGTACATGGCAACGTCGGCCTCCATCAGCATGTCCTCCGGAGTCTGGCCATCACCGCCCACGCTGAGCCCGATGCTGGCACCGCAGCGCACGCTGCGGCCGGGCAGTTCAACAGGGTCCTGGAGCGAGGCCAGGATCCGGTGCGCCACGACCGCCGCCTGGTCCGCCGACGCCGACGGCATGACGATGGCGAATTCGTCACCGCCCAGGCGGGCTACGACGTCGGACGTCCGGACGGCGGTCCGCAGCCTTTCGCCGACGGTCACCAGCACCTGGTCACCGGCGGTGTGCCCCAGGCTGTCGTTGATGGCTTTGAAGGCGTCCAGGTCCAGGAGCAGGATGGCCGGGCCTTCCTGCGCCGGCTCGCCGTCGGCTCCCGGCCGCGCCTCGAGGGCGGTGCGGAGCGCGTCGAGCAGCGCCGAGCGGTTGGCCAGGCCGGTCAACGGGTCCTGCATGGCCATCTTCTGCATTTCAAGGTGTGCCTCGTGCAGGAGCTGGGTGCGGACCTGGACGCGCTGCTCAAGTTCCGCGTAAATGATCTGCAGGTCCTCGGCCAGGAGGTTGGTGCCCATGATGATCGCGTCGAGCTCGTCCCGCGCGGGCGAGACCTCGATCCGCGAGGTGAGGTCGCCGGAAGCAAGCCGGACAATGCCTTCCAGCAGCTGGGAGAGCCGGGGGTCGTCGTCGGCAAACATGGCCTGTCCTCCTTCGGCGCCTAGTTGGCCTGGGCGCGGTCAGTGCCGAGGGGAAGGCTGACCGTGACCGTGGTCCCGGCACCCAGCGTTGAAGCGACGTCGATGCGGCCGCCGTGGCGGTCCACAATGTCCTTGGAGATGGCCAGTCCCAGCCCGGTTCCCGGGATGGCCCCGTTCATGGCGTTGGAGGCCCGGTAGAACCTGGTGAAGACGTGGTTGATTTCATCGCTCGAGATGCCGATTCCGGTGTCGGCAATCCGTACCGTGGCCCACTTGGAACCGTCGGCCGTGGCGTGCGATTCGCTGCCGACTTCGATCCGGCCGCCGCTGGGCGTGAACTTGATGGCGTTGGACACCAGGTTGGTGAACACCTGCTGCAGCTGCACCTCGTCGGCGAGTATTTCCGGATCCTCGGGAACGGGATCCACGTCGATGGTGACGTTTTGGAGCGTGGCCAGCGGGCGCAGCGCCGCGGCCACCAGGTCCAGCGTGTGCCCCAGGCGGACGGGTGCCAGCTGCATGGCGGTGTTGTCCAGGCCGCCGCGCGAGACGCTCAGCATGTCCTCGATGAGCGTCCGGAGCCGTTCGGTGTTGCGGACCACGATGTCCAGCATCTGATGGACCTCGTTGGACACCGGGTGCTCGGTACTTTCCTGGATCATGTCCAGGTAGGCCATGATCGAGGTCAAGGGAGTGCGCAGCTCGTGGTTCACCGTGGCCAGGAAATCGGTCTTGGCCTTGTCGAGTTCCCGCAGCTGCTTGACCACCTGCTGCTGGCTGTTGATCAGGTGGCTTTGGATCAGCCCGTAGGCGGCGTTCCCCGCCACGTGCCGGATCAGTCCCAGTTCCGCATTGGACCAGGTGCGCGGCCTGTCCATAGTGGCGATCAGGATGATGCCCAGCGAGGAATTTCCTTCGCCGATGGGCACGGCCAGCGTCGAGGCGGCTCCGGCGACGGCGGCCGCCGGCTTGTCGTCGTCCCGCGCGTCGGTGTCGCCGCCGTCAGCGGAGAGCGTTTCCGTTCCGGCCCAGAGTGCGTCGGCCGTGGCACGTGCCTCGTCCTCGCAGGGCAGGGCGCCGGGGGGCAGCTCCGAAAGGCCCGGCCGGTGCCAGGTGGCCGTGATGGCGGGAACGCGGTGGTCCTCGAAAGTGCAGAGGACCACGTGGTCGGCCTTGAAGGTACGGCCGAAGCCCGACACCACGTGGTTGGCGATTTCCTGGGGATCGTTGGTGGCGCGAACCGCAGCGGAAACTTCGCGCAGCTGTTCACGGAGCCCCTCGGCCTCCTGCCTGGAGGCCCGGCGCCGGGATACCTGTTCAATGAGGACTGATGCACGGTGGACCAGTTCCTTGGGCGCCGGCGGCTTGGTGATGCAGTCGTGGACGCCCGGCGGCTTTGCCGCTGCTATTTCGGCGGGGCTGTCCAGGTCCACCATGACCAGGACGGGGGCCTGGGACTGCACGGAGGAGAGGAAAGCGTCCGCCACAATGACGGATGGTTCGCCGGCCCGCAGCGCGGTGGCCAGGGTGCCGGCGTCGGCCGCTTCCAGGACGGTGTATCCGGCATCGCGCAGTGCCTGTGCGTTGCGTG
Source organism: Arthrobacter sp. NQ7 (assembly GCF_029581595.2). Taxonomy (NCBI): domain Bacteria; kingdom Bacillati; phylum Actinomycetota; class Actinomycetes; order Micrococcales; family Micrococcaceae; genus Arthrobacter; species Arthrobacter sp. NQ7. The sequence goes on along the minus strand of NZ_JARFXU020000025.1, from coordinate 7,685 downwards.
CCAGCCGCCCGGTGTCGGGATCGGCGACGACGGCGGTCCGGGGCAGGCGCGCGTCACTCGGCACAGCCGTCACAGTGCTCCCTTCCCTCCCAGTTGAGTACATTCTAGGGGGATGCGGGCTGCGCAAGTCCACAGCGGACGGACGCCGGACCCGGCTGCTGCTGCGCAGCGCGGGGTGATGGCACGCCGTAACGCAGCGCAAGGTGCATCCGCTGGGCGGGAGGGAACATATATTTGACCCGTGCCCTACCCAACAAAGCCGCCGCGTTCCGCCTGGCAGAAGTACCTGATGATCCCCAAGCTCGTCAGGCTCTCGCGGAGCGCCCCCAAGGACCGCAACACTGCGTGGGACAGTTACTGGGCACGCATCACCGCCACCGGCCCGGGCGGCGAGGTCCTCTGGGATTCGGGCAATGACCACGAGTTCCTGGGGTACAAGGACAGCCTCCTGCGCCATCTTGATCCCGGGCTCCCCGTCGTGGACACCGGCTGCGGCCACGGCAGCTTCACCCGCGCGCTGGCGGGGATCTTCCCCCGGGTGGTCGGCGTGGACGTCTCCCCCCACGCCGTGGCCAAAGCGCGCGCCGGGTCCGCCGGGACTGCCAACATGACGTTCGAAGCGCGGGACATGACGGCGGAAGGCGCAGGCGCAGCCCTGGCGCAGTCCATCGGCACAGAGGACGCGGGCGCGAATGTCTTCATTCGCGGCGTGCTCCACGTCCTGGACCCGGCGCACCAGGCGGCGCTGGTGGAAAACCTGCGGGCCCTGGCCGGACGCCGCGGCACCGTGTTCATGGCCGAAACCAACTTCCAGGGAAACGCGGTTGAGTATGTGTCCCATCTCGGCGCCACCACCAAAGCTATTCCGGCGCCGCTGGAACTGGCCATCCGCGGGCTCCCCATGCCGGGGCACTTCGGCCCCTTGGAGCGCGACCGTGCCTTCCCGGCGTCGTCCTGGGAACTCCTTGAGGATGGCCATGTGACCATCGAGACCAACCCCGCCACAGGGGTCCCCGGCCAGGACCAGGTACCGGGATATTTCGCCGTGGTGCGCCCCCGCCGCTAGCGCTGCAGCGGGCGGCCCCTCCACTCCCGCGCAGATTCCCCGCAGTCCCGCACATCGCCCACAGGGCCCCGGCCCTGCCCTTGACACGGGGCTGCATCCAGAGGCTACATGGTAAGTAGACTTACTAGTTAGCCCGGAAGGGAGAGGAGGTCCGCCATGGCAGGGGATAGAGACGCCAGGAGCCGTGCAGCGGATGAAAGCAGGGACCGCGGGGACCTGGGCGCTGGGCCCGAAGGCGGCAAGATCCGGCGCGGACCGGACTCCTCGACATCCCTGAAGTATTCGCAGCGAGTCGCCGGGTGGAATGGTTCCACACTTTTCAACTCCCGGAGACTGAATTTCATCTACCAGGAACAGCGCGGCGACGGCAGGCAATCGAACTTCTTCCGGTTGGAGAACCCCAACCGCGAAGACGCCTGAGCCGCATCCGCGCCCCAGCGTCCAGCCCGCACCGGAACATCCTCCGGAGCCGGCTCCGGCCGCCGGCGCAAGACCTACAGGACCCATCATGAGCAACCTCATTCCATCCGGCGCACTCCGCCGGATGCTGCTTCCCCCCACATACGGACGGCACGTCACCCCGGATACCGAATTCACCATCCTCTCCGTAGAGGTGTGGGCATCCGGACTGGTGGTGAACATCCACCTTCCCGCCGGCGACGCGCCCGAGCCCCGGATTACTCTCCAGGACCACTTGGGGACCGAATACACCCTCCAGGAGTCCGCCACCGTGGGTTCCCGGAACCTCCAGGTGTTCACCCCCTCGGTTCCACCCGGCACCAGGAGCCTGACCGTCCGGTCGGCAGACGATGCCGCCGGCCGGCCCGTGGTGACCTTCGCGGTCCCGTTAATGGCCGTCCCCGAACCACCACGGGAGGCCGCGGCAGTCCGCCGGCCATCCCACGCTCCCGATGACGGGTACGGGCCGGAACTCCGCCGCCCCGCCTGACCGGCGACCGTGGCATCCGCCTGGCCGTCAAAGCTGCCTGACCGTGGCCCGCCGGCCGTGAACGCCGGCCCGACATCATCGCCCGCCGCACCTACCGAAAGGCCCTATCATGCCGGACACCAGCAACTTCACGCCAACCACCGCCATCGTGACCGGCTCCGATTCCGGAATCGGCAAAGCAACCGCCGTGGCCCTGGCCCGGGCCGGAATGGATGTGGGCGTCACCTGGCATTCCGACGAGGAGGGTGCGGAAAAGACAGCCAGCGAGATCCGCGGGGTGGGCCGCAAGGCGGTGGTCCGGCAACTGGACACCACCGAACTCCGCTCCGCTGCCGGCGTCATCGATGACCTCGCCGCGGAACTGGGCGGCCTGGACGTCTTCGTGAACAACGCGGGGACAGGCGCCAGCACCGCATTCCTCGACATGGACCTCGACGACTGGACGCGGATCCTGGACACGAACCTTAACGGAGCCTTCGTCTGCCTGCAGGCGGCGGCCAGGCGGATGGTCAAGGCCGGAACCGGCGGCCGCCTCATCGCCGTGTCCAGCGTCCACGAATTCCAGCCCCGCGTCGGCTCGTCCGCCTACGATGCGTCCAAGCACGGACTTGGCGGACTGATGAAGACACTGGCCCTGGAGCTGGGGCGGTACGGCATTACCGCCAACACCGTCGCCCCCGGTGAGATCGCCACGCCCATGACGGGGCAGGAGGACCAGGATCCGACGGCGACGGATCGGCCCGGAGTGCCCCTGGGGCGTCCCGGGAGCGCATGGGAGATTGCGGACGTCGTTGCGTTCCTCGCCTCGCCGGCGTCCAGCTACGTCACCGGTGCAGCCTGGGTGGTGGACGGTGGAATGCTGCAGATGGGGCCGCAGGCCGGCTCCCACATCACCAGCAACGACTGGCGCGAGGCCTAGGCGGCGCCTGGGGCGGCGGTGGCCGCGCGGTGCTGCCGAATGACAGTCACATAGGCGCCAGTGGCTTCGGTGGCAAGCGCTTTCCTGCCGCTTGCTGGCATGATGGAGCGCATGCGCATTCTTATCGCTCCGGACAAGTTCAAGGGGTCCCTGACGGCTGCTGAGGCGGCCGCCGCCATTGCGGAGGGGGCGTTGCGGGTGTACCCGGACGCCGTCGCCACCCAGTTCCCCATTGCCGACGGCGGGGAAGGCACCCTGGAAGCGGCCGTCGCGGCCGGCTATGAAGAGCGGCTGAACGCGGTGGTTGGTCCCATCCTGGCTCCGCTCGGAGCGGCCTGGGCCATCCACAAAGCGGCCGACGGCAAGGTGACGGCCGTGATCGAGACTGCCCAGGCGTCGGGCCTGGCCGATATGGAGCCGACACCCGAAAACGCACTGCGCGCGCACAGCTACGGCTGCGGCCAGCTCATCGCGGCGGCCCTGGACGCGGGAGCCACGGAGATCGTCCTGGGGCTGGGCGGATCGGCGATGACCGACGGCGGCAGCGGCGCCCTGCGCGCCCTTGGCCTGAAGCCCCTGGACCCGGCAGGGAACATGGTGCCCCTGGGCGGGGGCTCGCTGGCCGACGTCGTCGCCCTGGATACCAGCGCGCTGGACCCGCGCCTCACCACCACCACCTTCCGCATCGCCGTGGATGTCCGCAACCCCCTGTATGGCCCCTCCGGCGCGGCGCACGTTTTCGGCCCCCAGAAGGGTGCGGACCAGGACAGCGTGGAAAGGCTCGACGCCGGGCTGCGCAACTGGGCGTCCGTCCTGCGGGAAGCAACGGGCCGGGACGTGAACGTCCCCGGGGCCGGCGCCGCCGGTGGCTTCCCGGCGTCGTTCCTTGCCTTCACCGACGCCAGCCTGGAGGGCGGGTTCGCGCTGGTGGCCGGGCTGACCGGGCTGGCCGCCCAGTTGGACCAGGCAGACCTGGTGATTACCGGCGAAGGGTCGATGGACTCGCAGTCACTCACCGGCAAGGCGCCGATTGCGCTCGCGGACGCCGCCCGGGAGCGCGGTATTCCCGTCATCGTGGTGGCAGGCAGGATCCTGGTGACCTTCGAGGACCTTGCGGCACACGGTGTGGTGGCGGCGGCACAGTTGCTGGATGTCGCGGCAGGCCCCGACGACGCGGTGGCGAACGCCGCCAAGTACCTGGCCTGGGCCACAAGCCAGGTCCTCGAAGGGGCCTAGCCCTGCTTTGTGTCAGCCCACGATTGTGGTGTTGCGGCGGCGCCGGAAAACCAGGACCGCGATGACCACCAGGACGGCAACGCCGGCGATGACCCAGGGGGCGTAGTTCAAGCGCGTCGACTCATTCTGTGCCGACTCGCCCGTGCCGGGGTTGGCCGGGCCGGTGGATGCGGTATCCCCGGGGGAAGGCGTGGGAGACGTGGCAGCCGCCCATGCCCCTCCTGCGGATCCCGACGCCACCTGGCCGGGGACTGGGGCGGGCGCCGCAGCGGCGGCGCCGGCCGGCAGGGCGGGGGCGGCCATGAGCAAAAGGGCCAACAGGGTGGTTCGCAGGAACGTTCGCATGCAGTCTCTCCTCGTGGATGGGGCGGGTCGGATGGTGCGGGCCCTCAGGCCCCGGTTTCGTAGTGCGGTTCGGCAACGGGCTTGGACTCCGGTGACCCCTTTTCCCGCAGGTAGACCGATGCGCCCACCAGGACGGCAACGGCCAGGAACTCGCTCTGCCAGTTCTGGAAGGACTCGAACCAGAAGCGGCTGGTGCCCAGGTACTGCAGGAAGGTAATGCTGGGCTGGCCGTGGCTTTGCTGGTCCTGGTTGTACTCGTCCACGCCGCCGGCGGCGTGCAGGAGGAACGAGGCCAGGAACAACGCGAAGAACAGGATCGACAGGGAGTGCTCGTAGAACTTGAGCGCCACGCCGCCCCGACGAATGGGCCATGGCGTGGCCCTGCTGATGTTCGCATCGCGGGGGTCTTCATCCTGCGGGGCCTTCCTGCCCATCGGCTTGGACTCGGACGAGCCCTTCTGGAACAGGAACACCGTCAGCACCACATACATGGCCATCTGGAGGAACTCCGATTCCCAGTTCTCAAAGGTGGCTTCCACGAACGCGCCGGTGCCCAGGAACTGCAGGACCGAGACCGCAGGCTGCCCGTGCGCCTGCTGGTCTTCGCTGTAGGAGGCAGCTCCGGAAAGAATCATGCCCACGAAAAACGCCACGAAGAGGCCGGCGTTGGCCAACAGCAGCCCGTGCTCTTTTGCCCATCTGCGCATGTCTTACTCCTTCTCCGATGCGGGCGGGAGCATCCTGCCTGATGCCCGCTTGTTCAGGCTGAGCGGCACAAAAACCAGCATGACCACCATGACGCCCAGCAATGCCCCGCCTGCGGTCACGCCCGCGGACCGGCCCGCGGCGACGTCGAACACCAGGGCGGCGGTGCCGGCACTCAGCAGGGCGATGCCGCCAAGCGCGATCTTGGTGATGCTGTCGGCGCTGGAAACCAGCGTTTCCTTGAGCCGTTTGCGGAAGAGCCTGCGGTGCACGCTGACCGGAAGCAGGATGAAGGCGGTGGTCAGGGCCGCGATAACGACATTGGTGAGGTACAGCCCCACCTCCCAGTCGTCCAGCTTTTCGAAGCGCTGCTGGAACGGCAGTGTCAGCAGGAAGCCGGCCAGGATCTGCACGCCGGTCTGCAGGACGCGCAGCTCCTGCAGGAGCTCCGCCCAGTTGCGGTCCAGCTGTTCCTCGCGGGTTTCGTTCCGCCCCGTCCGGCCGGTGTAGTCCTCAACTTCGGACATGTGCGCTCCTTTCTTTCCGTCCAGGGCCCAGGCCTTCTTTCTACTCCTCCCATACCCAGAAACAAGGCCGGCCGTTGCGCGCGCCACGACATTTGATAAGTTTACTGATTATTACCCGAAGTGGTGGACTTGCTCCGTTGCCCGGGATAGCTTCAAAGAGCCGGGACATAGCGGAGTCTTTCCAACCGACACAGGTCAACCGACACAGGCAGGCGGACTATGAGCGACAGTGACAAGCAGGCAGACCAGCCGAAGGATCCGCGCGGCGGCTACCACTCAGGCCCGTTCCCCGAGCAGGAACAGAAACAGCCCGGCCTGACCGCGCCCATGGATCCCAAACCGGACCATGGTGAGCTCAGCTACGAGGGCCATGGCAAGCTCGCCGGAAAGGTCGCGCTGATCACCGGCGGAGACTCCGGCATCGGGAAGGCAGCGGCCATCGCCTTCGCCCGGGAAGGCGCCGACGTCGCCATCTCCTACCTCCCCGACGAGGAGGACGACGCGCAGGACACCGCAGAATGGATCCGCAAAGCCGGACGCCGCGCGCTGCTCTTTGCCGGTGACGGCCGGGAGGAGGACTTCAGCACGCGCATCGTGGAGGAGACCGCAGCCGAATTTGGCCGGCTCGACATCCTGGTCCTGAACGCGGCCTACCAAAAGAACCGTGAGAGCCTGGAGACCCTGCCCACCGCAGAGTTCGACCGGGTCTTCCGCACCAACCTGTACTCGCTGCTGTGGTCAGCACGCGCAGCGGTGCCGCACCTGAAGGCCGGCGCGTCCATCATCACCACGGCCTCGATCCAGGCCTTCAACCCATCGCCGGGCCTGATCGACTACGCCATGACCAAGGCAGCGCAGGTGGCTTTCACCAAAGCCCTGGCACAGGAACTCGGGCCCAAGGGAATCCGCGTGAACGCGGTGGCGCCGGGGCCCATCTGGACCCCCTTGATCCCTGCCACGGAGTGGCCGGACAAGCTCCCGTCCTTCGGCCAGGACACGCCCCTGGAACGGGCAGGGCAGCCCGCGGAACTCGCCGCCGCCTACGTGCTGCTCGCCTCGGAGGACGGCTCCTACATCTCCGGCGCCGTCCTGCCCGTCACCGGCGGCAAGGGACTGTGACGGCGCAGCAGAAAGCACCACATAGACCAGCAATATCGGCAACCAACAACAGGAGGAAGCATGACGCAGGAAAACCAGCAGGCTGAACCCGAGACCGCTCCCGGCGGCTACGGCACCCCCACGGCCGAGCAGGAGGCAGCCGGAGCCCAGGGCGGCCAGGGGCAGCAGTCCGGCGGCGGCACTTCTTCCGCCGGTGCTGACACCAACGATCCGCAGTCCGGAGCGGGCCAGCAGCCCGTTCCGCACGACATGGACCTTCCCTCCAGCGCAGCCGAGATCGATGAATCCAACGACGATTCCCAGGGCTCGGCCCCGGTGTCCTCCGAGTCCGGCCAGGAGGCCACGGGCATCCCGGACGGCAGCGGCAACGACCTGCCGCAGGAAAAGTCGCCCAATGACGACGGCGAGAACTTCGACGCCGGATAAAGACCGCCCGGCCAGCGGCCCCTGCCTCCACTGCCACTCCGGCGGTGGAAGCAGGGGCTTTCGCCGTTTCGGGGGGTGGCGAAAGGGGGAATAGATCCTGCCCGGCTGGGTACGGAATACGCGAAACCACGTGCCGGGAAACGGGCAGCAGCATGCACCTGGTGCTGCCCGCCGGCGCCAACGCCGATGCCGGAAGGGTGGACTGTGGGCATGAGAACTTCGGAACAGTGGGCGCGGCCCCGGGACCGGACGAGCCAAGTGGTGATGGACGTCCTGATCCCCACCTGCAACCGGCCGGCCGAACTCGCCGTCACCCTCGCGGGACTGGCCGCGCAATCCGGGCCGGCCTTCGCCGTCGTGGTCAGTGACCAGTCAGCGGGCCAGCCCGCCTGG
>NZ_JARFXU020000024.1:0-67205 GCF_029581595.2 Arthrobacter sp. NQ7 | reverse complement strand
ATTTGAAACCAGCTAAAAAAACCATGCACACCACGGGGTGGCGCACACAGCACATTTCAACCAATCACATTACATAATCGGTATCAACAAACTTGGCACACTATTGAGTTCTCAAACAACAGACACATTCGAATATTCCCGGAACAAATTCACAAGAGAATTTCTTTTCCGTATTTCTTCGCTGCGATGTTTTTATCTTATTTCATTCATATTCACTTTTGCAAATCCGGTTGTTTTCCCGGAATTCACCCAGTGGAATGAATCCGCCCAGCAGAATGAGAAGCATTCTTCGTTCCATGCACCGCATGGCCGAGAATTGCTTCTCAATATCAGTTGGGGGTTTGTCACCACTCAGCGGCGGCGACTCAGAAAACAATACACGCCCTCCGACAGCCGTGCAAATCGGCTGCCGAAAGGCGTGCATGAAGCTATTGAAGGTGCTAGGGAACCAGCACTTCCACGGTGGCAAGGTTCTTCTTCCCCCTGCGCAGGAGGAGGTACTGGCCATGGAGGAGCTCCGACTCGGAGATCACAGCGTCAGGATCCGAGACTTTCTCGTTGTTCACGTAGGCCCCGCCCTCACCCACCGTGCGGCGGGCAGCGGACTTGCTTTCGGAAAGGCCGGAGGCAACCAGCAGGTCCACAATCCCCATCTCATCCACCTGCACAGTGGTGGAAGGAAGTTCGGAAGTGGCCGCCTGCAGCGTTGCCTTGTCCAGGGTGGACAGGTCACCGTTCCCGAACAGCGCAGCCGAAGCGGCGATGACCTTTTCGGTCGCTTCCACACCGTGCACCAGGGAGGTCACTTCGAACGCCAGCTTCCGCTGCCCTTCACGGGCGAACGGACGCTCGGCCACCGACACCGCGAGCTCGTCGATCTCGGCGCGTGTCAGGAAGGTGAACACCTTGAGCCGGTCCACCACGTCAGCGTCGGCCGTGTTAAGCCAGAACTGGTAGAAGGCGTAGGGGCTGCACATGCCGGCGTCCAGCCAGATGGCGTTGCCCTCGCTCTTGCCGAACTTGGTCCCGTCCGAGTTGGTGATCAGCGGCGTGCCCAGGGCGTGGACGCTCTTGCCCTCCACCTTGCGGATCAGTTCCGTACCGCTGGTCAGGTTGCCCCACTGGTCAGAACCGCCGGTCTGCAGCACGCAGCCGTAGTCACGGTACAGCTGCAGGTAGTCCATGCCCTGCAGGATCTGGTAGCTGAACTCCGTGTAGCTGATACCTTCCTCGGAGTTCAGGCGTGATGCCACCGCATCCTTGCGCAGCATGGTCCCCACCCGGAAGTGCTTGCCCACTTCACGCAGGAAATCGATGGCGCTCAGCGGCGCGGTCCAGTCCAGGTTGTTGACGATCCTGGCGGCGTTGTCGCCCTCGAAGCTAAGGAAGCGGCTGACCTGGGCCTGCAGGTAGCCAACCCACTCCGCCACCGTGTCCTTGGTGTTCAAGGTACGTTCCGCCGTCGGCCGGGGGTCGCCGATCATGCCGGTGGAGCCGCCCACCAGCCCCAGCGGCTTGTGTCCGGCCAACTGGAGCCGCCGCATCACCAGCAGCTGCACCAGGTTCCCCAGGTGCAAGCTGGGCGCGGTGGGATCGAAGCCGCAATAGTACGTGACCGGCCCGTCGGCGAGAAGCTTTTCAAGCTCCGCTTCGTCGGTGGAGACATGGACCAGCCCACGCCACTTCAGTTCCTGCCAAATGTTGGCGAAAGTGGGGTCGTTGCGCTGCGGTTCGAGGTTGTTCAGTTCTGGCACGCTTCCTAAGTTAGCAGTAAGGCCCGAGGCCCCGTCAGCCGGCGATCCCGGCGGGCACCGGCTGAGAGGCAATCAGCCGCAAGCGCTGCGTGGCGCGGGTCATCGCCACATACAGGTCCCCCACCTTGCCGTGTTCATGGTTGAGCATCACGGACGGCTCCAGGACCACGACGCCGTCGAACTCCAGGCCCTTCGCCTCCCGGGGGCTGATGACCACGATGTCCTGCTCGTAACTGCCGGCGCCCGTCCCGATCCTGCGCCCGTACACCCCACGCAGCGCGGCAGTGGCCGCGGGCAGGAGGTCACCGTCGGCAATCACGGCGAGCAGGCCGCCGTCGAGCGCTTCAAGTTCCTCCGGCAGCACCTCCACCAGCCGGTCCACGATCCCGCCGTCCGCCACTTCGTCGATGATCGGTGCCCAGCGCCCTTCCCGGACTGCCTTGGGCGCGGAGACCACCAGGCCCGCTGCGTTGGCCATCCGGACGGCAGCTTCGGCGATCTGCGAGGGGGTGCGGTAGTTGACGGTGAGCTCTTCCAGCTGCCAGCGGTCCCCAAACATGGGCCCCAGCGCCCCCTGCCAGGAGTTGGCGCCGGCCACGGAACTGGTCTGCGCAATATCCCCCACGATGGTGAAGGACTTCAGCGGGCAGCGGCGGACCAGGAGCCGCCACTGCATGGGCGAAAGCTCCTGCGCCTCGTCCACCACGATGTGCCCAAAGGCCCACGTGCGGTCGCTGGTGGCGCGCTCGGCCGCGGTCAGGCGTGCTTCCTGCTCCTGGTTCTGCTCGGCAAGCTCCTCTGCAGACATCAGCGGGTCCACGCCTGCCGCCTGCATGTTCACCAGGGTTTGCTTGGCATTGGCCAGGTCCCGGGCACGGTCGTGTTCCTGCTGCGCCAGCCCCCGCCCTGCAGCGGGGTCCAGTTCACCGAGCAGTTCGGCGGCTTCGTCGAGCAGCGGGACATCGGACTCGGTCCACGGGGCATCGGCGGGACGCTGCAGCAGTGCCCGTTCGGCGGGCGTCAGGTTGGGGGTGCAGAACTCGAGGATTTCCGGCTTGCTGAACAGATCAGTGATCAGCTTCTCCGGGGTCATGGGCATCCAGCACAAATTCAGCGCGATCCGCACGTCGCGTGCAGTGCGGACGTCCTCGGCCAGGTAGGAACGGTCTGCGTTGTTGCCGAGATTGCCGGCTTCGACGAGTTCGGTCATCTGTTCGGTCAGTTCGCGCAGCAGGATCTTCACGAACGTCACGCGGGCCTCGTTGTACGGCTTGCCGGTGGCGCGCGCCCGTTCGCGGGCGCGCCGTACCTGCCGGGGCGTCAGGGTGAGCTTGCGCCCGTCCACCTCAAGGATCCGGTTTTGCGCCGGGACGCGCATCCGGTTGGAGACGGCGTTGGCCACGATGGCAGCCATGTCCAGGCGCCCCTTGATGGCGGCAACATCCGCGTCGGCTTCGGGGACTGCGTTGATGCCGGGCATCAGGCGGCCCAGGCTGGCCATGGCCACGCCCGTCTCGCCCAGGGAGGGCAGCACCCGCTCGATGTATTTCATGAACGACGACGACGGTCCCACCAGCAGCACGCCGGCACTCTTGAGCCGGTCACGGTGGGTGTACAGCAGGTAGGCGGCACGGTGCAGGGCCACGGCAGTTTTTCCCGTGCCGGGCCCGCCCTGGACCACGACGGCACCGGAGATGGACGACCGGATGATGCGGTCCTGTTCGGACTGGATGGTGCTGACGATGTCCGACATGCGGCCGGTGCGCTTGGAGTTCAGTGCGGCCAGCAGGGCGCCCTCGCCCTGCAGCGACTCATCCTCGGTCAGCATGTCCGCGTCCAGGACGTCATCCTCGATGGCTTTGACGTCACGCCCCTGCAGGATCAGGTGCCGGCGGCGGCGGACGCCCTGCCGGTCGAAGGCCGTGGCCTGGTAGAAGTGGCCGGCCTCGGGGGCACGCCAGTCCACCATCAGCCGCTGCAGGTCCTCGGTGGTCAGCCCGATACGGCCGATGTACTGGGCTTCACCGGAGTCCAGGTCCAGGCGGCCGAACACCAGCCGGTCATCGACGGCGTCCAGCTGGGCCAGGCGGTCTTCATACAGTGCAGCGAACGCATCACGTTCCGAAACGTTCTGCATGGTGCCCACGGCTCCGGCGCGCCGCACCTGTGCCAGCTGGCGGCGCTTTTCCTCCCGGAGTTCCTCCAGCCGGGCATACAGGCCGGCTACATACTCCCGTTCGTGGGCCAATTCGGCGTCGTGCATCAACGTTCCCCTATCGCGAAAGACAGACCGTCCATTCTACAACCATTTCCCTTAACGCCGGTGAAACGTTGCAGGAGGCAGCGGACCGACGGACTGCTTCCGGATCCGGGGCTTGGCCGCCTTGTACTTGGAGACGGTCGGGTCGCCGGTGAGCCAGAACCGCCACGCGTATTCCTCTGATCCGCCGGCGCCGGCCACGCCCACCCGCGGACCGGAACTGACCGGCCCGGGGGTGCCGGAGGGAAGTTCCAGCGCGAAGGGTGGCGCCAGGGCGTCGCGGCCGCTGTCCGCCGTCGTCAATCCCAGCGCCTTCGCCAGGCGGGCCGGCCCGCTGGCCAGGTCGGCGGGGCTTTTCGACGTCGGGCGGCGCCGTTGTGCCAGCCCGATGCCGTCCACGATCTCCCCCGCCCGCAGCAGCAGGGCGGACGCGACGCCGGCCGGGCCGCACACGATGTTGGTGCAGTGGTGCATGCCGTAGGTGAAGTAGACGTAAAGGTGCCCGGCCGGGCCGAACATCGGCGCATTGCGGGGTGTGGGGCCGCGGTAGGTGTGCGAGCCGGGGTCGGGGTGCAGGGAGTCTTCCGGTCCGAGGTAGGCCTCCACCTCGGTCAGCCTGACGGATACGGCTCCATCGCGGGACTCGTGGGTCAACACGGCGCCCAGCAACTGCGGGGCAAGCTCGCGGGCATCCCCGGACAGCAGGTCACGAAGCTGCTCCCGGGCCGGCATGCTCTGGTTCATTCGTAGACCTTACCCGGATGCCGGGGTTTTCATCCGCCTGCAGAACCGGCGCCCGGCGCCCGGTTCCGGACGTTCACGGCCATGTCCGATTTCCGCTAGAAGCAGTGCGCGTCGGCTGGCAGGATGGAGGAATGGACTTCTGGCAGCGCTACCGGGCAATCGATGCCCGCGACCCCCGGTTCGACGGCCAGTTCTTCACCGCCGTCCGCACCACGGGAATCTACTGCCGCCCCTCCTGCCCGGCCCGGACCCCCAAACCGTCCAACGTGACGTTCTACGAGACGTCCGCCGCGGCCCATGAGGCAGGCTACCGCGCCTGCAAGCGCTGCCTGCCGGAGGCGGTTCCGGGCACCCCGGCCTGGAACGTGCGGCAGGACATTGCAGGCCGGGCCATGCGCCTGATCAACGACGGCGTGATCAACCGGGACGGGGTGGCCGGCCTCGCCGCACGCCTCGGGTATTCGCCGCGCCAGCTCAACCGGATCCTGGGCCAGGAACTCGGTGCAGGTCCCTTGGCGCTGGCCCGTGCCGCACGTGCCCAGACCGCACGCACGCTGCTGGTGTCCACCGGCATGAAGCTGGCCGACATCGCCTTCGCCGCCGGCTTCAGCAGCGTACGGCAGTTCAACGACACTATCGCCGAGGTGTTCGACATGACGCCCACGGCATTGCGCAATACGGGGCGGCACGGCCCTGCCGGTGGGGCTGCGGCGGGATCGACCGCACTGGTGCTGGGCCTGCCCTACCGGCCGCCCTTCGATCCCGGCATCTTCACGTTCCTTGCCGTGCGCGCGATCCCCGGGATCGAGGAAGGCACGGCCACCTCCTACGCGCGCACCCTGCGGCTGCCCCACGGCGACGCCCGCTTCCGGGTGGAATACGACGCCGAAGCCCGGGAACGGCCGTTGACCCTCACCGTCGGCGCGGTGGACCTCCGCGACCTGGCCGCCCTGCTCAGCCGGGTGCGGCGGCTCTTCGACCTCGACGCCGATCCCGGCGCGATCGACGGCACGCTCGCCGCCGACCCCCGGCTGGCTGCCTCCGTTGCCGCGGCACCGGGGATGCGGATGCCGGGAGCAGTGGATCCGCAGGAACTCCTGGTCCGGGCCATGGTGGGCCAGCAGGTTACGGTGGCGGCAGCCAGGACAGCCTTGACCCAGTTGTGCGCGGCGGGCAGTCCCGCCGGTGCCCCCGGCGACGGCCTGGACCGCATGTTTCCCACTCCGGCGGAAATCGCAGCTGCAGGACATCTGCTTCGCGGCCCCCGGCGCCGGACCGAGTCGCTGCTGCATGCTGCAGAGGCCATGGCCCGCGGCCGCCTGGACTTCGGATACGGTGACGACCTTCCGGGCCTCTCCGCCGCACTGCTCCCCCTGCCCGGCGTCGGACCCTGGACCGTTGGCTACGTGGCCATGAGGGTCCTCGGTGCCCCGGACATCTTCCTCGCCAACGACGCCGCCGTGCGGAACGGGATCCGGGCCCTCGATAATGGTGGCAGCGTCCTCAGCCCGGACTTCAGGGAAACCAGCCCGTGGCGCTCCTACGCCACCATGCACCTCTGGCGGGCCGCAGCCAAGCCCGCCCCCGTACCAGCCGTTCCCGCGAAAGGGATGCCATGAAAGCCCAACTCCTGCAGCTGTCCACGCCGGATGGTCCGTTCACCATCCTTGCCACGGACGGCGTAGTCCTCGCCTCCGGCTGGACGGCCGGCCTCCCGGAACTGGCCGGACAGGTGCACCCCGCGCTGCGTCCCGACGCCGTTGAAGAGGTGGCGGATCTTGGCGGAATTTCAGCCGCCGTCGAAGCCTTCTATGCGGGCGACCCTGCGCCGGCCATGGCGGTGCCCGTCCGCCAGCAGTCCGGCCCGTTCCGTGCACACGCCTGGGATGTCCTCCGCCAGGTCAAACCCGGCGCCCCCGTCACCTACAGCGAATATGCTGCGCTGGCCGGGAACCCGAAGGCGGTCCGGGCTGCCGCCAGTGCCTGCGCCTTCAACGCGGCGGCCCTGTTCGTCCCCTGCCACCGGGTAATCCGGACCGACGGCTCACTGGGTGGTTTCAGGTGGGGCCTGCGGATCAAGGAGAGCCTGCTGGCCCGCGAAGCCGCCTGACCGCTCCGTCCCCTGCCGCGACGTGGCACTTCACCGCAGTGCCATCTCGCGGAAAAGGTCTGATCCTTACTTGGGTTCTGGAAGCGCCGACGGCCACGGCAGCAGGGCGGGGAGGTCGGTGCCGTCCCCGGCGGCGGTGGCGCGGAGGCTGTCCAGCGACGGCTGCCGCCCCGCGAGCCACGCGGCGATGTCGGTGATCATGCCGCTGACGACGACGGTGCTGCCGCCGGCGCCGAGGGTCAGCGGGGGAAGTGCCACGGGCTGCACGACGAGCCGGGTTTCCGCGGGAACGCGGGCGGCCAGGAAGTCGAAGAGGTGGGAGCAGAAGTCCCTGTTCCAGACCTCAGGTCCCGTGCCTGCATCCAGGTCGGCGGTGTGGATGACCAGTTCCCGCCAGAGCGCCAGCCCGGCGTCGAAAATGGCGCCGTCCCGGAACGCGATGCGCGTCTGCCATTCGTCCTCCCCCAGCGCATCGAAGGCCGCCAGTGCCCGCTGCACCGCGGCCGCGACGTCTTCCCGGTGCTCCTCCAGGCTGTGGCCGGCGGCAAGCTCGATGGCCCGGTTGCGGCCGTCCACGCCGCCGTCGTACAGCTCCACCTTTTCGCCGTGGCGTCCGTACTCCACCTGGCGGGCGAGGGCGTCGCAGATGCCGGCGATGTGGGCCAGCAGGTGGCCGCGGCTCCAGCCGGGAAGGGTGGACGGCGCCTTGTCTCCGCCGGCCGGAATCCGGTCCACCGCGGCGGTCAGTGCGTCCGCGGCCTTGTGCAGTTCAGCGAGGAGGGCATCGGGGGATGGTGAGGTCATGCGGCCAGCCTAGCGGAGCGGCCGGCCGGCCCGGGGCCTATTCCAGCGGCGTTCCGTCCGGTCCGACGCGGTGGCGGACATGCCGGCCGTCGTTGCTGGCCTGCCAGAACTCGATCTCCAGGGGCTGCAGCGCGTACAGCTGCCAGTTCGGGTTGTCGCTGCCGTCCGCGCGCGGCCGTTCGTGCCAGTCAATGCTGGAGGCCTCGGCGGACAGCTCGGCCACGCTGCCGGCCAGCCGGACCTGCCGGCCCAGGGCCGGCCAGTAGAAGTTCATCGCGGCCCGGGGCGCCGCCGCAAGTTCCCGGCCCTTGCGGGAGGTGCGGGACGTGGCGAAGTGCCAGCCGTCGTCGTCAATGTTCTTCAGGATGAGCATCCGCGAGGACGGCTGCGGGCCCTCGCCGCCAGCCGTGCCCACCGTGGCCAGGCTGAAGGCGTGCGGCTGCTGCTCCCCCGCGTCCAGGGCCTCATCCAGCCACTGCTTGAAAAGCAGCGCCGGGTCCTGCGGCGCATTCTCCGGTTCGAAGCCGGGCAGGTCGGACGGGAAGTCGGGCAGGGTGCGAAGGAACTTGCGGAACGTTTCGCTCATGGACCCAGCCTAGCCACAGACGCCAAGGGCCCGGGGAACATGCCCCGGGCCCTTGGCCACAATGTTTCCTACCCGGCGTACTCCCGCACGCCGGCAAGCTCGGCTTCCAGCGCGGTGAGCTGGCGTTCGACGGCGGCCGGTGCCGTCCCGCCCTGCGAGTTCCGGCTGTTGAGCGAACCCTCCGTGGACAGGACGGACCGGACCTCCGGGGTGAGGTGCTCCGAGATCGCGGCGTACTCTTCGTCCGTGAGGTCCCACAGCTCCACGCCGCGGGACTCCGCCTGCTTGACGGCGGCGCCAGACAGTTCATGAGCCTCGCGGAACGGCACGCCCTGGCGGACCAGCCATTCGGCGATGTCCGTGGCCAGCGCGAAGCCCTGCGGGGCCAGCGACTCCATCCGCTCCGTGTTGAAGGTCAGGGTGGCGATCATCCCGGACACGGCCGGGAGCAGCAGCTCCAGGGTGTCGGCGGCGTCGAACACCGGTTCCTTGTCCTCCTGCAGGTCGCGGTTGTACGCCAGCGGCAGGCCCTTGAGCGTGGCCAGCAGCCCGGTCAGGTTGCCGATCAGGCGCCCTGCCTTGCCGCGGGCCAGCTCTGCCACGTCCGGGTTCTTCTTCTGCGGCATGATCGAGGACCCCGTGGAGTAGGAGTCATGCAGCGTGACGAAGGAGAACTCCTTGGTGGCCCAGAAGATGACTTCCTCTGAGATCCGGGACAGGTCCACGCCGATCATCGAGCAGACCCAGGCGAACTCGGCGAAGACGTCGCGGGAGGCGGTGCCGTCGATCGAGTTGTGCACGGCGGAGAAGAACCCAAGGTCGGCCGCCACTGCTTCCGGGTCCAGCCCCAGCGAGGAGCCGGCCAGGGCGCCCGAACCGTAGGGCGAAACTCCGGCGCGCTTGTCCCAGTCCTGCAGCCGCTGCACGTCGCGCAGCAGGGCCCAGGCATGGGCCAGCAGGTGGTGGCTGAGCAGGACCGGCTGCGCGTGCTGCAGGTGCGTCCGTCCCGGCATGGCCACACCGTGGTGGGCCTTGGCCTGCTCCACCAGGGCATCTACCGTGGCCAGCACGCCGCGGGCAATGATCCGGGCATGGTCCCGCAGGAACATCCGGCCCAGCGTGGCCACCTGGTCGTTGCGGGACCGGCCGGCGCGGAGCTTGCCGCCCAGCTGCGCTCCGGCGCGCTCGATCAGGCCACGCTCCAGGGAGCCGTGCACGTCCTCGTCGGACTCCGCCGGCAGGTAGGCGCCGGAGGCAACGTCCTCATCCAGCTGCGTCAGGGCAGCGAGCATGCCGTCCAGTTCGGCGTCGTCCAGCAGCCCGGCCTTGTGCAGCACGCGGGCGTGGGCCTTGGACCCGGCGATGTCGTAGCGGGCCAGCCGCCAGTCGAAGTGCGTGGACTTGCTCAGCGCCGCGAGGGCGTCGGCGGGGCCGCCGGCGAACCGGCCGCCCCACAGCGCTCCCGCATTTGTGGCTTCGGTCTTGTGCTCAGCCACAGGGGCTACTTTCCTGCGACGCGGATGTCGCGGCCGGAGGCAACCTTGGCGGACATGCCCCACAGCTCGATGAAACCCTTGGCCTGGGACTGGTCGAAGGTGTCGCCGGTGTCGTAAGTGGCCAGCGAGAAGTCGTACAGCGAGGTGTCCGAACGGCGGCCGTTGACGATGGCCTGCCCGCCGTGGAGGGTCATGCGGATGTCGCCGGAGACGTACTTCTGGGTGTCCTCGATGAAGGCGTCCAGGGAGCGCTTCAGCGGGGAGAACCACTGGCCGTCGTAGACCAGTTCGGCCCAGCGCTGGCCGACGGTGGCCTTGAAGCGGGCCTGCTCGCGCTCGATGGTGATGTCCTCGAGGTGCTTGTGGGCGGTGATCAGCGCCATGGCGCCGGGTGCTTCATAGATTTCGCGGGACTTGATGCCCACCAGGCGGTCCTCGACGACGTCGATGCGGCCCACGCCCTGGGCGCCGGCGCGGCGGTTGAGTTCCTTGATGGCCTGCAGCGGGGTGACCTTGACGCCGTCGATCGCAACCGGCACGCCGGCTTCGAAGGAGATGATGACCTCATCCGGCGCCGGCGGGAACTCCGGCGTAGCGGTGTAGTCGTAGATGTCCTTGGTGGGGGCGTTCCAGATGTCCTCGAGGTAGCCGGTTTCGACGGCGCGGCCCCACACGTTCTGGTCGATCGAGTACGGGTTCTTCTTGGTGGTCTCGATGGGCAGTCCCTTTTCCTCGGCGAAGGCGATGGCCTTGTCGCGGGTCAGGGCGAGGTCGCGGACCGGTGCGATGCACTTCAGGTCCGGGCCCAGGGTCTGGATGCCCACTTCGAAGCGGACCTGGTCGTTGCCCTTGCCCGTGCAGCCGTGGGCCACGGTGGTGGCGCCGAATTCGCGGGCTGCCTTCACCAGGTGCTTGACGATGACCGGGCGGGAGATGGCTGAGACCAGCGGGTAGTGGCCCTGGTAGAGGGCGTTGGCCTTCAGGGTGGGGACGCAGTACTCGTTGGCGAACTCGTCCGAGGCGTCTGCCACGTAGGCTTCCACGGCGCCGCAGCCGAGGGCGCGCTGGCGGATGGTTTCCAGCGATTCGCCGCCCTGTCCGACGTCGACCGCCACGGCGATGACCTCGGCACCGGTGGCTTCACCGATCCAGCCGATGGCGACGGAGGTGTCCAGGCCGCCGGAGTAGGCCAGCACAATGCGTTCAGTCACTTTAGATGCTCCTTGTTGGGGTTTGGTGGTTGATTGTCTTCAAGCTTATTGCCCGGCTTCCTCGGCCATTTGCAGGAAGCGGGCAGCGAGGTCCGGGCCGCCGAGCGGATCGCGTGACACCAGCAGGACGGTGTCGTCGCCGGCGATGGTGCCCAGGATGGACGGCATGACGGAATGGTCGATGGCCAGGGCGAGGAAGTTCGCCGCGCCGGGAGGTGTCCGCAGGACGGCGATGTTGGCCGAAGCTTCGGCCGTGACCAGCAGTTCGCTGCACAGCCGGGCGAGCCGGGCGTCCAGGATTTCCTGGGTGACGCCGCTCTTGGCAGCCCGTTCGCCGCCCTCACCGGGGACCGCATAGACCAGGACGCCTTCCTTGCC
Organism: Arthrobacter sp. NQ7; assembly: GCF_029581595.2. Lineage (NCBI taxonomy): Bacteria > Bacillati > Actinomycetota > Actinomycetes > Micrococcales > Micrococcaceae > Arthrobacter > Arthrobacter sp. NQ7. The sequence goes on along the minus strand of NZ_JARFXU020000024.1, from coordinate 55,862 downwards.
GCGGACGCGGACGGCGCCCAGTTCCACCAGGTCGCGGGACAGCGTGGCCTGGGTGACCTGTACGCCGTCGTCCGCCAGCAGCGCCGCCAGTTCAGCCTGGGAACGCACGGACTGCCCGGTGAGGATCGCGGTAATGCGGGCCTGACGGGCCGTCTTGGTGGCCGGGCTGGTGCCCGGGGAGGAAGGCTGGGCGGACACTAGAAGGTGCTCTCTCCGGTGCCTTCCACCGGCGACAGGCCTTCGACGAACGCAAGGCCTGAGCGGTGCATCAGCCAGGCCATCAAGGCTTTCTGCGCGTGCAGGCGGTTTTCTGCCTCGTCCCAGACGATGGACTGCGGGCCGTCGATGACGTCGGCTGAGATTTCGTAGCCCCGGTAGGCGGGCAGGCAGTGGAGTACGACGGCGTCATCCGCTGCGAGTGCCATGGCGCCGGAGTCCACGGAGTACTCCCGGAACAGCTGCAGCCGGGCTTCCTTCTCGGCTTCCTGGCCCATGGAGACCCAGGTATCGGTGGCCACGACGTCGGCCCCCTGCAGGGCTTCCTTAGCGTCGGAGGTGATGAGCACGGAGCCGCCGGTTTCAGCGGCACGCTCCTTGGCCGCCGCGACGATCTCCGCCGAGGGCAGGTAGCCTTCAGGGCCGGCGATCCGGACGTGCATGCCGGCGGTGACGCCGGCCAGCAGGTACGAGTTGGCCATGTTGTTGGCGGCGTCGCCGAGGTAGCTCATGGTGAGCCCCTTGAGTGCGCCCTTGTGCTCCTTGACGGTCAGCAGGTCCGCCAGGAGCTGGCACGGGTGGTAGTCGTCGCACAGGGCGTTGATGACCGGCACCTTGGAGTTGGCCGCCATGGCCACCAGGCCTGCGTGCGCCCCCGTACGCCACACGATGGTGGAGACCATCCGCTCCAGGACCTTTGCGGTGTCCTCCACTGATTCCTTGTGGCCGATCTGCGCCTCGCCCGGGTTGATGACCAGCGCGTTGCCGCCCATGTCCGCGATTCCGGTGGCGAACGAGACACGCGTCCGGGTGGATGTCTTGTCGAAGATCACGGCCACGGTCTTGCGGCCGTTGCCCTCGGCGGCGAACGGCTGGACGCTGTAGGGCGCGGCCTTCATCCGGGCTGCGAGTTCCAGGACTTCCGCCTGTTCGGCGGGGCTGAGGTCGGTGTCCTTGAGGAAGTGCCGGGTTGCGGTAGTCACTGGGCGTCCTTAGCTGTCTGGAGGATTGCCGGGAAAGCGGCGAGGAAGGTATCGGCCTGGGCCGTGGTGAGGATCAGCGGCGGTGCCAGGCGGATGGTGCGCGGGCCGGGGCTGTTGATGATGAAGCCTGCGTCCAGGGCGGCCTGCACCGCGGCGGGGGCGACGTCGGCGTCGAGGTCGAAGCCGATCAGGAGTCCTTCGCCCCTGACCTCGGTGACACCGGGGATGGCGGCCAGGCCGGAGCGCAGGTGCTCCCCCACCGAAACCACGTTCGCGAGCACGTGCTGGCTCTCCAGGGCATGCAGGGTTGCCAGCGCCGCTGCGGTTGCCACCGGGTTGCCGCCGAAGGTGGTGCCGTGCTGGCCCGGGGACAGCAGCGACGATACGTGCGCGCCAAAGGTGACCAGGGCACCGATGGGGAAGCCGCCGCCCAGCCCCTTGGCGAGCGTGACGGCGTCCGGGACGATCCCGGCGTCTTCGCTGGCCAGCCATTTGCCCGTCCGGCCAATGCCGGTCTGGACCTCGTCCAGGATGAGCAGGGCACCGGTCCTGGCAGTCAGCTCCCGGGCAGCCCGGAGGTACTCCGCCGAAAGTGGCCGTACCCCCGCTTCACCCTGGATCGGCTCGAGGAAGACCGCCGCAACGGTGTCGTCCACCGCGGCCTTGAGCGCCTCGATGTCCCCGAACGGGATGTGCTCCACACCGCCGGGCAGCGGCTCAAACGGCGCCCGGTAGGCCTCCTTGGCCGTGAGCGCGAGGGCGCCCATGGTCCGGCCGTGGAAGGCGCCCTCGAGGGCGATGATTTTGGTCCGCTTCGTCCCGCCCCCGCCGGTGTTGCGTCGGGCCAGCTTGAAGGCGGCCTCGTTCGCTTCGGTGCCGGAGTTGCTGAAGAACACCTTGGACCCGGCCGGGGCGTTGGCCAGCGAGAGGAGCTTTTCGGCCAGCGCCACCTGGGTGGGGCTGGTAAAGAAGTTGGAGACGTGGCCCAGGGTGGCCAGCTGGCTCGCGATGACGGAGGTCACGAACGGGTGGGCGTGGCCCAAGGCGTTGACGGCGATGCCGCCCAGCAGGTCGAGGTACTCCTTGCCGTCGGCGTCCCACACCAGGCAGCCGGCGCCGCGGACCAGCACCCGCTGCGGCGCCCCGAACACGTTCATGAGCGAGCTGGAGTAGCGGGCGAGCCACTCGGATCCGGCGTGGCCGGTGGTCTCCACGAGCTCCGTGACCGGGGTTTCGATGGACTCAACCACCGGGGTGTCCTTGTTCATGAGTTGCTCTCCTCGTCGGGGACCACCTGGGTGCCGATGCCCGCCGTCGTAAAAGTTTCCAAAAGCATGGAGTGGGCCAGGCGCCCATCCACGATATGGGCGCGTTCCACGCCCTCGTCGATGGCCTTGAGGCAGGCGGCCATCTTCGGGATCATCCCGGATTCGAGCCTGGGCAGCATCTCCCGCAGCTCCGACGCCGTGAGGGATGAAATCAGGGATGACTTGTCGGGCCAGTTGGCATAGAGGCCTTCGACGTCGGTCAGGATGACCAGCTTGGAGGCGCCGAGGGCGGACGCGACGGCGGCCGCTGCGGTGTCCGCGTTGACGTTCAGGACCTGCCCGGTGGGCTGGAACCGGGCGGTCCCGGACACGCCGTCGCCGCCGTCCACAATTTCCGGGGCCACGGTGGAGATCACCGGGATACGCCCGGCGTCGAGGATGTCCACAATGCCTGCGGGGTCGACGCCGACCACCTCGCCCACCAGCCCGAGGTCCACTTCCTCGCCGTCCACCACGGTCCCGGTGCGGACGGCGCGCAGGAGGCCGCCGTCCTCGCCGGACATGCCCACCGCGTAGGGGCCGTGCGAGTTGATGAGGCCCACCAGTTCGCGTCCCACCTGGCCGGTAAGGACCATGCGGACCACCTCCATGGCCTCGGGGGTGGTGACGCGCAGGCCGCCCTTGAACTCGGATTCGATGCCCAGCCGGCCCAGCATGGAGTTGATCTGGGGACCGCCGCCGTGGACCACCACGGGATGGATGCCCACGTGGTGGAGGAAGACGATGTCCTCGGCGAAGGCACGCCGCAGCTCGTCGTTGACCATGGCGTTGCCGCCGTACTTGATCACCATGGTGGTGCCCGCGAACCGCTGGATCCAGGGCAGCGCCTCGATCAGGGTGGCCGCCTTGTCCTGCGCGGCGGACATGCTGGTGTTTTCGCGTGTCTGGGTGTTCATGAGTTCACTTTCCACAGCGGGCTGTGCCTTGGGCGCGGCGCTCCTAGCTGGAGTAGGCGCTGTTTTCGTGGACGTAGTCGTGGGTGAGGTCGTTGGTCCAGATGGTGGCTTCCGCATCGCCTGCCTGCAGGTCGATCTCCACCAGCACTTCGCGGGGCTCCAGGTCCACCAGGCCGCGGTCGTCGCCGATGCTGCCGTTGCGGCAGATCTGGACGCCGTTCATGGCCACGTTGAGCTTGTCGGGCTCGAAGGCCGCATCCGTGGTGCCTACGGCCGACAGGACGCGGCCCCAATTGGGGTCCTTGCCGAAGATGGCGGCCTTGAACAGGTTGGAGCGGGCCACGGAGCGGCTGACGGTTTCGGCGTCGGCTTCGCTGGCGGCATTGAACGTGCGGATGGCGATGTCATGGCTGGCGCCTTCGGCGTCCGCAATCAGTTTCCGTGCCAGCTCCGCACAGACCTGCGTGAGGCCGGCGCCAAAGGCTTCCGCGGAGGGCACTGCCCCTGACGCACCGGAGGCCAGCAGGACCACGGTGTCATTGGTGGACATGCAGCCGTCTGAATCGGCACGGTCGAAGGTCACCCGGGTGGCGTCGCGGAGGACGACGTCGAGCATCTCGGGCTCCACGACGGCGTCGGTGGTGAGCACCACCAGCATGGTGGCCAGCCCCGGAGCCAGCATGCCGGCGCCCTTGGCGATGCCGCCGATGCTGAATTCCTGGCCGTCGGCGTCGCTGCCGATAAAGAGCGCGGACTTGGGGACGCTGTCGGTGGTCATGATGGCCGTGCCGGCGGCAGGGCCGCCATCAGTGCTGAGCGCGGCGGCAGCAGCCTCGACGCCGGGCAGGATCTTGTCCATGGGCAGCTGCTCGCCGATCAGGCCGGTGGAGCAGACGAAGACGTCGGTGGCGGAAATGCCCAGGACCTCGGCGACTTTTTCCGCTGTGCTGTGGGTGTTCTGGAAGCCGGTGGGTCCGGTGCAGGCGTTGGCCCCGCCGGAGTTGAGGATGACGGCGTCCACGCGGCCGTCGGAGACCACCTGGCGGGACCAATGCACGGGGGCGGCTGCCACCCGGTTGCTGGTGAAGACGGCGGCGGCGGCCTTGGCGGGGCCGTCATTGACGACCAGGGCCAGGTCCGGGTTTCCGGAGGCCTTGAGGCCGGCGGTGACGCCGGCTGCCCGGAATCCCATGGGGGCGGTGATGGTCACGGGGCTACTCCCTGCAGGTTGAGGCCGGCGGTTTCCGGCAGGCCGAGTGCGATGTTCATGGACTGTACGGCGCCGCCGGCGGTGCCCTTGGTGAGGTTGTCGATCACGCAGGTGACGACGACACGCCCTGCGTGGGGGTCGAACACCAGCTGCATGGCCGCGTGGTTGGAGCCCTGCACGGACTTGGTGGCGGGCCACTGGCCTTCGGGAAGCACGTGGACGAACGGCTCGTCCTCATACGCTTCGATCCAGGCCAGGCGCAGCTGCGCGGCGGTGGTGCCTGCCTTGACCTTTGCGGTGGCGGTGGTCAGGATGCCACGGCTCATCGGGGCCAGCGTCGGCGTGAAGGAAACGGTGACCTTCTCCCCTGCCGCGTTCGACAGGCCCTGCTCGATTTCCGGGGTGTGCCGGTGTCCGCCACCCACGCCGTAGGGGCTCATGGAGCCCATCACCTCGGAGCCGATCAGGTTGACCTTGGCGGCCTTGCCCGCGCCCGAGGTGCCGGAGGCGGAAACGATCACGACGTCGTCAGGCTCCAGCAGGTGGGCTGCGAACCCGGGGGTCAGCGCCAGCAGGGCCGACGTCGGGTAGCACCCCGGGACGGCGATGCGTTTGGCGCCCTTGAGGGCTTCCCGCTGGCCGGGCAGTTCCGGAAGTCCATAGGGCCAGGTACCGGCGTGGGCGGAGCCGTAAAACTTCTCCCAGGCAGCCGGGTCCTCGAGGCGGTGGTCGGCGCCGGCGTCGATCACCACTGTGCCTTCCGGCAGCTGCGCGGCAATTTCGGCGGAGGCACCATGCGGCAGCGCGAGGAAGACGACGTCGTGGCCTGAGAGGTTCTCCACCGTGGTGTCCTCCAGGATACGGCTGGCCAGCCCGTGGAGGTGCGGCTGGAGTTCACCGAGCCGGGATCCTGCATTGCTGTGGGCGGTGATGGCGCCGATGGTCACCCCGGGGTGCCCGGCAAGGAGGCGGAGGACTTCTCCCCCGGCGTAGCCACTGGCTCCCGAGACCGCAACAGAAATAGTCATGCTTCGACTATACAGCAATAGTTATGCATACCTATCGATATTTATGCATTAAAGGGGGTGTAGTTCTTGGCGCAACGGGCGCTTGTGTCCCTACGATGGTTCCGGCAGCCGGGGCCGGAGATTCCGGGTCCCGCGAAAGGAGAGCCATGACGCACGCAATCGTCGCACGGCAGGCAGGCGGACCGGAAGTCCTTGAGTTTGCCGAGGTTGAAATCCCGGTTCCCGGGCCGGGCCAGTTGCTGTTCAAGGTGGGGGCGGCCGGCGTCAACTTCATTGACACCTACAAGCGCAGCGGCACCTACAAGGTGCCCTACCCTTTCGTCCCCGGCACGGAGGCGGCAGGCACCGTGGAGGCCGTGGGTGACGGCGTGACCGGCTTCGCCGTAGGCGACCGCATTGCCACAGCCGAGGGCATCAACTGCTACGCCGACTACGCGCTCGTGGATGAGGATGCGGCACTGCCCGTACCGAAGGGCCTGGACGTCTTCACCGCCGCGGCACTCCCCCTGCAGGGTGCCACCGCCCACTATCTGATCAACTCCACGTTCAAGGTGGAACCGGGGCACACCGTGTTGCTGCATGCCGGCGCAGGCGGTGTTGGGCTCCTCCTGATCCAGCTGCTCAAGGCCAAGGGCGCCCGGGTCATCACCACGGTGTCCAACGATGAAAAGAAAGCCCTCGCCCTCGAGGCCGGCGCGGACCACGTGCTGCGCTACGAGGGCTTCCCGCACCATGTACGCGAACTGACCGGCGGCACCGGCGTCGATGTGGTGTACGACGGCGTGGGGAAGGATACGTTCGACGGCTCGCTGGCTGCGCTGCGGGTGCGCGGCATGCTGGTCCTGTTCGGCGCGGCTTCGGGTCCGGTGCCGCCGTTCGATCCGCAACGGCTCAATGCCGCCGGATCGCTGTTCCTGACCCGCCCCACCATGGGCCATTACCTGCGCGACGCTGCCGAGCGGCGCTGGCGCGCCGATGAGATTTTTGCCGCCGCGGCCGACGGCAGCCTGAAGGTCCGGATTGGTGCGCGCTACCCGCTGAGCCAGGCCGCCCGGGCACACCGGGACCTTGAGGGCCGCAAGACCACGGGCAAGGTCCTCTTGGTCCCCTGACAAGCGGTCACCGGCGAACAAAAAGTCCCCGCAACCACCCAGGTTGCGGGGACTTTTTGGCTTCCGGAAGCACCAGCTAGCGCTGGACGGCCCCAAAGCGTTCGGCAGCGAGGGCTACTGCGCTTTCGCGGGCAGCGGAGGCCTCGTCAGCGGTGAGCGTGCGGTCGGCGGCACGGAACCGCAGTCCGAAGGCCAGCGACTTCTTCCCGTCCTCGATGCCCTTTCCTGCGTAGACATCGAACAGGGCCACGTCCTCCAGCAGTTCTCCGGCGCCTTCACGCAGCGCCCCGAGGACCTCATCCGCGGGGACCTCGGCCGGAACCACGAGTGCAACGTCCTGGGTTGCCACCGGGAACGTGGAGATGTGCCGTGCCACGATGACATCCGGTGCGGCCTCGAACAATGCGTCGGCGTTGATCTCCAGCGCGACGGAGCGGGCAGGCATGTCCGAGGCGGCGAGCAGCTTGGGGTGCAGCTCGCCGGCGTAGCCGACAGTCTGCCCGGTGTGCAGGGCCAGGCGGGCGGTGCGGCCGGGATGGAAGGCCTGGTGCCGGCCCTGGCTGACCACGAGGTCGACGCCGAGGACGTCGCCGGCGAGCCGGGCGACATCCAGCGCGTCGGCCCAGTCCCACACCCGCGGCGTGTGCGCGGCGGCCGCCGGTGAATCATGGCCGGTGAGGACCGCGGCCACATGGAACGGCTGGTCGGGGACGCCGCCGTACAGCGCATCCAGCACCTCATCGGAGGGCTTGGCGCCCAGCGGCGGAATGGATTCGGTGCCCATCTTCTCAGCAGGCAGGAACACCAGGCCGGACTCGAAGAGTGCCAGGTCGCGGAAACCACGCGAGTGGTTGCGCTTGGCCACCTCGATCAGCCCCGGCAGGATGGAGGTGCGCAGGAAGCCCTGCTCTTCGCTGATGGGATTTGCCAGCTTGACGGCACTGCGGCCTGCACCCTCGTCCGCCGTTCCGAAGGTGTCATTGGCGGCCTTGGAAACGAACGGGTAGGACAGCACCTCGGTGAGCCCGGCGTCCGCCAGGGCCTGGATGAGGCGGCGGCGCTGCTGCTGGACGCGGGTGAGGCCCCGGCCCGGCGGCGCGACAGGAAGCGTGGCGGGAATCTTGTCGTATCCCACCAGCCGGGCAATTTCCTCGGTCAGGTCTTCCTTGGTCTCCAGGTCGCTGCGCCAGCTCGGCGGCGTTACCGTCCAGCCGGCGTCGTGCTTCACCACAACGGCGCCCAGGTCCTCAAGCGAGGTGACGATCTGTTCCCCGGTGAAGTCGATGCCGATCCGTGCGGCGGCGAAGCCTGCGGGCAGTTCGATGCTGACGGTTTCCGGTGCGGTGCCCACGTCGGTCCCGGCGTCGTCGGCCGTACCGCCGGCAAGCTCCACGAGGAGGTCCACCACACGCTGGGCGGCGATGCCGGCCACCTGCCAGTCCACGCCCCGTTCGAACCGCTTGGACGCCTCGGACGGCAGCTTGTGCCGGCGCCGTGAGCGGCCGATGGACACCTCGTCGAAGTGCGCGGATTCCACCAGGATGTTCGACGTCGAATCGCCCACCTCGGTTGCCGCGCCGCCCATGACGCCGGCGATGCCGATGGCGCCGGAGTCATCGGTGATGAGCAGGTCCTCGGCGTCAAGGGTGCGTTCTTTGCCGTCCAGGGTGGTGATCTTTTCCCCTGCCGCCGCACGCCGCACCACGATGTCCCCGGAGAGTTTGTCCAGGTCGTAGCAGTGCGTGGGCTGGCCCAGCTCAAGCATGACGTAGTTGGAAATGTCCACGGGCAGCGAGATGGAGCGGATGCCCGCGAGCCGGAGCCGGGACACCATCCACGGCGGGGTGGGCTTGGTGGCGTCCACGCCGCGGACAGTCCGGGCCACGAAGCGGTCGCAGCCGGGCTTGCCGTAGATGGGGGCGTCGTCGTTGAGCTTAATGCCGTACCCGCCCGACAGTTCCGCAGGCGCCTGGACCTTGGATGCGGGGTCGGTGAAGCCGGTACCGGTGGCGTGCGCGTACTCGCGGGCCACGCCGCGGATGGAGAAGGCGTAGCCGCGGTCCGGGGTGACGTTGATTTCCGCGGCCTGGTCGTACAGGCCCAGCAGCTCCATGGCGTCGGTGCCCACCTCGGGGTCGAGCCCGATGCGGGACAGCACCAGGATGCCGTCGTGGTCTTCGCCGATCCCCAGCTCGCGGACGGAGGCGATCATGCCGGCGGAGAGGTGGCCGTAGGTCTTGCGGGCCGAGATGTGGAAGTTGCCGGGCAGGACGGCGCCGGGCAGGGTGACCACCACCTTGTCGCCTTCCACGAAGTTGTGGGCGCCGCAGATGATGCCCTGCACGCCGGAGGGATCGATGCCCTCGCCGGCCAGGGTCTGCTCCTGTCCCTCGGGGACAACCCGGACCTGGCACCAGTTGATGGTCTTGCCGTTGGTCTGCGGTTCCTTGACCAAACTCAGGACCTGGCCCACCACGATGGGGCCCTGCAGGGTGTCCGTGGGACGGTGGACGGCTTCCTCCTCGAAACCGACCTTGACCAGCTCGGCCATGACGTCTTCGGCCGTTGCATCGGCCGGTACTGCCGCGAATTCACGCAGCCAGGAAAGTGGGATACGCACTGTTAGATCTCCATCCCGAAGTGCTCGCTGAACCGTACATCGCCTTCGATCATGTCGCGCATGTCCCCCACTTCATTGCGGAACATGAGGGTGCGCTCGATGCCCATGCCGAAGGCGAAACCTGAATAGACGTCCGGGTCGATGCCGGCGGCGCGCAGGACGTTCGGGTTGACCATGCCGCAGCCGCCCCACTCGATCCAGGCAGGCCCGCCCTTGGCGCCGGGGTGGAAGATGTCCAGCTCGGCGGAGGGCTCGGTGAAGGGGAAGTAGTTGGGGCGCAGGCGGATCTGGGCTTCCTCGCCGAACATCTGCCGGGCGAAGTGCTCCAGGGTCCCGCGCAGGTCCGCCATGGACAGGTTCCTGTCGATGGCCAGGCCTTCGAACTGGTGGAACACGGGCGTGTGGGTGGCGTCCAGCTCGTCGGTGCGGAACACCTTGCCCGGGCACAGCACGTAGATGGGCACCTCGCGCTCGAGCATGGAGCGGACCTGCACCGGGGAGGTGTGGGTGCGCATCAGCAGGTGGGCTTCGGGGGGCTCCACGAAGAAGGTGTCCTGCATTTCCCGGGCCGGGTGGTCCGGCTTGAAGTTCAGTGCGTCGAAGTTGAACCACTCCGATTCCACTTCCGGGCCCTCTGCGATCTCCCAGCCCATGCCCACGAAGATGTCGGCCACACGGTCCTGCAGGGTGGACAGCGGGTGGCGGGCACCGGCACGGCGGCGGCGCGGCGCGGCCGTGACGTCCACGGTCTCCTCCATCAGGATGCGGGCGTCGTTTTCAGCCTCCAGCACCGCGGTGCGCTCGGCGAGCGCCTTGTTCACCCGGCCGCGGGAGGCGCCCATCAGCTTTCCGGCGAGCGCCTTCTGGTCCTTGGGCAGGCGGCCGATCTCGCGGTTCGCCAGGCTGAGCGGGGACTTCTCGCCGCTGTGGGCAAGGCGCACCGCCTTCAGCTCGTCAAGGGTGGCCGCACCGGCGATGGCGGTGATGGCCTGATCTACAGCGGCGTTGATGGCGGCCTCATCCGTGGGGTTCGGGATGGCGGCGCCCGGCAAAGTTTCAGTCATCTACTGTTCTTAGCTACGAGTCGTGGCTGCCGGCGGCGGGGGCAGCCACGGGCGGTTTCCCGCCCGGCGCGTCCGCCGCTGGCAGGTCATGGATGAACGCACTGAACGTCAGTGTCATTCAATGACCAGGTCAGGGCTCGCCGGCAGGACCGGCGGCCACTGCCCTCCAGTCTAGTTGAACCCTCCGGTTACCATGGCCTCATGACTTTGCGGCAGCGGCCGGGTTCCCTTCACGGCCCGACGACGGCCCAGCGGCTCAGGCGGGCAGCAAACCTCCTCAACGGGAGCACCCTGGCCGGGCTCGCCGTCGCCCTTGCCGCCCGGACGCGGATCAGTCGCGGCCCGCGCGGAATGATCATCGCCGCCGGCTACCGCTGGCGCCTGCCGTTCGCGCACGCCTACACCCTGGGCAATGTGGTGCTGTGCCGCGGTCCGGCCGGGGACCTGCTGTCCCGGCCCGCGCTCCTGGAGCACGAGGAGAGGCATTGCACCCAGTATGCGTGCTGCCTGGGCCTGCCTTTTATCCCGCTCTATCTTTTGGCCGCTGCGTGGTCGATGCTGCGGACGGGAAACCCCGGGACGGCGAACATCTTTGAACGCAGGGCGGGGCTGGCGGCCGGTGGCTACCCGCTGGCGGCAGGAAGGAAAGCGTGATGGTCCCCGACTCCATGGCGACCGGGCAGGGGGGAACCATCACGGTCACGGGAACGGGGTGGGCGGAGGCGGCCCCGGACCTGGTGCTTGTTGCGGTTGGCGTGGAGTGCCGTGCCGCGTCAGTGGACGAGGCCTGGGCGTCGGCCTCCGGGGGCCTGCGGGACGTTGGCGCTGCACTCCGCGCCCGCGGTGTGGCGCCCCACGACATCCGCTCGGCCGGCCTGGCCGTCCGCGCCGACCTCGCCTGGCGGGACGGCGAGGGCCAGAAACTCGTGGGCTACGTGGCGTCCGGCAGCCTGTCGGTCCGGCTGCGGGACCTTCCCGGCGCGTCCGCCGTCATCTCTGCCGCCGTCGGGGCAGCCGGGGACACCGTCCGGCTGAACAACCTGCAGCTGGTCCTTTCCGACGACTCCGCCGTTCGGGCACAAGCCCGGGAGGCTGCCTGGCAGGACGCGCTCCGCAGCGCGGGCCAGTATGCCGCGCTGGCCTCGGGGCGCCTGGGACGGGTGCTGTCCGTGGACGAGTCACGCCCCGCCCCGGGACCGGTTCCGCTTGCCGGGCTGCAGCGGGCGTCCGCAACCGAAGGGCCGGCCATCGAACCGGGGGTGAACCGGGTGGAGGCTGCCGTGACTGTCCGTTGGGAGCTCGTGTATTAGCCCGCCGGGCGCGGTGCGCCTTGACTTTGATTCGAACATGTTTTCGAATGGGTGTATGAGATGGGAAGCACAGGCCCTGGTGCCCACTCCGGATGCTCCGGCCGCAGCACGGCCGGCGCTGCTTCCGCTGGCAGGGCTGGTGCGGTCCGTCACTACCCCGGAATTCGCCGGCATCACCTTCCACGAGGTCACCGCCAAATCGGTGCTCAACAGGGTTCCCACCGGGTCGAAGATGCCCTTCGAATGGACGGTCAACCCGTACCGCGGCTGCAGCCACGCCTGCGTGTACTGCTTTGCACGCAAGTCCCACACCTACCTGGACTTCGACGCCGGCATGGACTTTGACAGCCAGGTGGTGGTGAAGGTGAACGCCGCGGAGGTCCTCCGGAAGGAACTGGCCAAGCCGTCCTGGACGCGGCAGCAGGTGGCACTGGGCACCAACACCGATCCGTACCAGCGGGCAGAGGGAAGGTACCGGCTCATGCCGGGCATCATCGCCGCCCTGGCCGAATCCGGCACGCCGCTGTCGATCCTGACCAAGGGAACGCTGCTGGCGCGCGACATTCCGTTGCTCAAGAGCGCCGCCACCCAGGTTCCAGTGGGCTTGGGGATATCCCTGGCCATGACCAATGAGGCCCTGTCAGAGGCGATCGAACCCGGGACGCCGGGACCCAGGGCGCGGCTCAAGCTGGTGTCGCGGCTTCGCGAGGCCGGCCTCCCCTGTGGCGTGATGGCCATGCCCATCCTGCCGTGGTTGTCCGACAGTGACGAAGCCCTGGATGCCCTGTTCGGCTCCCTGGCCGCAGCCGGAGCAACCGGGGTCAGCGCTGGCGCCCTGTACTTGAAGCCTGGTACCAGGGAGTGGTTCATGAAGTGGATCGCGGCGCACCACCCAGATCTTGCCGGCAAGTACCGGCGGCTGTACGGGACCGGCTCCTACGCGACCAAGGAATACCGGACGTGGCTGGCGGGGAGGGTCCGGTACTTCAAAGCACGCCACGGCTTCTCCCATTCTTCCGGCTTCAGCCATCGCGACCTGGACGATCCCCGGGCCGAGGAAGCGGAATACCCCGCGGGCATCATCCCTGCCGCCGGTGGTGGCGCCGCCCCTGCCGGTTCTTCCCCGCCGTCCCCGTCACTGCCGGGACAGGCGGTGCAGGACTCGTTGTTCTAGCTGACGCGGTTTTGGGGGGTCGCTGTTCAGGTGCCCCTGGTCCAGGCCTCAAGGAGCCCGCGGTCCGCTGTTCCAGCCTGCCCCCGGCTTAGCCTTCGTGCGGGCCCTCCGGCACCAGCGCCGCCACGGAGTCCAGCAGCGCCCGCACAATCGGGTAATCTGCAGGGATCCAGGGCAGGCCAAGGACCGCATCCCGGTCAGCGAGTTCAACCCAGCGCAACTCGTCATGGTCTTCCAGCGGCCGGGGTTCACCCCCTGTAACCTCGGCGAACCACACCCGCATGCGCGCACGGTCGTTGAGCGGCCAGCCGGCCCCTTGCCCGGCGGGCAGCTCTGACCCCAGCCGGGCGCTGATTCCCAGTTCCTCGGCCAACTCGCGCACCAGCGCCGCTTCAGGTTCCTCGCCGGGTTCAACCTTGCCGCCTGGGAACTCCCACAGCCCTGCCAGGTGCTCCGGCGCACTCCGCCGTGCCACCAGCAAAGCCGCCGGATCCGCCAGCCGGTCCACCACGGCTGCGCCCACTACCTCAATCAGTCCAGTCACCGGCCCATTCTATGGGCCACAATGGAAGGGTTCCGGAACACAGCCTGCGTCCCACCGCGGGCAGGCCGCAGGGAATACGTCCCGCTGGCCCGGGGTTAGTCCCAGTGTCCGGAAAGTCCTGCCCCATTGCCGTGGCATCCATTCGTTCCAGTCCCACCCTTTGAAAAGCAGGCACATGAGCAGCGTCCTTACCCCCACCACGGCAACAGGCACCAAAACCCCCCGCGTTGGAATGGCTATCTTTGCCCTGGCCATGGGCGGGGTGGGGATCGGCGTTACCGAGTTCACCATGATGGGCCTGCTGAAGGAAGTGGAGCAGGGGCTTGCCATCAGCACCCCAGAGGCCGGGAACCTGATATCCGCCTATGCGCTGGGCGTCGTGGTGGGAGCCCCACTCCTGGCCGCCGTCGGCGCAAAGCTCCCCCGCAAGAGACTTGCACTGGGCCTCCTGCTGTTCTTCACCATCGCGAACCTGGCCTCCTACCTTGCCCCCGATTACGGGACGATGCTGCTGTCCCGCTTCGCCGCCGGCCTGCCGCACGGGGCCTTCTTCGGGGTTGCCGCCGTGATCGCCGCGTCCCTGGTCCCGGCCACCCGGCGGGGCTGGGCCATCTCCATGGTCATGGCGGGGCTTAGCGTCTCCAACGTCGTGGGAGTTCCCGTCGCCACCTGGGTTGGCCAAACCTTCGGCTGGCGGCTGCTGTTCATCCTCGTGGGCGCCATCGGCCTGCTCACGCTGGTCCTCGTCTGGAAATACGTGCCCTTCCAGCATGCCCACCCGGATGCGAGCATCCGGCGCGAACTGGGGGCCCTCAAACGCCTCCAGGTGTGGCTCGCGCTCCTGGTGGGAATCGTGGGTTTTGGGGGCTTCTTCGCCACGTATACCTACATTGCCCACACCATGACCGCTGTCGCCGGCATCCCGTCCACCCTGATCCCCCTGGTCGTGGCGCTGTACGGCCTCGGCATGGTGGCAGGGAACGTCATCGGCGGCCGCCTTGCCGACAAATCCGTCATGGGCACCCTGTACCGGGTGCTGCCAGCCATTGCCGTGGCCCTGGTGGTGTACGCGGTGGCAGCGCACTGGGCGTGGAGCGCCATGGTCATGGTGTTCGTGGTGGGCACCTCGGGATCCATGCTGATACCGGCCCTGCAGACCCGCCTGCTGGACGCCTCACCTGACGCACCCTCGCTGGCGTCATCCCTCAACCATGCCGGCCTGAACGTGGCCAACGCGCTCGGAGCATTCCTGGGCGGCCTCGTCATTGCCCTCGGTTGGGGCTTTACGGCCCCCGCCCTGGTAGGTGCCGTCCTCGCTGTCCTGGGCTTCGGCGTCGCACTCCTCAGCGGGCTGCTCGAGCGGAAAAAACCCCTGGCCGCCTGAATTCCGGGGCGGATCCGGCCGCGCCGGGCCGCCCGCACCGCTGCTAACGATGCGGCAACGCAGCCCTCCGTGCTACTGACTTTGCAGGGCCCTTATGTTAGCTTGAGGCTCATCGGGACTATTAATCCCGGTCACAATAAGGAGGAGACATGGGTTTTCTTGCTTGGATTATTTTGGGCCTGATTGTCGGGGCCATCGTTAAAGCCGTCATGCCCGGACGGGTCGGCGGCGGCTGGGTAACCAGCCTCATCCTCGGTGTGGTTGGAGCCATTGTGGGCGGCTGGATTGGCAGCCTCCTGTTCAACAAGGGCGATCTTGCCTTCTTCGACCTTGGCACCTGGATTCTCGCTATCGTCGGCGGCCTGCTTGTTGCCGGCATCTACGGAGCAGTCACCGGACGCGGAAAAGCCACCCGCGCACCCTGACCGCTCTGTCAACGAATAACCGATGGGCCCCGGAAACCCGGGGCCTTTTCTTGTGCCCGGAGATTCCCGACCCGCGAAACAGGCCCACCACGCAGTGGGCCTGACGAATCTCCTGCGCAGCTCCCCGTTGTCCTTCCCTACCGTGCCCGGTCCGGTTCCCCTGCTGCAACGGGTTCCCCTGCTTCGCCGGCGGCCCCGGCCACGTGCGCTTCCCCGGCAGGGTCTGTCCTGCGCTGGGAGCGGGCACTGGCGTAGAGGCAGACAGTAGCCGCCGTTCCCAGGTTGAGGCTTTCGGCGGCGCCGTACACGGGGACTGCCACACGGTGGTCTGCCAGTTCCAGCTCTTCATCGGAGAGTCCCTGGGCTTCATTGCCGAAGAACCAGGCGGTGGGTCCGGCAAGGTCATACACGGAGTCCGGCCCCGATCCGGTGAGCCTGCGCCGGGCGCTCTCATCCTGGAGAACGTCGAGGTCCAGCTGCCCGTAACCGTCCGCGGCGAGGACGCCGATGCCACGGGCCTTGCACTCAGCCGCCAGTTCCGCCGGATCCACGGCCAAGGCAACGGGCAGGTGGAACAAGGAACCGGCGGTGGAGCGGACAGCCTTCGGATTGTAGATGTCCACGCTGGAGGTGGTGAACACCACGGCATCTGCGCCGGCTGAGTCGGCTGCGCGCAGGACGGTTCCCGCATTCCCGGGATCACGGACCTGGCAGAGGACGGCGATCAGGCGGGGGCCCGCGTCGAGCACGTCCGCCAGCGGGACGTCGAGGAAACGGCAGACTGCCACGATCCCCTGGGGGTTCACGGTGTCCGCCATGGCTGCAAGGACCTCGTCGGTGGCCAGCCGCGCGGTGGTGCCTGCGGCCAGCTCCTCGAATTCCGGGAACCGGTCAAGGCAGCTTTCACTGGCGAATACCTCGGTAACCACGCCGGGGGCGCCCGACGCAATGCGCTGCTGGTGGAGCTTGAGGGCTTCCCGGACGGCCTGCGGTCCCTCGGCCAGGAAGTGGCCGCGCTTTAAACGGCCCGGGCGCCCTGCAAGTTTTGCCACGTCCCGGACCCGATCGGCTCGGGGGTTGGACAGTGGAAGATCTTGCGGGCGCCCGGATTTGTTCATACAAGAACTGTAGTAGCTGCTGCCACCTGTTCCTGAACCGGCCCCTCAGGCGAGGGGCCACAGCGGCTGCTAGGCTGCGGCAACCTTCTTGGCGGAGGTGTCTGCCGGCAGCGAGTCCTTGGCCACCTGGACCAGTGCGGCGAAGGCGTTGGCGTCGGAGACGGCAAGCTCGGCCAGCATACGGCGGTCAACCTCGACCTCGGCGGCCTTCAGGCCCTGAATGAGGCGGTTGTAGGTGAGGCCGTTGGCGCGGGAGGCAGCGTTGATGCGCTGGATCCACAGGCGGCGGAAGTCACCCTTCTTCTTCTTGCGGTCGCCGTAGCTGTACACAAACGAGTGCAGCAGCTGCTCTTTGGCCTTGCGGTACAGGCGCGAACGCTGTCCGCGGTAACCCTTTGCCCGTTCCAGGACAACCCGGCGCTTCTTGTGGGCGTTAACCGCCCTCTTCACACGTGCCACGTGCGTACTCCTTCGAAAATCTGATCCCAAGCATCTGTTGCCGGCAGTCCGGCGGCCTGAGAAGGCTGTTTGGCAGGTGATGGACCACCAGGGGGCAGTCCGTCAATGAACTTGGAACTAGATGCCGAGCATCTTCCGGATGACCTTGGCGTCGCCCTTGAAGACGATCCTGTCACCGGCGAGGCGGCGGGTCAGACGGCTGGACTTGTGCTCCAGGTAGTGGCGGCGGTTGGCCTGCTGGCGGCGCAGCTTGCCGCTGCCGGTCAGCTTGAAGCGCTTCTTGGCACCACTGTGGGTCTTCATCTTCGGCATGGGAACCGATCTCCTAACGTGTCTGCGGGCCCGGAGGCCGGCAGTTCTATCGCGCAGCCACCCCTGCGGGCGGCATGCTGGTTGCTGACTGCCGGGGGCGCACCCCGGCAGCTGTGAACTAGTTGGTCTTCTTACCGGCCGGCTTCGGCACTGCCTTGGGAGCAGGGCGGGCAGCAGGCTTCGGTGCAGCAGGCCTTGCCACCGGCTTCGGCGGCGCAGGCACGGCGGCCGGTTTCGGCGCTGCCGGCGCGGCAGCTTCGGGCTTGGCAGCTACCGCAGGCTTGGGCGCCGGAGCGGTGGCCTTCGGTGCTGCCGCCTTCGGTGCAGCAGCTTTCGGTGCTTCGGCCTTGGGTGCTTCCTGCTTCGGAGCAACCGCAGCCTTCGGAGCCTCCTGCTTCGGAGCTTCCTGCTTCGGGGCTTCAGGCGCCTCAACCGTGGCGGTGTCCGCCGCCGGAGCTTCCGTGGCGGGAGATTCCGCGGCGGGCGCTTCCGGCTCGGTGGACACGGTGAAGCCTTCAGGCAGGAGATCCGCCAGCGACTGCGTCATCGGGGCCTGGTCGTCACCGGAGGTGTCAACCCGTCCCGCGGCCTTCGCTTCGTTCTGCGCCTTGGCTTCGGCACGCTGGGTGGCGCGCCGGGCTTCGGCCTTGGCTTCAGCCTTGTTCTTCAGCGGGCCGACCACCATGACCATGTTGCGGCCGTCGATGCGGGGGCTGGACTCCACCACGCCAACTTCGGCGACGTCGTCCGCGAAGCGCTGGAGCAGGCGGATGCCCATCTCCGGACGCTGCTGCTCACGGCCACGGAACTGGATCATGGCCTTGACCTTGTCCCCGGCTCCGAGGAAGCGGAGGGCGTGGCCGCGCTTGGTCTCGTAGTCGTGGGTGTCGATCTTCAGGCGGAAGCGGATTTCCTTCAGAACGGTGTTCGTCTGGTTCTTCCGGGCTTCACGCGCCTTGACTGCGGCCTCGTACTTGTACTTGCCGAAGTCCATCAGCTTGCACACCGGAGGCTTCGCCTGAGGTGCGACTTCAACGAGATCAAGGTCGGACTCGGCAGCCAGTCGCAGGGCATCCTCAATGCGGACGATTCCTACCTGTTCACCTGCAGGGCCGACCAGCCGCACCTCGGGGACGCGGATACGCTCATTGATTCTTGGCTCGCTAATGTTAAAGCTCCTGTGGTTGTTGTGGGTTCCGGCAAACAGAGAAGGCCCCCAATTGCCGGAGCAATCGAAGGCCTCAAAAAAGGTTGGCCGGCGCAACCCTAAAAGGGCTGCACGCGCACGGTCCCGGCAATGCCGGTCCATGCCCAACCAGGTACCCGGCAACCTTGCGCCCCGGGCGGGTTCCAACGGAACGCCTGGGACAGCGGCTGACGCGGGTGGGAGAGATCTCCGCTTGCAAACTGAATGCCATTCTACAGAAAAAATTCCCGCCAACGCCGAAAGCGCTGTTGGGAACCTGATTGTTTGGACAATCCCTGAAATAACGACATCCAGTCGGTCTGTGTCAAGCTTACCAGTATGAGCACCCCAGACAGTAATTCACACGTCTTCGAGCCCGCAGCGGCAGGCGCAGACGTTTCCCAGCAGATCCGGGACATCTCGGAGGTTCCGGCCATCGAGGTCATCACCACCGCCGCCGTGCACCTGATGAGCGCCGCCGCGGTCAAGCTAGGCCTGGCGGCCGAGGACAACGCCGCCGAGCTGAAGGACCTTGACGAGGCCCGGAAACTCATCACCGCGCTGGCCGGCCTGGTCACCGCCGCCGCCCCCGAAATCGGCTCCCAGCACGCGGGTCCGTTGCGCGACGGTCTCCGGTCGCTCCAGCTGGCTTTCCGCGAGGAATCCCGGATCCCGGACGCTCCGGGCAAGGGCCCGGGCGAAAAGTACACC
The DNA here is from genome assembly GCF_029581595.2 of Arthrobacter sp. NQ7. NCBI lineage: Bacteria > Bacillati > Actinomycetota > Actinomycetes > Micrococcales > Micrococcaceae > Arthrobacter > Arthrobacter sp. NQ7. The sequence goes on along the minus strand of NZ_JARFXU020000024.1, from coordinate 36,782 downwards.
GGGGCAGTCAACTAAGGAAGAACTCCCCCAAGCAGCGTCCGACGGCGGGACGGCCTTTCACGGCTGTCCCGCCGTCGTCGTTTCCCGGCCAAGTGTCCCGGTTGGAATGTCCTGGCGTCAGACGGCGGCCTTCCGGCGGCGCTGCTGCAGGACGAGCCCCACCAGGCAGAGCACCACCCCGGCGGCGCCCACGGACACAAAGCCGCCGGAAGGTCCCATGACGTCGATGAAGATCCCGGCCAGCGGTGAGCCAAGCGCAACGCCGGCGGTCAGGGCCGATCCGTACCAGCCCATCGCCTCGCCGCGCCGCTCTTCTGACACCAGGTCTGCCACCTTCTCGGAGGCCGCGGACAGGACAGGAGCGCACAGCAGGCCCGGCAGGACCGAGACGAACGCCAGCGTCCACGTGTCATGGGCGAACGCCATGGGCAGGGTCAGGGCAGCCATGCCCAGCAGCAGGATGATGGGCGGAACGGGCCGGTGCATGGCGCCATAGACCAGGCCGCCCACCACCGACGCGGCGCACCAGAAGACGAAGACGATGCCGATCTCGCTTTGGTGTCCGCCGATCTCCAGCGCGGCGACGATGCCCACGTCGGTACCGCTCAGGACCATTCCGGCTCCGGCAGCCACTGCAAACAGTGCCGCGACCGTGGCCGTGAACCAGGCGAAGCCACCGGCCAGCTTTCCGCGGAGTCCGCGCTGCGCGGCCGTTGCTGCCGCGCCGGCCGGTGCCAGCTCGGCTGCTGCCTCCTGGACGTGGGCGGGCGCGGTGGAGACGACGGCAGCTTCCGCGGCGTGCTGCTCGTCCTCGGCGCATTCCGCTGTCATGCCCTGGCTGCGGGTCGGCGGATTGAACCACATCAGGAACAGGCCGGCGAGGGAGGTTGCCACCCCCACGACGGTCAGCCCGGCGGTAGTGAACCCGCTGGTGGCCACCACGGCTCCCGCGGCGGGGCCGATCATGAACACCATTTCCGTGGTGATGGCGTCGAGGGCGAAGGCCGTCCGCCGCTGGTCGCCGTCGGCAAGGACGCCGAGGGATTGCCGGACCACGCTGAAGATGGGCAGCGTGAGCAGGCCGCCCACGAAGACGAGTGGGAGCAGCCACTGGTAGGACACGTGAGGCACCACGGACCAGATCACCGTTTCCGAGATCACGGACGGAATAAGCGCGGTCCGCAGGCCCACGGTGTCCACCCGCCTGCCCCGCCACGGGGCGCCGAGGGCGATGCCGATGGTCATGACGGCGGCTGCGGCACCGGCGGCCGCGTACCCCTGGCCCAGGGTGAGCACGATGTGCAGGGTCAGCAGCACTCCGGCGGCCGAGTGCGGGATGCGGGCAATCATGCCCACCAGCAGCAGCCGGCGGATGGGCCGGATGGCAAGCAACTCCCGGTAGAGAGCGAAATTCACGAAGCGGTCCTTCACGGTATGCCGGAGTGCTGGCGGGGATCGCCCATCCGGCTGCCGGCTAGTCGGGAGCGCGCCTCAGTTTGATTTCAAGGGAGTCGACGCGCTCCCCAAACAATACATTCCGCGACCACTCCCCCTGCAGGCCGGCTATCAGTTCCTGGACACCGCCGGCGTCCAGGCCGTCCTCGAGGTAGAGGACCACCTGCAGTTCCGGGCCGGAGCCCCCGCCGGGAAGCACCGAACCGTCGGCAGCGGTGGCAGCTACGCCCCTTCCGGGACGAAGTTCGAGGCTGCGGACAGCGGCGAAGCCGGAGGCAGCCCGCGCCATTTCGGCGGCCAGTTCCGGATCGCTGTAGGACGGTGTCCAGCCGTGCTGCTGGGCCAGCGCCCACACGCCGGGCCGGCGGACCACGAAGGTCACATCCGCCCCCGGGTCCAGGACCAGGAGCTCGGCGCCCTCGGCGACGGCCGAGAGCGCCGCGCGCGCCGCATATACGGCCACGGGGCGGGCCTCCGGGTGCCAGGCGGCCAGGGCGGCGGCCGAGGTGAACGCGGGAAGGGCCGTCCTGCCGTCAGCTGCCTTGAGAGTCACGAGGGCCATGTCCGCCTGTTTGTCGGCGTGCAGCCCGTGGTCCGTTTCGGCCTCTTCGGCCAGTTGCGCAACGATCGGGATGAAGACCCGGGCCGTTGCCAGCGCGGAGACGACGCCGGCTTCGTCTCCCGAGCCCGTCCGGAGGGCGTCGAGCGCGGCGAGGTAACCGGCGTCGGCCGTGCCGTCGTCGTCCTCGAAGTTATGGATCTTCGCATCGTCACCGGCGAGGCTGCGGCCGGCCCAGGGCTGGCCCGCGGAATCCGTGGCGCCGCCCGCCCCGGCCAAGGCCGCCGCGATGTGTCCCGGCAGCTGCCGGCCGGCTGGTGGCTCCTCGATGTTTGCCATGTCGTGGGCTTCGGCCTGACTTAGCGGCGGCCGGCGACGTCGAGGGCTTCGGGGAGCGTGAACGCTCCGGCGTACAGCGCCTTGCCCACGATGGCGCCTTCCACGCCCAGCGGAACCAGTGAACGGAGGACCTTCAGGTCGTCCAGGCTGGAGATGCCGCCGGACGCCACCACCGGTTTGCCGGTCTTTTCGACCATCTGGCGCAGGAGTTCGACGTTCGGGCCCTGCAGCGTGCCGTCCTTGGTCACGTCCGTCACCACGTAGCGCGCGCAGCCGGCCTCTTCGAGGCGTCCCAGCACCTCCCAGAGGTCGCCGCCTTCCTTTGTCCAGCCGCGGCCGGCCAGGGTGGTTCCGCGGACGTCGAGGCCGACGGCGATCTTGTCACCGAAGCGGTCGATGGCCCGGGCGGTCCACTCCGGGTTTTCCAGTGCGGCGGTTCCCAGGTTGACGCGGGCCACGCCCAGGTCGAGAGCTGCCTCCAGGCTCTCATCGTCGCGGAGCCCGCCGGACAGCTCCACCTTGATGTCCAGCCGGCCCACCACTTCGCGGAGCAGGTCGGCGTTCGAGCCGCGGCCGAATGCGGCGTCCAGGTCCACGAGGTGCACCCATTCGGCACCCTGCTGCTGCCAGTTCAGCGCCGCTTCAAGGGGCGTTCCGTAGCTGGTTTCGCTGCCGGCTTCGCCCTGGACCAGCCGGACGGCCTGGCCGTTGACGACGTCGACGGCTGGCAGGAGTTCAAGGACCGGCAGGTCGTGTGCGGTGGTCATACTCATCCTTGGTGTTGGTTCTTCAATGTGCAGGGGGTAGGTGATGCGGGGCGTGGTCGATGCGGCACGTGGTTGAAGCGGCTCGGAGCCGGCGGGTCACTCCGCGGCGCGTGGACGGGGTCAGTTGGCCGGGAGTGTGAGCAGGTAGGCCGCAAGCAGGGCCATGGCAGCCAGGACGTAGAACGCCACCTGCGTCCAGAGCGGCTTGCGCTGCTGCCGGAAGGAGATGCCGCCGCCAATCAGGATGCCGGCGAGGCCCATCAGCAGGACGGACCACATCTAGGCGTCGCTGCCGGCGGCGGGCTTGCGCAGGCCTTCAACCCAGTTGCGGAGCAGCCTGGCGCCGGCGTCACCCGACTTTTCCGGATGGAACTGTGTAGCGCACAGCGGGCCGTTTTCGACCGCTGCGATAAAGGGGCCGCCGTGCTCGGACCAGGTGACCAGCGGCGGCGCCATCCGTGGCTGGATGACGTCGAAGTTCCATTCCTGGACCCCGTAGGAGTGCACGAAGTAGAACCGCTCGTTCTCGACGCCGGCAAAGAGCTTTGACCCTTCCGGAACCTTGACGGTATTCCAGCCCATGTGCGGGACCACTTCCGCGGGCAGCGCCTCGACCTTGCCGGGCCACTCGCCGATGCCCTGGGCTTCGGTGCCGTGTTCCACGCCGGCCTCGAACAGGACCTGCAGGCCCACGCAGATGCCCAGCACCGGCCGTCCGCCTGCTACACGCCGGCCGATGAGCCTAATGCCGTCAACGGCCTTGAGTTCACGCATCACGGTTTCGAAGGCGCCCACGCCGGGCACCACGAGGCCGTCGGCGTTCAACACGTCCTCGGGTTTGGCGCTCAGGATAACCTCGGCGCCGGCGCGTTCCAGTGCCCGGACGGCGGACCGGACGTTGCCGGAACCGTAGTCAAGCACCGTGACCGTGGGTTTGCCCTCAGGGGAGGGCAGCTTTTGGGAAGCCGTGGGATCGATGATTGCCCCGTCTTTCAGGACCTGGCCGCTCACAGTGCCCCCTTCGTGGACGGGATACCTTCGACCCGCGGGTCGGGTTCCACTGCGGCGCGCAGGGCGCGGGCAAAGGCTTTGAACTGGGCCTCAACGATGTGGTGCGGGTCCCGGCCGGCCAGCACGTTCATGTGCAGGCAGATGCCCGCGTGCAGGGTAATCGCTTCGAACACGTGCCGGGTCAGGGAGCCGGTGAAGTGGCCGCCGATAAGGTGGTACTCCTGGCCCGCGGGTTCGCCGCCGTGCACCAGGTAAGGCCGGCCGGAGACATCGACCACGGCGTGCGCGAGGGCCTCGTCCAGCGGCACCGTGGCCTCGCCGAACCGGCGGATCCCGGCCTTGTTGCCTAGGGCGGTCCGGAGCACTTCACCGAACGTGATGGCGACGTCCTCCACCGTGTGGTGCACGTCGATGTGGGTGTCGCCCGTGGCCTTGACCGTCATGTCGATCAGGGAGTGCTTGCAGAGGGCCGTAAGCATGTGGTCGTAGAACGGCACCGAGGTGTCGATGTCCGAGGTCCCGGTTCCGTCGAGGTTGATCTCCACGAGCACGGAGGACTCGCTGGTGGCTCGCTCCATGCGGGCGGTCCGGGCCGCAGCAGCATTCGATCCGGTTGAACTCATGGTGAAGGATCCTTTGTGGGAGAAGAAGTGGTTCAAGGCGCCCAGCGCCGCAGTATCAAGTCTAGGCGGGAAGGGCGGCGTGGCCCGCAAGGATGCGTTCCAGGGACTCAAGGAAGGCTGTGGTTTCCGCCTCAGTTCCCGCAGTCACCCGCAGGTGGCCCGGGATGCCGACGTCGCGGATCAGCACACCGGCCTCCAGCAGTTCCTGCCACACCTGGTGGGGGTTTTCCAGCCCTCCGAAGAACACGTAGTTGGAGTCGGACGCGGCGGGCTCGAGACCCATCCTTGCCAGTTCCGACACGATGCGGTCCCGTTGCTTCTTGATGTCCTCGACGTCGGCCATCAGGGCCTCCCGGTGCTCCAGGGCCGCAAGCGCGGTCGCCTGGGTGATGGCGGAAAGGTGGTAGGGCAGGCGCACCAGGCGCAGGGCATCGGTGACCTCGGGAGCTGCTGCCATGTAGCCAAGGCGGGCGCCGGCCAGGGCGAAGGCCTTGCTCATGGTGCGGGAGACGATCAGCCGTTCCCTGCCGGGCAGCAGGGTCAGGGCGCTGGGCGTGCCGTCATGTGCGAACTCGTGGTACGCCTCGTCAACGATGACGATGGCTTGGCTGTCTTCGCCTGCCTCGTAGACCGCCTCCACCACGTCCAGGCCGAGGCCAGTGCCGGTGGGGTTGTTGGGCGAGCAGAGGAACACGATGTTCGGCTGCAGTTCCTTGACCTGCCGGGCCGCGGACTCTGCGCTCAGGCCGTACCCTTCGGCGCGCTCACCGGTGATGTACTGGGTGTCCGTTCCGCTGGCCAGGAGCGGGTACATGGAGTACGTGGGCGGGAAACCCAGGGCAGTCCTGCCGGGGCCGCCGAAGGCCTGGAGGATCTGCTGCAGAACTTCATTGGAGCCGTTGGCTGCCCATAGATTGGTTTCGTCCAGGCCATGGCCAAGGTACTCAGCCAGGGCCTTGCGGAGCTCCGTGAACTCCCGGTCCGGGTAACGGTTGAGTCCGGCAGCGGCTTCCGTGACAGCCGCTGCGATGGCGGCACGCACATCAGCGGGTACACCATGGGTGTTTTCATTGACGTTCAGCAGGATGGGGACGTCCAGTTGGGGCGCCCCGTAAGGAGTCAGCCCGCGGAGATTGCTGCGGAGGGGAAGCCGGTTCAGGCGTTCTAGCTGGTCGTTCACCTGAACAGTTTAGTTGCCGCGGCAACGGCCGGAAAATGTGACGGGTGCTGTTCGCCGTCGGCAGGCGTTCCCAGGACCACTGGGTGGCCTGATAAGGCCGGATCGTCCCGCATGCAGCTGGTCAGCGTGTGGGTACGAAGAGTTGCTGGCCCGGAATGACGCTGCCGGCTCCAAGGTTGTTGAGCTGGACGATATCCGCCACCACGTCCCGGGCGTCACGGTCCGGGGCGACAGTTCCCGCGATGGCCCACAGGGACTGGCCCGGCTGCACGGTCACGGTGACTGTTGGCGTCACCGCCAGGCCGGCGGCGGAGTCCGAGGCCTTGGCGGGCGAATTGAAGAACCCGCTCAGCGACAGCAGGACCACGGCGAGGAGTACGAGCGGGGCTCCGATCAGCACAATGCGCCCGCGGCGGGTTAGCCGCAGAGGCCCCGGCGCGGATGGTGCCTTGCGGGCGAAACTGCTGTGGGAAACCTGGTGAAGAGATAAAGCTGACATGAACTAAGCCCTCCTGGACCTGCCGTGCTGCCCGGTGTCCGCCCGCCGCTGCCCCCGCCACTCGCATCCGGGCCCGAAACTTCGTTCGGCCGTCTTCGAGGGAGGCATTCGCTGGTTAGAACACATGTTCGAACTTTGCTTGTTTATTTTTAGCACTTATCAACGAACAATGTCGAGACTCGCTAGAACAAATGTTTGAAAAAGCACTGTGACTGGCCTAGTTTTGAACCACAGAACAACCACTCCCGTAGTTGATCAGCAGGGTCTGACAATGACAGATGGGGTCCTTCCGGCGGCGGTGTGGAAACAGCGCCCGCTGGATAAGGCGGCAAGCGAAAGGCATTGGCGAATATGGCAGCAGCAGCCGCCGCGGGCAGGACCGACCCGCAACCCAGGAGGAGCGCCAAGGGCCTGACCCTGCGGCAGAAGAAGATCCTGGAAACGATCCAGCGCTCGGTCAATGAGAACGGCTATCCGCCTTCGATGCGCGAGATCGGCGACACCGTGGGGCTTGCCAGCCTTTCCAGCGTGACCCACCAGCTATCCCAGTTGGAAAAGCTTGGCTACCTGCGCCGCGACCCCAAGCGGCCCCGGGCCATGGAAGTGCTGATGCCCCTCACCCTGGACGGCGGCGCTGGAAAAACCGCCGGTACGGCGCCTGCCCCGACGGCGGCCGGTGCGGGTGCCGGCGTAGCTGAACTGCCCAGCGCCCTGGATACCGCAATGGTGCCGCTCGTGGGGCGGATCGCGGCCGGCGGCCCAATCCTTGCCGAGCAACTTGTCGAGGATGTCATGCCACTCCCCCGCCAACTCGTGGGACAGGGCGAACTCTTCATGCTGAGGGTTGCCGGGGATTCCATGGTGGACGCCGCCATCTGCGATGGAGACTGGGTGGTGGTGCGGCGCCAGGCGGACGCCGCCAACGGCGATATTGTCGCTGCCCTGCTCGACGACGAGGCAACCGTCAAGACGTTCCGCCAACGGGACGGACACACGTGGCTGCTCCCGCAGAACACGCAGTACGAACCGATCCTGGGCGACCACGCCACGATCATGGGCAAGGTTGTTTCGGTCCTGCGCTCCCTCTGACCGCGTTCCTTCCCGTCGGGCATCCGAGGAGGCGGGCATCCGAAGCCGCGGCCCTTCGGCTTGGGGGCGCCGCCTATTTGGTGGCGTCCGCCCCCAGCCTGGACAGCGCGGCCAGTGCCTTGCTGCGGTCGGTGGTGGCCCAGAACGGCGGCAGCGCACCCCGCAGGAATCCGGCGTACCGCTCGGTTGCCAGCCGTGAATCAAGCACGGCCACCACTCCCTTGTCCCCGGTGGATCGGATCAGCCGCCCGGCGCCCTGGGCGAGCCGGATGGCGGCATGCGTGGCCGATACCGACATGAAGCCGTTGCCCCCGGCTTGTGCCACAGCGCGGGAACGCGCCGTCATCAGCGGATCATCCGGCCGCGGGAACGGGATGCGGTCGATCACCACCAGCCGGCAGGAACCTCCCGGGACGTCAACGCCCTGCCACAGCGACATGGTTCCGAACAGGCAGGTGTCGGGTTCGTCCGCGAACTGCTTGACGAGGGCTGTCATGGTCGATTCGCCTTGGCAGAGGACCGTCACATCGAGCTTGGGCCGCAGGGCGTCGGCGGCTTCCTCCGCCGCACGGCGGGACGAAAAGAGGCACAGCGCTCCCCCGCCGGATGCCTTGATGAGTGCTTCCAGTTCCTCGAGCGCCTCCGCCGAGACCCCGCGGCCGGGCTTCGGCAGGTGCCCGGCCACGTAAAGGATTCCTTGCCGTGGATAGTCGAAGGGCGAGCCAACATCCACGCCCGTCCAGCTCGGCGCGCCGTCGCCGATCAGGCCGAGTCCCCCTGCCGCGGGTTCAAATGCCGAACCAATGGCCAACGTGGCGGAGGTCAGGACCACGGTGTGCCCGTTGAAAAGCCCTTCCCGCAATTTTCCTGCCACTGACAGCGGGGCAATGTTGACCAGTACCGGTGCCGATTCATCAGGCTGGGAATATCCCTGGCCGGGGTCGAACGTGCTGGCGCGCGAGAACCACACCACCTCCCGGTTTTCCCGGGCAGTGATCAACCGCTCGCACAGTTCCAGGATGAGCATGAGCCGGGACCGGGCAAGCTGCCGCCCGCCGTCGGCCGTGGTGTTGCTGTCGCCCTTGGAGTCGGACAGCGCGGCACGGCAGGCCTCGCGGAGCTGGTCGACGCAGTCGAGCTGCTCATCGTTCAGGCCGTTGGGCAGCAGGCCGTTGGGTACGCCGGCCAGCGCCAGCTCGAGGTTGGCGGCTGCGGCGTTCAGGGCATCGACGGTGATGGCGGTGTGTTTCCGGGCGCCCGAGGCGGCAGCGTGCACCATGGCGACAGACAGCTGCCCCGACACGGCCCCGGTGACGCGGTCCTGCAGTTCATGTGCCTCATCCACCACGACGACGTCGTATTCGGGCAGGACAGCGAGTCCTTCGAACGCACTCACGGCCAGCATGGCGTGGTTGGTGACCACGACGTCAGCCTCGGCCGCGTCCTGGCGCGCCAGCTCGCTGAAACATTCGGCGGCCATGGGGCACTTCTGGGCACCCAGGCACTCCATGGCGGTCACCGAGACCTGCCGCCAGGCACGGTCCGTCACGCCGGGGAGGAGCTCGTCCCGGTCGCCGGTGGCCGTCTTTTCCGCCCACTCGCGCAGGCGCACCACTTCCTTGCCCAGCTGGGAGGAAGGGCCGCCGACGGAAGCGGCGAAATGCGGCACGCTGGTGTCCTCGCCGAGGGAGAAGAGCTGGCCCTCCGACGGCTCCTCGGAGGGGAACCCGCCGTCGAGCTTGTGCCGGCAGACGTAATTGGACCTTCCCTTGACCAGCGCCACCTTGACCGGCCGTTCCAGGGCAGGGGTGATGTTCTTCAGGAGCCGGGGCAGGTCCCTGCCGACGATCTGGGTCTGCAGTGCCAGCGTGGCCGTGGACACCAGCGCAGGCTTGTTGCTTTCCAGGGCATGGGCAATGAGCGGCACCAGGTAGGCCAGCGATTTGCCGGTGCCGGTGCCGGCCTGGACCAGCAGGTGGTTGCCTGATTCGATGGCGCGGGCCACCTGCCGGGCCATTTCGTGCTGTCCGGTCCGGCTTTGTCCGCCCATGCCGGCGACGGCGCGGTCGAGCAGTTCAAGGACGAACTCCTCGCCGGCCGTCGCGGCTGCTTCGCCGTCGGCGGAGTCAGTCATTGCTGGCGAATGGTTCCAGTTCGGACGCGAGGCCTTCGCGGACCTTCACCACGGCCTTCGTCCCCGCCTCAACGTGGTCCACGCTGAGGATTTCGGCATCGGACTCATGGAGCTTGCTGACCAGGTCTCCCCGGTCATACGGAATCAGCAGGTCCATCCGGACGGAGGGCCGGGGAATGGACTCACTGATGGCCTTCAGGAGTTCCGGGATGCCTTCGCCGGTGCGGGCGGAGACCACCACGTGCCGTGGTTCTCGCTGCTTCAGCCGCTCCACCACGAAGGGGTCGGCGGCGTCGGCCTTGTTCAGCACGATGATTTCGGGCACCTTCCGGGCGTCCACTTCGCTGAAGACCTTCCGGACGGCAGCGATCTGCCCTTCGGGGTCAGGGTGCGAAACATCCACCACGTGCAGGATCAGGTCCGAGTCCGCCACTTCCTCGAGGGTGGACCGGAAGGCTTCCACCAGCTGGGTGGGCAGCGACCGGACAAACCCTACGGTGTCGGCCAGCGTGTAGCCCAGGCCGTCCGCGGTTTCGGCCTTCCGGACGGTGGGATCCAGGGTGGCGAACAGTGCGTTCTCCACGAGGACCCCGGCATCCGTGAGCCGGTTGAGCAGTGAGGACTTTCCAGCGTTGGTGTACCCGGCAATGGCTACCGAGGGCACTTCATTACGACGGCGGTTGGCCCGCTTGGTCTCCCGCGCCGGCTTCATGGCGGCGATTTCCCGCCGCAATTTGGCCATGCGGGTACGGATGCGGCGCCGGTCCAGCTCGATCTTGGTTTCACCGGGTCCGCGGGAGCCCATGCCGGCGGCAGCGCCGCCGACCTGGCCACCGGCCTGGCGGGACATGGACTCGCCCCAGCCGCGCAGGCGGGGAAGCAGGTATTCCAGCTGCGCCAGCTCCACCTGCGCCTTGCCTTCGCGGCTCTTGGCATGCTGGGCGAAGATGTCGAGGATCAGGGCGGTCCTATCGATGACCTTGACCTTGACGATGTCTTCCAGGCCGCGGCGCTGGGACGGTGCCAGTTCGGCGTCGACCACCACGGTGTCCGCGCCCGTGGACATCACGATGTCCTTGAGCTCCAGGGCCTTGCCGGAACCGAGGAATGTTCCGGGGTCAGGCTTGTCACGGCGCTGCACCAGCCCGTCGAGGACCTCTGACCCTGCGGTTTCGGCGAGGGCCGCAAGCTCCCGCAGCGAGTTTTCCGCGTCCGCGAGAGTCCCCTCGGACCAGAGTCCGGCGAGGACGACGCGCTCGAGCCGCAGCTGCCGGTATTCGACTTCGGTGACGTCTTCGAGTTCGGTGGACAGGCCTGCACGCCGGCGCAGGGCGCGGCGCTCCTCGAGGTCCTGCTGGTCTCCGTCGTAGGTGCTGTGTTCCTCGTCAAGGCGGGAAATCGCCTGCGCCTTGCCGAGCACTGCTTTTCCATCGCCGCCTTCACCGCCGGGCGTGCTGACATTCTTGGCCGGGACGTCCTTGGCGAGGATCCGGTCGATAACAGCCTGGATTTCCTGCGGACTCATGTCCTGGGCGGCTGGATCGGAACCGGTGTTGGGCTGGCTGGTCATGGTCTCCTTTGAAGATTCGGCAATTCCAGAATAGTGCTGATTGGCGGGAAGTTGGAACGTATTCGCGCTGGGCTGACGGCCTGCGGTCATGCATGTTCTCCTGTGGTGTCGCCGCCGGCTGCAGTGCCGGGGCCGGGGATGCCGCATCAGGGAGGCGGCAGGGCAAAAGGGGGCCGGAAAATGGCAGGAGTTACAGCCCGGAGGCTGACGTTCGAGTATTGTCCGGCGGCCGGCGGGACGGAGTGGTCTGCGCCGGTGTGCAGCGGAAGGCATGGGAGCCTGCGTCGCTGCGGGACGGGCTGTCGCTGGAGGACAGTGCGGGACGGGCAGTAGGCCCGTGCCGGCTACTCGAAGATCAGGAACATGCCCTCCAGAGTAGCAGAGCGGCTTCCGCGCGGTTTCCCTTTACGCTGCAAGGGGAACTACTCTGGCCAGTTATGGAGTCAGCACACTATTTCAGCACGTCCCCAGCCGGCCCCTTCACCCGTAAGCCGCTTACCGTGGAGTTGGCCGGTAAGACGCGCAGGCTCCATACCTCCACCGGCATCTTCAGCCCGGACGGGATCGATAAGGGCACTGCAGTGCTCCTGGCGGAGGTCCCGGCCCCGAATCCGCAGGGCAACCTGCTGGACATCGGGTGCGGCTGGGGCCCGATCGCACTCAGCATGGCGCTGCTCGCTCCGCAGTCCAAGGTCTATGCCGTGGACGTGAACGAACGGTGCATCGCCCTGACCAACGAAAACGCCGCCACGCTGGGACTGTCCAACGTCGTGGCCGGCACCCCGTACGCCGTCGACCCGGAGATCCGCTTTGACACCATCTGGTCCAACCCGCCGATCCGCATCGGCAAGGACGAGCTGCATGCGCTGCTGAAGCTGTGGCTTCCGCGCCTGGCCGACGGCGGGACGGCGTGGCTGGTGGTGCAGAAGAACCTTGGCTCGGACTCGCTTCAGCGCTGGCTGGCAGCCGAATTGGACAGCTCCTTCACCGTGACCCGTGCGTCAACGGCAAAGTCCTTCCGGATCCTGAAGGTTACGAAAGCGTCCCGCTCGCCACAATAACGGCGGGGCCGCTGAGCTCAACGTGTTCATGGCCGCCGGGTCCAGCGAAGAACTTCACGCCCACGACACCTCCGGGAACATGGACGCGCCATGCGTCCGGCGCCTCGGCGCCCGCCCAGTGGCGGATGGCGACGGCGGCCGCACAGGCTCCCGTCCCGCAGGACTGGGTCTCCCCCACGCCGCGCTCGTGCACCCGCATGGTGACGGTTCCTACGCCGTCGTTGACCAGGGGGTCGGACGGCACCACGAACTCCACGTTGGTGCCGTTGGCGGGGACGGGGTCGACCTTGGGCGCTGTGAAAAGCCGGGTGCCCGCCAGCTCCGACAGTTCAGCGAGGGCCACTACCGTGTGCGGATTGCCCATGCTGACGGACAGCGCCGGCCGGGGAACTTCCAGGCCGTCGGCGGTGACCAGGGAGTCCATGGCCTTGGCGCTGGCCTCCCCGGGAAAGATGAATTCCCACGGCCCCATGTCCACCGCGTAGCCGTCCCCGGTCCGGACCACGGTCTTGACGCCGCCACGGGTGCCGATGGTGAGAGCCCCGCCGTCGGGAAGGTCGATGAGCCCCTCGGTGCGCAGGAAGTGGACAAAGACCCGGACGCCGTTGCCGCACATTTCGGACAGGGAGCCGTCTGCATTGCGGTAGTCCATGAACCATTCCGCGTCCGGGGCGGCGGCGAGCAGCTCCCGGCCCTCGGGCAGGAAGCGGGAAGGGACCGCCCTGATCAGGCCGTCGGCTCCGATGCCGCGGTGCCGGTCGCAGAGGGCGGCGGCCTGGTCGGCGCCCAGGGTTCGGGTCCCCTCCGGGTCGGCGACCAGGACGAAGTCGTTGCCGGTGCCGTGCCCCTTCGAAAAGCGGAGCCCGCTCAGTGTGCGCAGGGCGGATCCGGGAGTTTCTGCGGGGGTAGCATTCATGTTCCCAAGCGTAGCGGCGGATGCGGCCGCTACCGAAACCGCAGCGGACGGGGGCACAGTTCCGGCTCCTGGCTGCGCAGTTCTTAACTGCGCAGCCACAACCGGCATTGGTCCTCCCTGCACGGCTCCTACCGGCACAGCTCCGCGGCTTTGCCCACAAGGTGGGGATCCTGCCAGTCGAGCCAGGTGATGCGCGGATCGGCCCGGAACCAGGTCAGCTGCCGGCGGGCGAACTGGCGGGTGGCCACAATCGTCTCTTCGGCGGCCTGCTCAACGGTTGAGCCGCCGTCGATGACGCGCAGGAACTGGGCATAGCCGAGGGCGCGGGACGCGGTTTTGCCCCGGCGAAGACCGCGGGCGTCCAGTTCCCTGACCTCGTCCAGCAGGCCTGCCTCCACCATCCGGTACACCCGGGCCGCCAGTCGCTCCCGCAGCACGTCCCGGTCCACACCAAGGCCTATCTGGACGGCAGGCCGGTGATACTCGCGCCGGGGCATGTAGGAGCTGAACGGCCGGCCGGTGAGTTCGTGGACTTCCAGGGCACGGATGATGCGCCGGGCGTCCGAGACCCGGTCCGCTGATACCGGATCAACGGACTTCAGCCGGGCCAGGAGCGCCTGGGTGCCGTGTTCGGTGTGCTCGGCCTCCAGCCGTGCCCTCAGTGCCGGGTCCGTGCCCGGAAACTCCAGCACGTCCAGGGCCGCGCGGACGTACAGCCCGGAGCCGCCGGCCAGGATGGCGCGCCTGCCGCGGGCATGGATCGCGTCAATGGTCTCCCGGGCCCTCTGCTGGAAGTCGGAAACGCTGGCTTCCTGGGTTACGTCCAGGATGTCCAGGAGGTGGTGCGGCACCCCGCGGCGCTCGTCCATAGTGATTTTGGCGGTGCCGATGTCCATGCCCCGGTAGAACTGCATGGCGTCGGCGTTGATGACTTCACCGCCGAGCTCGAGGGCGAGGTTGACGGCGAGGTCTGACTTGCCGGAGCCGGTGGGACCGACGACGGCGATCACGGGTGGGGCGGCCACCTGTCAGCGGGTGCGCAGGGGCAGGGTGGGCATGCCGAGGGAAACACCCTTCGCTCCCGCCCCCGTGCCGGGCGCCGGTGCGCCGCAGGAATCAGCCTGGGACCTGTCCCAGGCGTCCCCTGCCCGGGAGCGGCGCAGGCTGTAATCCTCCAGGGTGGGATCAGCCACGAGGTGGAATGCCGCGGCCTCAGTAATGGTAACGGTGACGAGGTCCCCGGGCCGGGGCGAGGGAGCGCCGTCGGGAACGGAGAAGTGGACGAGCCGCTGGTCCTGTGACCGCCCGGACAACCGGTGGGTCTCCCCGGACTTCCGCCCGGACTGGGCGGTGACCATGACCTCAAGCCGGCGGCCGAGCTGCTTGCGGTTCTCCTCGGCGGCGATCCTGTCCTGCAGGGCGGTGAGCCGCTCGAACCGTTCCTGGACCACAGCCTTGGGCAGCTGGCCGGGCAGGTCGGCGGCGGGCGTGCCCGGCCGCTTCGAGTACTGGAACGTGAAGGCGGTGGCGAAGCGGGACTTTTCCACCACGTCCAGCGTTGCCTGGAAGTCTTCCTCCGTCTCCCCCGGGAAGCCGACGATGATGTCCGTGGAGATCGCGGCGTGGGGAATCTTCCCGCGTACCTTGTCCAGGATGCCCAGGAACTTGGTGGAGCGGTAGGAACGCTTCATTTCCCGCAGGATGCGGTCCGACCCCGACTGCAGCGGCATGTGGAGCTGGGGCATCACATTCGGGGTCTCTGCCATGGCGTCGATGACGTCGTCGGTGAAAGCGGCGGGGTGGGGGCTGGTGAAGCGCACCCGCTCAAGGCCCTCAATGTCGCCGCAGGCGCGCAGCAGCTTGGAGAAGGCCTGCCGGTCACCGAACTCGACGCCGTAAGAGTTGACGTTCTGCCCCAGGAGGGTCACTTCGATGGCGCCGTCATCCACCAGCGCCTGGATTTCGGCGAGGATGTCGCCGGGCCGCCGGTCCTTTTCCCTGCCCCGCAGTGCCGGCACGATGCAGAAGGTGCAGGTGTTGTTGCAGCCGACGGAGATGGACACCCAGCCGGAGTAGACGGAGTCGCGTTTCGTGGGAAGCGTGGACGGGAACACGTCCAGGGATTCCAGGATTTCAAGCTGCGCTTCGTTGTTGTGGCGGGCCCGGTCCAGGAGGGCCGGGAGGGCACCGACGTTGTGGGTCCCGAAGACGGCGTCAACCCAGGGTGCCTTCTTGAGGATCGTCTCGCGGTCCTTCTGGGCCAGGCAGCCGCCCACGGCAATCTGCATGCCGGGGTTGGCGGCTTTGACGGGGGCGAGGATGCCCAGGTTGCCGTAGAGCTTGTTGTCGGCGTTTTCCCGGACAGCGCAGGTGTTGAACACCACGACGTCGGCGTGGTCGCCTTCCGCCGGGACGTATCCGGCGTCCTCGAGCATGCCGGCCATCCGCTCCGAGTCATGCACGTTCATCTGGCAGCCAAAGGTGCGCACCTGGTAGGTGCGGGGCTGGGCGGCTTCGGCTTGCGGCACGGCCGCCGGATCAACGGAAGCGGTGGCGCCGGATTGGGGGGAAGGAATGGTCAAACTCACCAGTTAAGGGTACCGGCTTCCCCGCTGTCGTGATCCCGGCGGGATTCCAGTACCTCGTTGACGATCCGGAACGCCTGGGAGGGCTGATAGCCCTTGCGTGCCAGCATGGACGCCAGCCGCCTCACGGTTTTGTCCCGCTCGGCCTGGTCGGACAGGTCCGTGCCGGGCCGCAGCTTCCGCTCCACCAGGGTCCTGGCGGCGGCCTCCTCATCGGCGTCGGAAAGCTGCTCGAGGGCGGACGCAGCTGTCTGCTGGTCGATGCCCTTGTCCGCCAGTTCGCGGCGGAGGGCGCCTTTTGCCAGCTTGCGGGATTGTGAACGGCTCCTGACCCACATGTCCGCGAACTCGGCGTCGTCGATCAGGCGGACTTCCTGGAACTTGTCCAGGACAGTTTCGGCAACATGCTCCGGGATGTTTCGTTCGGCCAGCTTACGGGCCAGCTGCAGCCGGCTCTTGGGTGATGCCGTCAGCTGGCGGTAGACGATGGTCTGGGCAACGCTGAACGGATCCGGTTCGGCGTCTGCCGACTGCGGATCGTCCGGTAGGGCGCCGGAGTCCGACAGCCCTTCGGAGGGGCTGTCGGACCGGCTGCGGCGTGTACGCGATCCAGCCAAGGGCTAGAACCCGTCGACGGCTTTCAGCTTGGGAGCATCCTTGGATTCATCCTCGGCAGGCTTGACCCCTACGCCGAGCTTCTCCTTGATGAGGCGCTCCAGCTCGGCGGCGAGCTCCGGGTTGTCGCGCAGGAACCGGCGCGAGTTCTCCATGCCCTGGCCCAGCTGGTCGCCGTCATAAGTGAACCAGGAGCCGGACTTCTTGATGATGCCGTGCTCCACGCCCATGTCGATGATGCCGCCTTCGCGGGAGATGCCCTGGCCGTAGATGATGTCGAACTCGGCGACCTTGAAGGGCGGAGCCATCTTGTTCTTGACGATCTTGGCCTTGGTCCGGTTGCCGACGGAATCGGCACCTTCCTTGAGGGTCTGGATCCGCCGGACGTCGATGCGAACCGACGCGTAGAACTTCAGGGCCTTACCACCGGTGGTGGTTTCGGGAGAGCCGAAGAAGACACCGATCTTTTCACGCAGCTGGTTGATGAAGATGGCGGTGGTCTTGGTCTGGCTCAGGCGGCCGGTGATCTTACGCAGGGCCTGGCTCATGAGCCGGGCCTGGAGGCCAACGTGGCTGTCACCCATGTCGCCTTCGATTTCAGCGCGCGGCACCAGGGCGGCCACGGAGTCAATGACGATGACGTCCAGCGAGCCGGAGCCCACCAGCATGTCCATGATCTCCAGTGCCTGTTCTCCGGTGTCCGGCTGGGACACGAGGAGGGCGTCGGTGTCCACGCCCAGCTTGGCGGCGTAGTCGGGGTCCAGGGCGTGTTCGGCGTCGATGAAGGCTGCGATGCCGCCGGCGCGCTGGGCGTTTGCCACGGCGTGCAGGGCAACGGTGGTCTTACCCGAAGATTCCGGACCGTAGATTTCAATAACACGGCCGCGCGGGAGGCCGCCAATACCGAGGGCCACGTCCAAGGCGATGGATCCCGTGGGGATGGTTTCGATCGGGGCACGGACTTCGTCGCCCAGGCGCATGACCGAGCCCTTGCCGAACTGCTTGTCAATCTGGGCCAGCGCTGCTTCCAGCGCTTTTGCACGATCCGGGGCTGCCGCCATGGTTGACACCTCTAATGCTTTCTCGATGGTGGCCTACGCGGCCGTTTTATTGGTCATCTCTGACGCTAAGGGGACCCACTGACATTCCGGCGGGAGGACGACGGTTATGTGGATAAACCCGATGGAAAAAGCATAGCTGTATCCGAACAGGTATTCGAAGAGTCGGGGTCCTGCGGCGTGTCAGTGTGGACGGTGCGGGGTGCTGCTAGTCGCGGCGGGGGGCGATATCGCGGCCAAGCCGCCGCTCGGCCGGCACGTCCTGGACGTCGCAGACGGCCAGCCAGACCTTGCGCGGTTCCACGCCTGCTGCCAGGGCCTGGTCTGCGGTCCGGCCGCCCACTCCGGCGAGGACGAGGGTGCTGCTCAGGACACGGGAATAGCCCGCGCCGAACTCGTCATCCATCAGACGCCAGTACTCGCTGATTCGCATCGGTAAATCCTCTCATGATTGCGGACCCTAGAATTGTTGCCATGAGCAACCCCCCGGATCTCCCGCCGCAGCACGACACAGGCGATGATGCCGCCGACACCGCACTGCGGAATGTCGAACACCAAATCAGCCTCTTCTGGCGGCGGGCCAGGGCCATCTCGAACCAGCTCTCCCGGGAAGTCCACCCCGACATGGAGCCTGCAGCGTACGGACTCTTGACGGTCATCCGCAGGGAAGGACCCATCCGCCTGACCGACCTCGCCATGAACATCGGGGTGGGCAAGCCATCGGTGAGCAGGCAGATTGCGTTCCTGGAAAACCTGGGACTGGTGTCCAAGGAAGCGGATCCGCTGGACCGGCGGGCCCAGTCCATCCGGCTGACGCCGAAGGGCGAGGAGAAGATGCACCAGGTCCAGGACGCCCGGCGGCAGGTCTTCCAGGAACGACTGCGGGAGTGGCCGGTGGAGGATCTGCAGGAGCTTGCCCGCTACATGGCAATGCTGAACTCAACGTATGAGCGGGACGGATTTCCCAGGGAAGCCGCGGGCGGGTCCCCCGACCAGGAGGACTAGGCCCCAGCGGGCGGAGTGGAAGACAGCAGGAAGCCCCCGGCATGGCCGGGGGCTTCCTGCTGTTGCCTGACCCGCCTGCGGCGGGGCTGGCGTTTACCGGGCGCCGGAGAGAAGGCCCGTGGTGAGTTCGTCGTTCAGTTCGTTGTTGAGGTCGCGTTCCAGGTCGCGGCCGTAACGCTGGGAGAATTCCTGCGGCACGGTGTCCGGAACGGCGACGCCCTCGGCGACCGCGACGCGGTCACTGACCTCGCGGAGCATGCTTGACAACGGAACATCCAGCGCCGAGCAGATCGAGGACAGAAGCTCTGACGATGCTTCCTTCTGGCCGCGCTCCACTTCGCTGAGGTATCCCAGGGAGACACGGGCGCTGTGCGAAACTTCGCGGAGCGTACGCCCCTGACGCTGGCGGACATCGCGCAGGACATCACCGATTTCGTGACGAAGTACTACCATCTTGCGCTCCTTCTGTTCGCTCTTAGCCTGTTCGGCGAGGCCCACATCCTTCCAGCGGACAACGCCGTTTACGGATACGGGCTGCTTTACCATCTGTATCGCCTTGCTCCCTCATTGGTCAGGTCCGCCGCGGGGCGGACCGTCGTGGTCATTTCATCCTAGGCGCCTCCGCTCTCCGGAAGCGACACAATGTAATAACTAATCGGTACCGGCTTTTGTTCCCGGAAACTTTACGCGCGGTAACTTGGCCCCACAAGGATCAGGCGGACAAGGCCTCCAGCAGCCTTTCCAGGGCCGCGGCGCAGGCTGCGCCGCGGATGTCGGGCCGGCTTCCGGTGAACGAATATTCAAAACCAGTGCTCCCCGCGGCTGTGGCCACGCCGATGTACACCCGCCCCACAGGCTTTCCGTCGTGCGCGTCGGGGCCGGCCACTCCCGTCGTGGAGAGCCCGACGTCGGCGCCCAGGACCGTGCGCGCCCCGTCGGCCATGGCGCGGGCAACGTCGGGATCGACGGAGCCGGCACGGGCCAGCAGGTCACCGGGGACATGCAGCACCGCTTCCTTGACGGAATTCTGGTAGGCCACGACCCCTCCCTGCAGCATGCCGGAGGCACCGGGCGTATCGGCCAGGACGGCCGAGACCATCCCCGCCGTCAGCGATTCCGCGGTGGCAACCGTCCGCCCTGACTCGAGCGCCTGCCTGACGGCCTGCGCGGCCAACTGGTGGAGGTTGCTCATGCCTGCTCCTGCCCTTCCACGGTCCCTGCCTGCCGCTTCCCCTTGGCGCGCAGGCGCATGGCCTCAACCACGTATTCAACGCCGGTCCACAGCGTGATGGCAACGGCAGCCATCATGACGGCGAACGCAACCCAGGCCATCCACGGCGCGAATGCCCCGAACGGCAGCAGGTACAGGAAGATCGCCGCTGTCTGGACGACGGTTTTGAGCTTGCCGCCGCGGGAGGCGGGGATCACGCCGTAGCGGATCACGAAGAAGCGCAGGGCCGTGATGCCCCACTCCCGGACCAGGATCACGAGGGTGGCCCACCACGGGAGCTCACCCAGCAGGGACAGCATCACCAGCGCAGAACCGGTGAGGAGCTTGTCCGCGATGGGGTCGGCGATCTTGCCGAAGTCGGTGACGAGGTTGCGGCTCCTGGCGATGTCGCCGTCGAGCTTGTCGGTGTAGATGGCGACGGCGAACGCCGCCACCGCCGCCCAGCGCCACGGTCCGGAGGTACTGTGCAGCCCCGGCGCATCCGCGACGAGGAACCACACGAAGAACGGGACCAGCACAATGCGGATCATGGTCAGGACATTGGGAAGGTTCCAGACCCCGGCTCGGCCTTGGCCGGCGGCGGTGGCATCGGTGCTAGTCACGTTCCTAGGCTACCGGCCTAGCGTCCCGTGAGGGACCATGCGTCCTCGGAGCCGTCGTCGTCATCGCCGTAGCCGCCGGAAGCGGAATCCGAACCGTCGTAGTATTCGACGTTCTGCTTGCGCTTGTCCAGGTCGGCGGCAACCAGGTCCTCGGCGTAGCCACCCTGGGCGATGTTGGCGTTGGCGTTGTCGCTCAGCGCGGCGGTCTGCGAGTCAGGCGCTGCGGGGGCCTCCTGCCCCTTCATGGCGGCGAGGACGGCGGCGAGGTCGTCCGGCTTCACCAGCACGTCGCGGGCCTTGGAGCCCTCGGAGGGGCCCACCACGCCGCGCGATTCCAGCAGGTCCATGAGCCGGCCGGCCTTGGCGAAGCCGACCCGGAGCTTGCGCTGGAGCATTGAGGTGGACCCGAACTGCGTGGTGACCACCAGTTCGGTGGCCTGCAGCAGCACTTCGAGGTCGTCCCCGATGTCGTCGTCGATCTGCTTCTTTTCCGCCTCCGGCGCGACGTCGTCACGGTAGACGGCCTGCAACTGTCCCTTGACGTGTTCGACGACCTTGTGGATCTCGGATTCCGTGACCCAGGCACCCTGGACGCGCATGGCCTTGGAAGCACCCATGGGCAGGAAGAGCGCGTCACCCTGGCCAATGAGCTTCTCCGCGCCGGGCTGGTCCAGGACCACCCGGGAGTCCGTCACGGAGGACGTGGCGAAGGCCATGCGGGACGGAACGTTGGCTTTGATCAGGCCGGTGACCACGTCCACGGACGGGCGCTGGGTGGCCAGCACCAGGTGGATGCCGGCTGCACGTGCAAGCTGGGTGATGCGGACGATCGAGTCTTCGACATCGCGCGGGGCCACCATCATCAGGTCCGCGAGCTCGTCCACGATCACCAGCAGGTAGGGGTACGGCCGGATGACGCGCTTGGAATCCACCGGCGGGTGGACCTTGCCGGCGCGGACGGCCTTGTTGAAGTCGTCGATGTGCTTGAAGCCGTAGTTGGCGAGGTCGTCGTACCGGGCGTCCATTTCCCGCACCACCCACTGCAGCGCTTCGGCGGCCTTCTTGGGATTGGTGATGATGGGGGTGATCAGGTGCGGAACGCCCTCGTAGGCGGTGAGCTCCACGCGCTTGGGGTCAACCATGACCATCCGGACCTCGTCCGGCGTGGCGCGCATCAGGATTGAGGTGATCATCGAGTTCACGAAGGACGACTTACCGGCACCGGTGGCACCGGCCACCAGCAGGTGCGGCATCTTGGCCAGGTTGGCCACCACGTAGCCGCCCTCCACGTCCTTGCCCACGCCCATGACCATGGGGTGGTCGGTGCGGCGGGCATTCTGGCTGCGGAGGACGTCGCCCAGGGAGACGGTTTCGCGGTCCGTGTTGGGGATCTCGATGCCGATCGCGGACTTCCCCGGAATGGGGCTCAGGATGCGGACGTCGCTGGAAGCCACGGCGTAGGAGATGTTCTTGGACAACGCCGTGACACGCTCCACCTTGGTGCCGGGCGAGAGTTCGATCTCGTAGCGGGTGACGGTGGGGCCGCGGCTGAAGCCGGTGACGGTGGCGTCGACGTTGAACTGCTGCAGTGTGTCCGTCAGGGCGGCGACGACGGCGTCGTTGGCCTCGGTGCGCTCCTTGGGGATGGAGCCCGGGGTGAGGAAGTCCGAGGCAGGCAGCGTGTACGTGACGTCGCCGGCGAGGGAAAGCTGCTCCGTCCGCTGCGGGATGGGCACGGGCGGCGGCGCCGGGGCCACGGGGTTGGAGGGAACAGTAGGTGCGGCGGCGGGCTTGCCGGGGGCAGCGGCACCGGGGATCACCAGCGGGATGGCCTCGGTGGCGTTCTCGGCCGGAGCGGCCGGGGAGCTTCCGCCCAGGCCCTGGGCCGCCTTGATCTTTTCGACGGCGATCTCCGCCTGGGTGGGCCGGCGCACACCGGGAGCGGGCCGGGCAGGCTCCTGCTCGTCGTCGTCAATGACTGCGTGTTCGAAGGCCTCATCCCCCACGTACCCGTCCAGGCCTGCCTCGGTTTCCTCGTCCTTGCCGAAGAGCCTGCGCTTCTTTTTCTTCGGTGCAGCGGGCGGAGTCCGTTCAAGGTAGCTGCGGTCGTGGGCGTCACCGGGCTGGTCCTGCTCCATCAGGTCAATGCCCATGAGGTGTTCGTAGGCTCCCCGGAGGCGCCGCGGGATGGCGGTGAACGGAGTGGCGGTGATGATGAGCACTGACACGAACGCGAGCAGGGCGTAGAGCACCACGGGCACTGCGGGGTGGATGGCTGCCAGCGGCGTGGCCGCCAGGAAGCCGAGCATGCCGCCGGCCTGCCGGAGGCCTTCGAAGCCGTCGGCAACGGTGGGCTGGCCGCCGAGGATGTGGGCGAGGCCGCAGCCGGCGAAGGTCATGATCAGGAAGCCGATCCCAACCCTGTTGTTGCCGCGGCCGTCGGAGGGCTGCCGGAACAGCCGGAAGGCGCACACGAAAAGCATCAGCGGCAGGAGCAGGGAAATCCAGCCGAAGGTGCCGTTCACGACGGCGTAGACGGCGTCGGGCAGCCAGCCCGTCAGGCCCCACCAGGCGAAGGTGGCAATGAAGATGCCCAGCGCCAGGTTGAAGAGTGCGGCGCCGTCGCGGCGGTCCTCCGGTGGAAGGTCGCTGACGTCGTGGCCGATGCGGCGCACTCCCCCGCCCACCAGGTGCCCGATTCCCAGCCAGGCTCCGCCCACGACGCGCAGCAGCCACGGCTGGTGGTGTTCGACGGCGGGAAGCTGGCGGGTGCGCGCGGTGCTGGATGAGCCGCCGCGCGCTGGTTTGCTGGCGGCGGAGCCGGTTCCGCGGCCTGTGGAGGCTCCGGATTTGCTGCCGGAGCTGCCCCTGCCGGTACCTTTGGGCGCGGAAGTAGTACGTGTGGCCATAGTAGCCACGCTACCGGAAGCAGGCCGTAATTCCGGGGATATCGGGGCCCGGGGAGCGCACCGGCTGACGGCGCGGACCGCACCGTCCGGACACGCGGAAGGCCCCGGTTCACAGTGAACCGGGGCCTTCCGAACCTGCCAATGGCAGCGGAGGCAATCTCAGGCCTCGAGCACCACCGGGATGATCATGGGCTTGCGGCGCAGCTTGCGGTTGACCCACGTGCCCACGACGCGGCGCACCACCTGCTGGAGCTGGTGACTGGTGTGGTCGGCGTGGTTCTGGACTGCTTCTTCCAGTGCCGCGTTGATCTTGGGGATGATGTCGTCGAAGACGGAGTCATCCTCGGCAACGCCGCGGGCGTGGATCTCGGGCCCGGACACCACCTTGCCCGTGGCCCGGTGGATGACCGTGATGATCGAGATGAAGCCTTCGTCGCCCAGGATGCGGCGGTCCTTGAGGTCGGCGTCGGTGATTTCGCCCACGCTGGAGCCGTCGACGTAGACGAAGCCCACCTCCACCTGGCCCACGATGTCCGCCTGGTGGTCGCGGAGGTCGATGACCGTGCCGTTGTCCGCGAGGATGACGCTTGCCTCGGGGACCCCGGACTCGATGGCGATCTTGCCGTTGGCGATCAGGTGCCGGGTTTCGCCGTGCACCGGCATCGCATTGAGCGGCTCGAGGATGTTGTAGCAGTAGAGC
The DNA here is from genome assembly GCF_029581595.2 of Arthrobacter sp. NQ7. Taxonomy (NCBI): domain Bacteria; kingdom Bacillati; phylum Actinomycetota; class Actinomycetes; order Micrococcales; family Micrococcaceae; genus Arthrobacter; species Arthrobacter sp. NQ7. The sequence continues at coordinate 12,874 of NZ_JARFXU020000024.1, read as the reverse complement.
AGTTCACCCGCGGCGGCGTGGCCGGACACGTGCACCTTGGCGTTGCCCTTGTGGATCACGTCGGCACCCAGCTTGAGGAGGCCGTTGATGATCCGAAACACCGCATTTTCATTGCCCGGGATGAGGCTGGAGGCCAGGATGACGGTATCGCCGTCGCCCACCACCACGCGGTGGTCGCCGTTTGCCATCCGGGACAGGGCCGCCATGGGCTCGCCCTGGGAGCCGGTGGACATGAGGACCACGCGGTTGTCCGGCAGGTTGTCGATGTTCTTGATATCGACGATCAGCCCGGAAGGGACGTCCAGGTAGCCCAGCTTCTCCGCGATGGCCATGTTGCGGACCATGGAGCGGCCCACAAAGGCCACCTTGCGGTTGTGCTTGGCAGCGGCGTCAAGGACCTGCTGCACGCGGTGCACGTGGGAGGAGAAGGACGCCACGATGATGCGCTTGGTGGCTTGGCCGAAAAGCCGCTCCAGCGTGGGGCCGATTTCCTTCTCGGCCGTGGTGAATCCGGGCACGTCGGCGTTGGTGGAGTCGGACATGAAGAGGTCAACGCCCTCTTCGCCCAGCTTGGCGAAGTGGCGCAGGTCGGTGATGCGTCCGTCCAGCGGCAGCTGGTCCATCTTGAAGTCACCGGTGTGCAGGACCGTTCCGCCGGCAGTGCGGATGAACACGGCAAGGGCGTCAGGGATGGAGTGGTTGACGGCCACGAACTCGCATTCGAACGGGCCGAACTTCTCCACCTGGCCCTCTTCGACCGTCAAGGTGTAGGGCCGGATGCGGTGCTCCTGCAGCTTGGCTTCGATCAGGGCGAGGGTCAGCTGCGATCCCACCAGCGGGATGTCGTTGCGCAGGCGCAGCAGGTACGGCACGGCGCCGATGTGGTCCTCGTGGCCGTGGGTCAGGATCACGGCCACGACGTCGTCCAGCCGGTCCTCGATGTAGGAGAAATCGGGCAGGATCAGGTCAACGCCGGGCTGGGTTTCCTCGGGAAAGAGGACGCCGCAGTCCACGATCAGCAGCTTGCCGTCGATTTCGAACACGGCCATGTTCCGGCCGATTTCCCCCAGTCCGCCAAGCGGAACGATCCTGAGCGTGCCCTGGGGCAGGCGAGGAGGGGTGACAAGGCCGGTAAGGGCAGTTTGGGTCATAGTGCACTACTTTCCAGGCGGAAGGGTGCCGGTCTTAGCCTCAGGAGAAGACCAGCCCCGCTTCCGCCAAATCCCCGCGGATGGTTTCGATCTCGGTTTCGTCCGGCTCCACGAGGGGCAAACGGACAATCGAGTTGGGCAGGACTCCCTGCCATTTAAGAATCTGTTTGGCCGCCACGGCTCCCTGGACACGGGTCATCGTTGCGCGGACCACGGGCTGCAGTTCGAAGTTGATCTTGCGTGCTGTGCCGAGGTCGTTGGCGTTGACGGCGTCGATGAGTTCGCGGAAGCGGCGGGTGGCAACGTGGGTGGTGACACCGACGAGGCCTACGGCGCCCAGCGCCATCCACGGAAGGGTCAGGCCGTCGTCGCCCGAGTAGAACAGGAGGTCGGTTTCGGCCATGACCCGCGTGGCGGCGGTGAGGTCGGCCTTGGCGTCCTTGACGGCGACGATGTTGGGGTGCTGGGCAAGCCGGATCATGGTGTCCGGTTCGATCGGGATGGAGGACCGGCCGGGGATGTCGTAGAGCATGACAGGCACGTCCACCGCAGAGGCGATGGTTTCGAAGTGGGCGCGGACCCCGGCCTGGCTGGGCTTGTTGTAGTAGGGGGTCACCAACAGGAGGCCGTCGACGCCGAGGGCAGCAGCCTGCTGGGAGAGGTGCACCGAGTGCGCGGTGTCATTGGTGCCGGTGCCGGCAATGATGGCAGCCCGGCCGCCCACCGCTTCCTTGACGGCGCGGAACATGCCCAGGTTTTCCTCGTCCGTCAGGGTGGAGGTTTCACCGGTGGTGCCGGTGACCACCAGGCCGTCGCAGCCGTCGTCGACGAGCTTGCTGGCCAGCGCAGCCGCCTGGTCGTAATCCACTGCGCCGTCCTTGGTGAACGGCGTGACCATGGCGGTCAGGAGGGTACCGAGGGCAGGGATGTGCGCGGAAGAGTCAGCCATGGAAAAAACGTTACCCTGTCCCCCGCTGGTTAGGACAATGCCACGGCCGTGACGAACGTCAAATAGGCCGGACCCAGGGGCGCGGCCGCGCTTCGGCTCCGGTGTGGCAGTAGCGCCCGACGGCGGCCTGCCGGAGGTCCTCAGCCCAGGACGCCAGCCGCTGGGCGGCGCGAACGTAGTGGAACAGTTCCGTAGGCGTGAGCGCTTCGATGTCCGTTTCCGCGAGCCGGCGGGCAAGCTCCGCGCCTTCGGGCTGGGCGGCCAGGCTGATGCCTTCCTGCTCCCACTGCACGTCCTCGGCCGGTTTGCCCGAGACAAGCTGCCGGAACAGGTAGTCCACCACTCCCGGGCTCATTGCCTTCAGCAGCCCACTGCCGGCCTCGGGTTCAGCCGGCTGCAGGCGGCCCTGCTCCTGCGTGCCTCCGCTTGATGACATTTCCATGGCACAGATAGTATTCGAACATATATTCGAATACAAGATCCCTGTGACGGGATCCCTGTGACAGGAGCACTTCAACAGCATGTGAGACGATCTGGTCATGTCCTCGCGTACCCCGGCCACCCGGTCCCGGAAAACTCCCGGACGGCAGCACCCCGGGCGCCTCCGGGGTATCGACGCGGCACGCGGCCTGGCACTGCTCGGCATGATGGCCACGCACCTGCTGCCGACCTTCGAATCGGATGCCGGCCTCACGCCCACGTGGATCGGCCTCACGTTCTCCGGCCGGGCTGCCGCGCTTTTCGCCGTACTCGCGGGCGTGGGACTAGCGCTTTCAACCGGGAAGGACAAGCCCCTGCAGGGCAGCGACCTCTCCGCGGCCCGCCGGGGTGTTGCGCTGCGCGCCCTGGTGATTGCCGCCGTCGGCCTTACCCTGGGCGGCCTGGAAGTGAACGTGGCGATCATCCTGGTCCACTACGCGGTGCTGTTCCTGTGCGTCCTGCCCTTCCTGGGACTGGGGGTGAAGCAGCTGTGCGCCTGGGCAATCGGCTGGATCCTGGCATCGCCGGTGTTGGCCTACCTGCTCCGGCCATGGCTCCTCGCCCCGGAACCGCCCCTGAAACTCGGCCACAATCCGGCCTGGGAAGACCTGGGGACGCCCTCCCGGCTGCTGGCGGACGTGTTCTTCACCGGCTACTACCCGGTGCTGCAGTGGCTGTCCTACCTGCTGGTGGGGCTGGCTATCGGCCGCCTGGTCCTCACCAAGGCACTGGTCCCCGTCCTGCTGCTGGCGGGAGGAACCGTTGTTGCCGTTGCGGCCAAGGCCGTCGGCACTGCGGCCATGGCCGACTGGGGCGGACTGGCAGCACTGGAAGAGGCCACCAACTCGCCGGGGTACCCGCTGGGCAGCGTGCTGCAGGTGAACCTGGCCGGACTTCCGCAGGAAGGTTCGTGGTGGTGGCTGGCCTCGGCGGCGCCGCATTCGGGGACCACGCTCGACCTGCTGCATACTTCGGCGGTCGCGGCAGCCGTCATTGGCGCCTGCCTGCTGCTGGGCCGCCTGGCCGAATGGGTGGACCTGGACCTGCTGCTGCCGCTGCGGGGAGCGGGCGCCATGACCCTGACCCTCTACACCGTGCATGTCTGGGTCGTGTCCGGCTTCTACCTCAAGCCGCTGCCCGCGGGCTGGACCGAGGACGGGATGTATTTCGCCCATGCCGCCACGGCGATTGCCGTGGGCGTGGTGTTTGCGCGGCTGTCCTGGCGGGGGCCGCTGGAATGGGCGGGCCATGCGGCCACCCTCGTTGGACGCGGAGGCGTCAAGGCGCTGCAGTGACGGGACGCCTTGATGCTGCAGGTCGTGACAGGGTTGAAACGGGGAATGCGCCAAAGGAACCCGCGGCACCATCACAGGATGATGCCGCGGGCCCTGGGTTTTCCTGACTGGCTGTTGCAGGTGACCGGTTTTGAACCGACCGCCTACTGTGCTGTCAGGGTGAAGGCAGCAGCCTTGTCGCCGGAGTCATTGATGATCACCACCTGGACCGGGCCCTTCTTGACGTCGAACGCAATGACCCCCTGGCGGACGTCTCCGGCGCCAACCTCTTCCGTGGGCAAGGCCCCCAGCCCCTCGTCCAGGTAGACCAGTTCGCCCTCTTTTCCGTCGGCGTCGTAGACCGCGAAATTCGAGGGGCTGGAGAAGCTGGTACCGGTCTGCGTCTCCCATGAAACCTCGACGGCGAGGAAGCCGCCGTTTTTCGGTTGCAGGTAGGACATACCGGGAATCTCGGCAGTGTAGATCGAATCCAGGACGCCTACCTTGACCGTGTTGCCCTCAGACACCGTGGCCACAACAGAGCCGGCGTCGGGTGCGCTTCCACCCGACGGAACGGGGGCGCCCTGGGATACCGAAGGAATTCCGGATGGAACGGGTACATTGCGGCCGTCCACAGCAGCGGCGATCATGGCGATCGAGACAAAGGTCAGCACGATCCCCGAAATAATGCTCATCAGCCAAACCACGGCAGTGATGATCCACGCCTTCTTCCTGTTCTCCGGGTAGCCCGCCAGCGGGCGGCCGAAGATGTCCCGGGTATTGCCCGTCAGGGTCACCACCAGGTCCACGATTGCCCAGATGCCCAGGCCCCCGGCTGTCAGCAGCTTGGCGACGGCAGAGCCCATCTTGCCAAGGTAAAACCGGTCCGCGCCGAAGGTGCCCAGGATGAGGGACAGAATCCAGGTGGTCATGAATGACTTGCGCGGCCCATCGGGGTAGGGCCCGTGGCTGGCGGCGCCCGGGTGGTGCTGCCCTTCAAAGCCGGGCCGTCCGTCCGGAGCGGGGTGCCCAGCAAAGCCGGACTGCCCGGCAAAGCTGCGCTGCCCATCGACACTTGACGGCGCCGGCGGAACCGGAGGCGCTGACGGTCCGCCTTGTGGCGGTTGGGGATGACTCGGGTGGCTCATGATCGTCCTTTATGCAGGGTGCGGGTGCGCAAGCAAGGTTCAAGGGACGATCGTGGCGGCATGACCGCCAACCCCATGTCCGCCCCCCAAGCCGGAAAGTGTTGCTCCCCGAACATACCGCGGGCACAACGGAACTGCGATGGTCAGATATGCCCATCGCAGTGAGTTGGTGGCGTGCCGCGGCCGCGTGGAGCAGCCGGTGCTAGGACGCAGCGGTGCTAGGACGCGGCGGTGAAAAGCCGGACGGCGTCGCGCATGGATGCGCGGGCCCGCTTGCGGTCCCCGGCGGCGTCGTAGGCGCAGCTGAGCCGGAACCAGGAGCGCCAGTCGTCGGGCGCGGCCTCAGCCTCGGCACGGTATTTTTCGAACTCGGCGTCGGCGGCGGCGCGGACGATCCGGCCGCCGGGAGTGCGGGGCAGCTCATCCACGGGCAGCCCGCCTTCTGCCTCCAGGACCTTGGCCATCTGCTCGGTGCGGGCACCGAACATGAGTTCCCGGATCAGGGCCCACGCGCCGACGATGGGCAGCACCAGGTAGGCGGCGCCAATGGCCTTGGCGGTGAGGCTGCTGTCCGCCAGCAGCAGGAGGGACCGCTGGAAGGAGACCACCAGGTAGAAGACCAGCAGCAGCGTCACTGCTCCCACCCAGATCTTGGTGCGGTTCTTCCGGAAGCCGGCCAGGAACCCGTCCACTGCCTAGAACCCCAGGTCCAGGTAACCGTCCAGGCCCACGGTCAGGCCGGGGTGCGCGGCGACGTTGCGGACGCCCAGGAGCACGCCTGGCATGAAGGACGCCCGGTCGAAGGAATCGTGCCGGAGGGTCAGTTGTTCACCCGGGCCGCCCAGGAGTACTTCCTGGTGGGCCACCAGGCCGCGGAGACGGACGCTGTGCACCCGGACGCCGTCCACTTCGCACCCGCGCGCTCCGGCACGTTCACTGGTGGTGGCATCGGGGCTCGGGGGCAGGTCCGCTGCGGCCCGTTCCGCCGCGATGAGCTGTGCCGTTCGCACGGCGGTGCCGGAAGGGGCATCCACCTTGTCCGGGTGGTGCAGCTCAATGATCTCCACGGACTCGAAGTACCTGGCAGCCTTCGCCGCGAAGGCCGAGGCCAGCACCGAGCCCAGCGCAAAGTTGGGCGCGATGAGGACGCCCGTTTCCGGGTGCCCGGCCAGGAGGGATTCGAGGGCGGAAAGCCGGGCAGCGTCCCAGCCGGTGGTGCCCACGACGGCGTGGATTCCGTGTTCGACGGCGAAGCGGACGTTCGCTTCGGTGCTTTCGGGAACGGTCAGGTCCACCAGGTACTGGGCACCTGAGGTGGTCAGCTGCTCCAGGGAGTCACCCCGTCCCAGGGCTGCGGCGAGCTTCATGTCGGGCGCGGCATCGATGGCCTTCACGGCTTCGGCGCCCATGCGTCCATTGGCGCCGAGGACGGCCACCAGCTTGGGAACGGAGTGTTGTTCGGTCATGGTGTTAACCCTACCGGCGGGACCGGTGGGTGCAGGAACCGGCCGGCGTGCGTTACCTCGCATTCCGCGGCCGCACCCGCGGACTGGTCAGCCGGGGAGGATCCCCCATGCGGGTCCGGTGCAGCGTCAGCTGCCCGCACCTACCCATTCCACGGTGCCGTCGGAGAAGAACTGCTCCTTCCAGATGGGCACCTGCTCCTTGATCCGGTCCACGAGCTCGGAGCAGACGGCGAACGCCTGCCCGCGGTGCGCGGCAGACACGGCGCACACGAGCGCGGGGTCTCCGATCTCCAGCATGCCGATGCGGTGGGCGGCCCAGATGCGGACCGGCTGGCCGCTGCCTCCGGAAGCCTCCGCGGCTGGCTGTTCCCCCGCAGCGTTCTGTTCAGCAACCAGGCGGGCGACGACGTCGGCCATCACCTGGTGTGCCGTGGGGTGCGCACTGTAGCTGAGGCGCTCCACGGATTTGCCGCCGTCGTGGTTCCGGACCACGCCGCTGAAGCTGACCACCGCGCCGGCCGTGTCGCTTTCCACGGCAGCGATGGCCTGGTCGACGGAGATCGGGTCCGGGCTCAGCACGGCCCTTACTATCTCGAATGCTGCTTCAGTGCCCATGTCCGCCTTCCAGCTGGTCGCAGAGGTGCCCGATCACGGGATCCAGGACGCCCAGGCCGTCCATGACGCCCTTCGGTGATCCAGGCAGGTTCACAATAAAGGTTTTCCCCGCGGCGCCGGCATGGCCACGGCTGAGGGCAGCGAGCGGGGTCTTTTCGGCGCCGGCCCGCCGGATTGCCTCCATGATGCCCGGGATTTCCCGGTCCAGCAGGGGCAAGGTGACGTCCGGTGTCCGGTCGTCCGGGCTGAGCCCGGTGCCGCCGCTGGTGATGACGACGGCGGGATGCTGGGTCAGGAGCGCCCGGATGGCAGCCCCGACGGGCTCGCCGTCGGGGACCACCATGGCGGGGAAGACGTCGAAGCCGTGCTCGGTGAGCCAGTCGGTGATGACCGGGCCGGTTTCGTCGTCGTAGATGCCGGCGGCCGCACGGGTTGAGGCGATAACGACGCCGGCCCTGCGTCCCTGAACGTCGCCGTGCCGGTGCGGCTCGGCTGCGCCAAAGATGGAGGTCACAGTGCCCAGTCCCCGCTCTTGCCGCCGCTCTTGGCCAGCACCTTGATGTCCGTCAGGACGGCGTGCTTGTCCACCGCTTTGATCATGTCGTAGACGCTGAGGGCGGCCACGGACGCAGAGGTCAGGGCCTCCATTTCCACGCCGGTGACCCCGCGGGTCTTGACGGTGGAGGTGATGGTGACTGTTTCGGTGCCCAGCTCGAAGTCCACTGTGACCTTGGACAGCGGAAGCGGATGGCACAGCGGCACCAGGTCCGGGGTCTTCTTCGCGGCCATGATGCCGGCTACGCGGGCAACCGCCAGGGCGTCGCCCTTGGGGAGGCCGCCGCTGCCCAGCAGTTCCATCACCTCTGCGGTGGTCTGCACGGTGGCGGTGGCCGTGGCTTCGCGGGTGGTCTCGGGCTTGGCGGAGACGTCCACCATCTGGGCGCTGCCGTCCTGGCGCAGGTGCGTCAGCGCGGGGGTCTGTTCTGCGTTCACAGCATCCATACTTCCACCTCATCCCCGGAGGCGAGCTCCGTTACGCCGGCCGGGACGTGGACCAGGACGTTGGAACCTGCCAGGGCGTGCATGAGGTGCGAGCTTTCGCCGCCCTCAAGCCGCACCGTCCCGTCCGGCTGCAGGCTGCCGCGCCGGACCTGGTGCTTGGGCGCCGGGGACGTGAGGGGCTGGGCCAGCCCACTCAGATCCAGGCGGGCCCGCAGCGGCAACCTGGCTGCCGGTGCCCCCAGCAGCGCTGACAGCGCGGGGCGGAGGAACATCTCAAAGGACACCAGGCAGCTGACCGGATTGCCGGGAAACCCAAGGAACGGGACGCCGTCGAACGTTCCCATCCCCTGTGGACCGCCCGGCTGCATGGCCACGTGCAGGAACTCGACGGGCTGGTCTGCCATTGCCTGGCGCACCACCTCGTAAGCGCCCTTGCTGACCCCGCCGGTGGTGACGATGAGGTCGGCGCCCTGGCACTGGGCCCGCAGCAACGCGGTCAGTTCAGCCGGATTGTCAGTGGATATACCGGAACGCCGGACGGTGAGGCCCGCCTGCTTCATGGCAGCCTCGAGCAGGGTTCCGTTGGAGTCGTAGATCTTGCCCGCCGGAAGCGGCCGGCCGGGTTCCACCACCTCGTCCCCGGTGGTGACGAGCAGGACGGTCACGGCCCGGTACACCGGCACCTCCGGAATACCCAGCGCGGCGAGCAGCCCCAGCTGCGCCGGCCCCAGGCACGTCCCGGCGGCCAGCGCCTGCTCCCCCGCCGCGATGTCGCTTCCGGCGGCCCGCACATACGTTCCGTGGGCGGTGGCCGGCAAGGTCACCGCCCGCCCGTCGCCGGATGCCAGGAAGTGGTCCGGGACCGCCTTTTCAATCGGTACGACGGCGTCGGCCCCCGCCGGGATCATGGCACCGGTCATGATGGGCGCCGCCGTTCCGGGCTCCAGGGGGCGGGGGGTTGACCCGGCAGGAACCGGGAGCATGATGCGCAGGTCCGCTCCGTCGCCGGGAAGGTCACCGGAACGGACGGCATAGCCGTCCATCTGGGAATTCGCGAAAGGGGGAAGGCTGACCGGTGCGTCGATGGACAACGCCAGGCCGCGGCCGAGAGCCGCGCTGAGCGGAAGGGTTTCGATGCGGTCCGCCGCTGCCATGCCGCTGAGGAGGTCCCGGACCGCGGCGGCATGGTCGGCAACGGACCGCGCCCCGTGGTGCACCTGGTGCCTGGTCTGGCCATGCGGAACGGAACGGGTCATGGGTACGCCTTTGGTCGCGGCTGTCAGGATTTCACGTCCACTCTAACCGTGTGAAATCCTGTGGCCCCGTCCGGCGCCGGTGGCCGCGCCGTTTCTTCCTGTGCCCGGCCCGCGAGGTCGGTGGCACGGACCTGGACCTCGTACTGCCCCGGGGTCAGGTCCACGCCCAGCTTCCACTGGTACCACGTATCGGGCGAGATTCCGGTGGCCAGGTCCGCTTCCTGCCACGGTCCCCGGTTGATCCTCAGTTCCACCCTCCGGATACCGGTGTGCTGGGCCCAGGCAACTCCCCCAAAGACAACTGTTCCTGCGGTGACCGGCCGGCCGCTGCGGGGCACGTCGATGCGGGATGACATCTTGATGGGGCCACGCTCGGACCAGCCGCGGGGCGTCCAGTAGCCGGTGTCGTCGGCGAACCGGGTGACCTTCAGTTCGGTGAGCCACTTGGTGGCCGAGACATATCCGTAAAGGCCTGGGACCACCAGCCTCACGGGGAACCCGTGCTCCAGCGGCAGCGGCTCACCGTTCATGCCCACGGCCAGCAGGGCGTCCCTGGCGTCGGTGAGGACGTCCAGGGGCGTGCCGGCCGTCCATCCGTCGGCGCTGCGGGAGAGCACCATGTCCGCGCCGGGTTGCGGGCCGGCCTGGGCCAGCAGTTCGCGGAGCGGCCAGCCCAGCCAGCGGGCGTTGCCGATCAGGTCCCCGCCCACACCATTGGAGACGCAGGCGATGGTGATGTGCCGCTCGGTCAGCGGCATGGCCAGGAGGTCGGCGAAGGAGAGCTGTACCTCACGCTCGACCATCCCGGTGACCCTAAGGACCCAGGTATCCGCGTTGACCGCCGGGACGGACAGGGCCGTATCAATTCGGTAGAAGTCCCGGTTGGGCGTAACCAGCGGAGTTGCACCGGCTACCCCTGATTCGGCGGTGGCCGGGATGGGCGGGGCCGGTGAGGCCGGTGCGGGAAGGGAGATGCGGGCCCTGGCTTCGCTGGCCGCGATGGCGGCGCTGCGCCAGATTCCCGCGAGCACGCCTCCCACGGCTGAAACCGCGGCGGTGACGGCAAGGGACTGGAAGAAGCTGCGGCGGGATGGGCCGGTGCCGGCGGCTGCCTCCCCGCGCCAGGCGTGGAGTTTCCGGATCAGGAACCGCAGGAGGACGCCGGCAAGCACGGCGGCCAGCACGGGAAGTGCCAGGGCGCCGGGTGTCACCTGCGCGCGGGTCAGCACGGCTGCGGCTCCCGCTGCCCCAAAAATTCCCACCACGGCGATTCCGGCGAATTTCCGGTTGTCTTCGAGGACGCCTGCCACGGCAGCCAGCAGGGCAATGGCGAGTGCCATGCCGGCCAGGAGCGCGGCCTTGTCGGCCGTTCCGAAGAGGGAGATGGCCCAGTCCTTGACGCCCGGCGGCACTGCGTCGATGACAGCACCCCCCACCGCCGTCAGGGGCGACAGCGACGGGCTCAGGAAACCTGCCAGCAGTTCCCCGGCCACCAGGCCACCGGCAACAGCCGCAACACCGGCTGCAGCCGCGAGGGACCGGTGCCGTCCATCCCGTTCCTGGCTGTTGTCCTGCCGTATGTCCTGCCGCTTGTTCTGCCACTTGGCCTGCCGCGGCGCCTCCTGCGTGTCCTGCACGGGCCTCCGGGTCGCCCCGCCGGGGCTTGCCGCCTGTTGTCCCCCGCTCGGGACAGGGCCCGCACCTGGGTGCGCGCCGCCGTCGGACGCCTGCCGTGGAAGGCCGGTGCCGCCGTCGTCCATCAGGCCTCCGGGCCGGGGACTCTTCACCCCTCCAGCATAGGTTTCCCGGCGCCAAAGGGCGCCGGATCTGCTGCAACTCCCCGCAGGTTGGCGTCGGGCGCAGTCATGTGTGTGATCCGCGGCTCAACGTGGCGTAGCCTGAATTCATGAGTGTCCAGCTAGGTATGCCCCAGCCGCGGGAGGAAGCAGCATCCGCGCTGCCCGCCGTTCCCGGGCGCCGGCCCGCCGATGCGCCCGCAGGCCTCGTGGACCGGTACGGCCGGCGTGCCACCGACATGAGGCTGTCCCTGACGGACAAGTGCAACCTGAGGTGCACCTACTGCATGCCCGCCGAAGGCCTGGAGTGGCTGGCAAAACAGGCAGTGATGTCCGCGGATGAGATCGTCCGGATTGTCCGGATTGGCGTGGGTCAACTGGGGGTCCGCGAACTCCGCCTGACGGGCGGGGAGCCCCTGGTAAGGCACGACCTTGTGGACATCATCGCGGCCCTGCGCCGGAACCATCCGGACCTGCCGATCTCCATGACCACCAACGGTGTTGGCTTGGCGAAGAAGGCGGCGCCGCTCAAGGCGGCGGGGCTGACGCGCATCAATGTCTCGCTGGATTCGCTGCACGAGGAGACCTTTGCCCAATTGACCCGGAGGCCCTTCCTAAACCAGGTGCTTGCCGGTGTGGATGCGGCGTGGGCGGCCGGTCTGGGGCCCGTGAAACTGAACGCGGTGCTGATGCGCGGCATCAATGACGCCGAGGCGCCGCAACTGCTGGACTGGGCTTTGGGCCGCGGATATGAGCTGCGGTTCATTGAGCAGATGCCGCTGGATGCCGACCACGGCTGGACCCGGCGCAATATGATTACCGCCGCCGAAATCCGTGAACTGCTTTCGCGTGACTTTGTGCTCACTCCGGACCGACGGGCCCGTGACGGTGCCCCGGCGGAACGTTTTGACGTACGACGGCGGGTGGATGGTCCGGCGCCTGCGGATGGTCCCGTGCTGGGAACCGTGGGCATCATCGCTTCCGTGACCGAGCCGTTCTGCTCGGACTGCCGGCGCACCCGGATCACGGCCGAAGGCAAGATCATGAGTTGCCTGTTCTCACGCGAAGAGTTCGACCTGCTCGGGTTGCTGCGTTCAGGCGCGTCCGACGACGACCTGGCGCAGCGCTGGCAGGACGCCATGTGGATCAAACCGAAAGCCCACGGCATGGACCACGTGGGACTCGACGCTCCGGACTTCGTCCAGCCGGACCGCAGCATGAGCGCAATCGGGGGCTGACCGGGATGCTTGTACGTTACTTTGCTGCCGCGCGCGCCGCCGCCGGGTTTGAGGAAGAGAAGTTCGACCTGCCGGCGGGGTCCACCGTGGCGGACCTGCTGCAGGTTGTTGCCGCCGTGGACCGGCCCGAACCGCCGGCGGGTACGCCCCCGCTGCAGCGGCTGCTCTCGCGCAGCAGCTTCCTGCTTAACGAAGTGGCCGTGCGGGACCAGGCGACGGTTCTTGGCGCCGACGACGTGGTGGACGTGCTGCCGCCGTTCGCCGGCGGATAGGACTGCCATTCCGGTTGCCCTGCGAACCTGATTGTCGGACCCTCGTTGGATGATGTGGGTATGGGAATCGGCAGCGGTGTTGGGGTTGTGACGGAGGGTGTTTCTGCCTCTGTTGCCGCCCTTCACGCGCTGGACCGGGAGGATGCTGCTTTGGCTTCCGGCGCCCATGGAGGCACTGATGTGGATGTGTTGCAGCGGCGGTATGAGCTCCGGCTGGAACGGCTGGA